>PLUI01000073.1:0-15763 GCA_003164855.1 Acidobacteriaceae bacterium
AAGCCCGAAAGCTGAAGCCCGATGGCCTTTTCACCGAACGGCCATTCATCCCGCTATCGCATTGTTACCTCTGTACTTACCCGAGTGCCACGTTGGTGCGCGACAATAGCACCATAGAGCCAACACTTGCGGACGATTTTCTGATATTCTCATGCGTTTTACTTCGAGGTGAATAGTGGAGAAGCGCGGGCTCAAATATCATCGCGGTCGGTTAGGCGAGGCCTTGCGCGAGGAAATCGAAACCCTGGTGGAAGGTGAACTGGCTGATCCGCGCATCGGATTAGTTGGCGTGACTGCGGTGCATGTGGCCGACGATGGGCGCTCAGCGCAGGTTCTGGTGGATGTAGACGGCGACGAACAGGAAGCAGAGCGCAGTCTCGAAGGCTTGCTTGCAGCCAAGGAATATATAAGGCATGAGTTGGTAGAGCGTCTGCGGCTGAGACGTGCTCCAGAATTATATTTCCGGCTGGACCGTTCGGAGAGGGAAAAAGCGCGAGTGGAAGAACTGTTGGCGCGGGCGAAAAAGAGGATGATGAAGCCGCACACGAGATCGAGCGAGAAAAAGGCATAACGATGCTGCAGGATGTTCTTCATCAAATCGAGCAGCGTGACCGGTTCGTGCTGACTTCACACGCCCGGCCCGATGGCGACGCCATCGGATCGGCGCTGGCTTGCTGCCAGGTTCTCCGTGCCATGGGTAAGCAGGCCGACGTGGTGCTGCATGATGGCGTGCCACGAATTTATCGCACACTTCCGTTCGCCGACCAGGTGCTGCAGGCCAATCGGGTTGGCGGGAATTACGACGCTGCAATTATTCTAGAGTGCGACAGCATACACCGCACCAGGCTGGAAGGCCTGGAAGACCGCTTTCTCATCAGCATCGATCACCACCTCAGCGGACGTCCGTTCGCGCACGTGAACTGGATCGATCCCCATGCCGTGGCCACGGGAGAAATGGTGTTCCGGCTGGCGCGCGAAGCGGGAGCGCCGTTTTCTCCGGAGATTGCGACCTGTCTTTACACCGCGCTGATGACCGACACGGGGTCGTTCATGTTTCAAGGGACCAACGAGCATACCTTTGCGCTGGCGCGCGAGCTGGTGCTCGCTGGCGCCGATCCCTCGCATTGTGCGCGCAGCATTTATTTTGCCCACTCCGTGGCGAAGATGAGGCTGCTGGGTGAAGCTCTGCGCAACCTCAACACGGAAGCGCACATCGGATGGACTTGGGTGACGCAGGAGCAAATGGAGCGCTGCGGAGCGAAGGAAGAAGATTGCGAAGGCCTGGTGAATTACGTGCTCTCCATCGGAGAAGTTGAAGTCGCGGCATTATTCCGCGAGCTTCCAGAAGGACGTTTTCGAGTGAGCCTGCGCAGCAAAGGCAAACTCGATGTGGCGAAAGTGGCCGAGAGTTTTGGCGGTGGCGGCCACGAATGCGCCAGCGGTTGCTCGCTGGAGGGGCCGCTGCCTGAAGCCGTGCGCCATGTTCTGGAAAGTTTGCGCCGCGGTCCTTCCGTACAATAGTCGCAATCGTCACGCCTGCGTACAATTAGGCATCAGTCAACAATTTCCCAGAATGCCCGCAGATTCCGGAATCCCAATCCCGTGACGAATCGCACTCGCACCGACTCGCTGCTGCTCGTGGGATTCTGCGCGTTTCTGTTTTTCTATGGCCTGGGGCAATTCGGTTTGATCGGAGCCGACGAGCCGCGCTATGCGCAGGTGGCGCGTGAAATGCTGGAGCGTCACGACTGGATCACCCCTGTGCTCGGCGGCCAGCCCTGGCTGGAAAAACCGCCACTTTATTACTGGCAGGCGATGGTGGCTTACAGCATATTCGGAGTGAGTGACTGGGCCGCGCGGCTGCCCTCGGCGATCGACGCCACTTTCCTCGTGCTTGCAGTGTATTTTTTCTTGCGCCGCTTTCGACCCGGATTCGAACTTGACGGAGCGCTCATTGCGGCTTCCGGTACGGGGATTATAGGCTACGCTCATGCCGCATCGATGGACATGGCTCTGGCCGCGGCATTCACCGCGGGCATGCTGTGCTGGTGGTCTTGGCGCGAGACTGGGAAGAAAATTTATCTTGTGGCGTTTTACGGCTTTCTAGCTTTGGGAACACTGGCGAAAGGGCCGGTGGCTCCCTTTCTCGCGATCGTCGTGATTGTTTCCTACGCGGCCGCTGTTGGAGAATTGCGTCTGGTGTTGAAGACACTCTGGCTGCCGGGAATTCTTTTGTTCTGTGTCATCGCTTTGCCGTGGTATTTCGCTGTGCAGGCGAGCAATCCAGGGTTCTTCCGCGAGTTCATCGTCGAGCACAATCTCGGTCGATTTTCCAGGAACCTTTATCACCATACCGAGCCATCCTGGTATTACTTGCCTGTAACAGCATTGGCGTTGCTTCCCTGGACGGTTTTCGCGGTCGCGGCTTTTGCCGAGTCAGTGCGTGTGTGGTGGGCATCACGAAAATCAATGGACGCGTCAGGCATTGACCCAGAGTACCGGCTCAGCATTTTCGCCTGCTGCTGGCTCGTCCTCCCCGTGATATTTTTCTCAATCTCTCAATCGAAACTTCCCGGCTATATTCTGCCGGCGATTCCCGCGGGCGCGCTGCTGCTGGCGGACCATCTGAGCCATCGTCTGGAACAGAATGATGCGACAACCGTCGCTGCGTGGCTGGCAATTCCGCACGCGCTGTTGGCGGCGGCTCCGATTGTTCCCGCGTTGCTGATTGCGTATCTGATCACGCAGCACCGTCTTCCGGGGGGCCAGCCGATGATCGTCGCGCTCGCCATTGCATTCGCAATATGCGCCGGAATTGCGCTCACGCTGGTGCGCAAGAATGGTCTGCGCATGCTGCGCTTCGTCACTCTTATTCCCGTCGTGCTCACGGTTTGGATCGTGCTGAAACTTGGCTCCGAAGCCCTGGATCAGGCACTCTCGGCGCGCCCATTCGCCCAGGAAATCGCCGGCGTGGAGATGCACCGGCTCCCGCTGGCGGTCTACCACGTTCGCCGCGAACTGGAATACGGCCTCACGTTTTATCGGAACCGGTTAACTTTCAATTACGATTGGGGTAGCGTGCCGGAGGAAGAGCATCTACTGGTGGCGCCGGAAAATTCGCAAGTAGAAGTTGCGAAGCTGGTGGCTGGCCGCCGCGTCTCGTATCTCGGGCACTATGCCGCGCAGCATGTGGATTATTTCTGGGTCGCTGCGGCGCCACGTTCTTCGCCGTAACCTCGGTGTTGCTGTCCTTTGTTCCGCCGGTTTGCCTAAGCTCTTACAAACGCACTAAACTCGGAGTTCTGCCGCCGCGAAGCAAGCCGTTATTGGTTGGCTGAACTTCGCAGGAGCCCCGTGGAGATTCTCGACCTCAGACATTTTTCCTCCGTGGATCTGCGCCCCCTGCTCGACGACGAGGCTCGAGTCTGGGCGAACCTGCTTTCGTGGGACTACAGCGGATCGGCGGAGATGATCCTGCGCTATGTCGACGCGAAAATTCTTCCCGGCTACGCCGCCATCGAACGCGGCCGGATTTTCGGCTACACCTTCTTCGTATACGAAGGCAGCAAGGGCGTGGTCGGAGATTTGTTCGTGACCAACGGCAACCGGCTTCCCAATCCGCGCGAGGTGGAACTGAAGCTGCTGACGCATGTGATCGAGACATTGCAGCAGTCACCCGGAATCCACCGTGTTGAAGCCCAGTTGCTGGCGCATGAAGCGGGAAGCGTCGCCCGGCCATTTCTCGACCAGGGATTCCAGCGCCATCCGCGTCTGTTCATGGTCCTCGAGATTGGCAACATATCGCCTACGACACCGGCAACCCATCCCGAGGTTGAGATTCGCCGTTGGACTGAGGCTGACTATCAGCCTGCGGCAGCGGTAATTACAGCGGCATATCGCGGACACGTCGATGCTCAGATCAATGACCAGTACCACACCCTGGCTGGATCGCTGCGCTTCCTGAATAACATTGTGCGTTTTCCGGGATGTGGTCTCTTCGATGTGGAAGCTTCGTTCGCTGCCATTGATCGCAAAGCTAAGAATTTGATTGGCTTGATTCTCTGTTCGCGCGTGCGCGGCGATGTGGGCCACGTGACGCAAGTGTGCGTGCTGCCGGAATATCGCTCTCACGGGATTGGAGAATCACTTCTGGCCGCGACCGTGGGCAGCCTGCGGAAGCGAGGCTTTTCCATGCTGTCGCTGACCGTGACCGAGGCCAACGCCCGGGCGGTCGCTCTCTACCGACGGCTGAATTTTGACTCGAAACGAGTGTTCGATGCGTTCGTGTGGCAGGGATGAAGGGAAGCCTTTGGCAGTTGGCTCTTAGCTTGCTCCTCTTTAGGGCCGCTTTAGCGGCAACGGGAAAATTCTACAGAAAGGAATGCGAGAGAGATAACGAGCTAAGGGCTAAAGGCCAACTGCTATCGTCGCACCAGCCACATTGCCCACCCCGCGGCGAGAGCTCCGCCCAGGAACATCACAAAACAATACAGGCCGTAGCGGATCATTTCACGCGAGGTTTCGCGGTGGGTGATGCCGAAGACGATGGAGGCAAAGAGCGCGAAGACAAAAGCTGCGCTGAAGTGTGTAAGTTGAACGGTCATGATTCTCCCGCCGGCGGTGAGGTCTTAACTGAGTGCTGACGGCTGACTTCTGACTGCTGTTTCATTGTTTTTTCCCGATGGCAATGTGGTAGGCGTCCGCCACCGCAATAAAATTCAGCAGCCCGGCGACAATCATGAACTTTGTTCCGTAATCCGCGATCGCAAAGGCGATCGCCCCCTGGCCGCCGTTCATGGCGAGGGTCGCGATATACATTCCGCCTGCACCCAGGTCGCCGATGAATCCGAGAATGTCGAGTATGTCGCCGCCGTTGGCCTTGTAGATATGGCCCTGCATCATCAAGCCAAGTACGAATAACGTTCCAATGGAAATGAGAAGTAGCAGGCCGCGAATCCAGCGTCGCTGGATAAGGTGGCCCGCACCGGGAATGAGCCAGCCGATTGCGGGCGCGATCACGGCCATCATGCTGGCGGGCTGCGCCGGCTCAACCGCTTTTGTTTTTGCTGTCGTGGAATTTGCCATCAGATAATTACGATCTCGCGTTGAATGTTACCGGTAACTTCCGCCGACTTCGGCCGCACCAGCATGTTCACTTCGCTGCGCACGCCGAACTCCGGCAGATAAATACCAGGCTCGATTGAGAAACAAGAGTTGGGAAGAATCCGGCGCTCGTCGTGGATTTCCAGATCGTCCATGTTAGCGCCATTGGAATGGACGTCGGTGCCAATGGAATGTCCCGTGCGATGTATAAAATAATCGCCGTAACCTTTTTGCTTGATGTAGTTGCGGGTGGCGCGATCCACTTCCCAACCGGCAATACCGCGTCCGGCGCCGATTGCGTCGGTGACGGTCTTCACCCCGGCGTCGCGGGCGTCGCGCACAATCTCGAATACCTCGCGCACGCGGCCGGAGGGCGCTGAACCTACAAAGCCCATCCAGGTGACGTCGTAGTAAACTGCATTCGGAATATCCTTCTTGCCCCAGACATCGAGCAGCACCAGATCGCCCTCGCGAATGGGAACGGGATGGTCGGCACGCGGCTCATAGTGCGGATTCCCGGCATTGGCATTTACGGCCACGATCGGAGGATCGTCCGTGAGCAGGTTCTCGCGTCGAAATGCTTCCATGAACCATTGCTGAATTTCGTGCTCGGTGGTTCCACCGTTGCGCGACCGCTTGCCGATCTCTTTGAAGGCAGCGGCTACGATTGCATCCACACTATCGCGCGCCGCAAAGTGCGTTTTTATTTGCTCTTCGGTCCAAGTAGCTTCGAACTGTGCGATCAGGTCAGCTGAACTGACGACGTTCTTTCCCAGGCCGCGCAGCAACTCGACCGTCCCGGCATCGACCAGAGAGATGGTGAAGACAATATTGTTGGGCGAATATTGCATGGCAATATCGCGGTAAGGAGCGAGCATCGCCTTCAGACTATCGAACAGTTCCTGCCATCCGGAATACTGGCGCTTGCTGCCGGGCAGGGAATCGAGATGGCCGGCCTCGATCTTGTGTACCAGTTTGACGGGCTCGCCTTGTGCCGGTATGAGGTAAAACCAACGCCGCGTGACCATCAGATTCGCGGGTACACCGAGCACGCGGTAAGCGATAGGATCGCGATGATGGTGGTCGTAGAACAGCCACGCGTCGATGTTGCGTTCGCGCAGCGCAGATTGGATGGCAGCCAAGTCCATGGGCAAACCTTTATTGTAAACAATGGAGAGGATTTGGGCGAATCGAGGCGGAAGGACTCGCATTCAAAATTGCCGGTCCGTTTGAGGCCGGCTCCTTGGTAGACTACGCGAGATGCCTGCGATAGCTGAGCCTGTCGTTGAGTCCGTGGTTACGAAACGCGTCCGCATCGAATCGATCGACGTCGTTCGCGGCGTGATCATGATTCTCATGGCCCTCGACCATACGCGGGACTTCTTCGGCAATTCCGCCGTGAACCCTACCGACCCCGCAACTACAACGATCCCGCTTTTCTTCACGCGCTGGATCACGCATTTCTGTGCGCCAGTTTTCTTCCTACTCACCGGCACAGGCGCATACCTCTCGTTGCGCAAGAAGTCCAAACGCGAGTTATCGTGGTTTTTGTTTACTCGCGGCGTGTGGCTGATCTTTCTGGAACTCGTGGTGGTGCGCTGTTTCGGTTGGCAATTCAACTTTGATTACCACCTTGTCCTGCTTAATGTCTTGTGGGCACTGGGCTGGGCGATGATCACGCTGTCGGTTCTGGTTTACCTGCCGGCTTCCGTGGTGGCGACATTTGGCTTGTTGATGATCGCAACCCACAATCTGTTCGATTCCGTGCGATCTTCCAACCCGATTTGGTCCATCCTGCACTCGCCCAATTTCATCTTGAACCATCCTGGACACACCGTCTTCGTCGCCTATGCTCTCATTCCGTGGATTGGAGTTACAGCGGCAGGCTACGCTCTGGGACAGATCTATGGCTGGCCATCGGAACGCCGCAAGGCTTTTCTACTGCCGGTTGGTATCGGATTATGCGCCGCCTTCTTTATTTTGCGTGGCATCAATCTCTACGGTGATCCGCTGCGTTGGAGCACACAAAGGTCCGCAGTCTTTACCGTGCTTTCATTTCTCAACACAAACAAGTATCCGCCGTCGCTGCTGTTTCTTCTGATGACGCTCGGCCCGGCGCTACTTTTTTTGTGGGCGGTCGATGTCCGTGCGCCGCAGTGGCTGCGGCCCGCGCTCGCCATCGGAAAAGTGCCGATGTTCTATTATCTTTTACACATACCTCTGATTCATCTAGTCGCGATCGCCGTGTGCTATGCGCGCTATGGGCAGGTGCATTGGATGTTCGAGTCCCCGAGTCCCGGTCAGTTTCCAGTTACTCCACCGCCGGGATGGGGGTACTCATTGCCGATTGTTTACTTGTTGTGGGCTTTCGTCGTGGTTACGCTTTATCCGCTGTGCCGCTGGTTTGCAGGGTTGAAGCAGCGCCGTAACGATGCTTGGCTCAGCTATTTCTGAACCGGCATGACTGTCATGAGTGCCTAAGCAACCTCGCGAGTCAGAATCCGCTTCTTCATCGTTGCCGGCAGGGTCTCGCAGGCGGTCCGCAGCACAAGTCGTGGTGCGCACGCGTGAATCTTCATCAGATATGGAACTGTGCGCTTGGCATCGAACTTCGCGGTTTCGCGCAGCAGCCAGCCTAATCCCTTTTGCACCATGTCATCTTCGTCGGCAAGAAGGGAGTCGGAGAGCCTGGTTATTTCAGGAAAGAACATTTTCGCTCGAGTCCCGCGAATCAGGGCGACGCAGGCAGCACGGCGGCGCCAGCGATTTGGCGATGCTGCCCAGCGGAAAACTGCTTTTGCGCGTGCGGGTTTGGACGCGATCATGGGGGCGATCAGGTCGTGCACCAGGGCATCGTGATCGGCCCAGCTGCTGATCCGATCGAGCCAGGAGTCGAACAACTTGAATTCGCGGTCGCCGAAGTCAGCGTCGAGTTTCTCCAACAAGAAGACGGCGGCAACTTTTTCTTCAAGAACCGAGCCGGAAAAAAGCTGATCGGCCAGCGCCACTAAAAAATCGAGCCCGTGTTCCTTTCTCACCTCTCGCCGAAACTGAATGGCCGCGCGGCGTAAGTCTGCCGTATACCAGCCGTGCGATTTGATTTCGTCTTTGAAGAACCACTGCACACCAGAGGCATGCTCCGCGGAGCCGCCATCTTTCAGCGCGCGCCGGATCTGGGTGGCGACGACGTCAGGTGTGAGCTTGAGGTGAGGCATGGATGACCGGATTGAAATTCCGCTTGAAAGAAGGCGGCCTGTCGAGGCCGCCTCGGTTCTGGTTGTAGCAATCTGGCCGCTGTAATCCAATTGCCGCGACCTGTTTACGCGGCGCGAGCCGTGACCGTTGCTGGCCGATAGCCGCATTCCCCAGCTTTCTTGAAGGCTTGCAAAGCTTCTTCCGGGGACATCAGCGGCGTGGTTTGGACAGCCTTGCATGCGCCACCTCCGGCAAACGCCATGGAAATCGCCGCGGCGCTTACGTTGTCGGGCAGTTCGGCGATGACGATTACGTCGTACTCGCCGAAGGCGAACCATGCGGTTTCGATTTTTCCTCCCAACTTCTCGATCGCGGGCCTTACCGCCTCAATGCGGTTCTGGGGATGCGCCAGCAGCGCTTCCCATCCCTCGCGCGAATATGCGACTTGGTGAAGATAATGTGGCATAGAGCCTCCTTCGATTCACTTGCTGGGAGCGAATGATTCCAGAGGCTGGACGCGAAGTCAAGCGCTGGCGGCCCTAGTTCGACTGAGGAGTGCTCGTGGTTCTGAACGCCCGGTCATAGATCCACAGCAGCACCGTGGTCGCCACGCCCACGCCAGTAACAACCCACCAGACTCGCGCTGGCTGGTGAGTAACTTCTCCGAAGTGATGCATGAGCGTTCCGCCGAACCATCCGCCGACCAGCGACCCAATTCCGATGGGCAGAAATGCGAAGCCCATGTAGGTGCCCTGCTGTCCCGGAGGTGCGAGCAGCGCAATGTATTCGTAATAGCGTGGCTGCTGCGTGATCTCGCCCAGCGCAAGGACAAACAGCGAAAGCACCGCTCCCCAGATCGTCGGATGAAACGCAAGAATCAGCCACGAAATCGAGGTGATTAGAGTTCCCAGGATTACCGCCTGAAACGCGGGAATCTTGCGCGTCAGGAGATTGACTGCGAGCGTGAGGCAGATTACGGTCACCCCGTCCGTGACAAGAATGATTTCGACGTCAGCGTGCGGGTTGATGTAGCCGTGAATGTAACCGGGCAAACTGATGTACTGCTGCCAAAACACGACCCAGTAACCGGTGAAGAGAACGAGGAACCACATGAACCGGCTGATTCCGGCGAGCACCAGCGCCAGCAGGCCAGCCCAGATCCACCAGGGCACGGAGAAGCTGGGATAAATCCACAGGCCGATGCGAAGCAGGAGGGCGATCATCAGGACGGGCAGAACCAGCCGGTAGTTTCCCACTACGACGCAGAAATTTCGCGCGACTGTGGCGATTGAAGGCGGAGGCGCATCTCCGGGCTGGCGCGGTTCGCGGAAAAAGAATAGAACCACAAAAAACATCGCGAAGACGCTGAGTGCGGCAACGCGGTAAACGCTCTCGACGCCAAGGTGACGATGGGCCCATGACGCGTAAAAGGGCCCTGCTGCACCACCAATGTTTACCATCGTATAGTAAATCGAATAGCCAATTGAACGGACACTCGGCTTTGAAGCGCGGGCGGTAGTGCCGACTACGCACGGCTTCACCAGCGCGACGCCCAGTGCGGGCAGGATGAGGATGAAGCCGACAAACAATTCGAGGGGAACGGCATTGCGCACTGGAGCCAACCATGAGGCGCCGATGGATCCAATCAGAAAATACGCGGCGGCGAGGATGAGATAGGCGATGGAGAGAGCGCGGCGGAACCCCAGGCGGTCGGCAGCGGCCCCCCCGAAAATGGCGAGAAACCATACCATGCCGCCGAAGATACCGGTCAGCGTTCCCGTCTGTTCCGCGGAGAAATTCAGCTTTTCCTGGAGGTACAGAGCGAGCGATGCAAAGGCCCCGTAGTAGGAAAGGCGCTCAAAAATCTCGCTGATATTGGCGACCCAGAAGGCACGTTCGAACCCGGTGCGAATCTCCTGCAAGCGATCCGAAAAGCTCAAGAGTGGCTCCCTGGTAAATCGATTCGTTGGTAGCGCGTGAAAGCCGCCGGCATGGCGGCGCTACTTTCCAATCCGTCGGCGTACGTCGTCGGCCGAAAGTCCGTCCACGCGAATCACTTTTGCGCGGCTGGTCCGGCCGGAGGCAATGGTAACGGAAGATCGCGGTACCTTCAAAAGTTTCGCGAAGAATTCGATGCAGGCCTCATTGGCGCGGCCTTCCGTGGGAGGCGACGTGAGAGAGAGCTTGAGCGCATCGCCGAGTTCGCCGGTGATGGCGTTTTTCCTGGCGCGGGGATGGACCTTGACGGCAAACGTGACTCCGCCGCTTGACTCCTGAATGGCAATCAAGCGTTCTTCCTCAGCGAAAACCCCATTTCGACAATTACTAAGATAGCTACAACAATTATCTGCGGATTGTGCAGGGCGCGTGCCTTGCCGATGCTCATCATCAACGCCACAACAAAAGTCAGCATCAAGACGTTGGCGCCAATGCAGAACATTTTCAGCCCCCGGACCGCGTAGCCGTTGCGAAGGCGCAGCACATTTAACATTGCGGTGAACAGCAGAGCCAGTGCCGTGCCGAGGAGCCAGATTCTGCCAGTGTAAGTTTTCGGCACGAGCAGGCAATCCACGGTCGCTAGAACAAAAAGGATTCCCGCGCAAAGCCGGTCGAAGAGCTTCATGGCGTCTGTGCCCCGGTGTTCGGATTACTCCGAGCTTGGCGAAGGATGGTTAGACCTTTGTCCTTTCTCCGAAGATCGCGGTCCCCACGCGCACACAAGTCGATCCCTCTTCAATTGCGACTTCAAAATCGTGCGACATGCCCATGGAAAGCTCGTCCATCGCGATGGACGGTAGTTTGCGCGCCGCAATTGTATCGCGCAACTCGCGCAGCTTGCGGAAGTAGGGCCGCGCGCTCTGGGGATCGTCGGTAAACGGAGGCACGGCCATCAGCCCGCGGAACACCAATCCCTCGAACCGGGGCGCGGCGATCAGCAATTCATCGAGTGCGGGAGCGTCTGATGGCACGCCGCTCTTTGCGGCTTCGCCGCCGATGTTAATTTCGATGAGCACGTCCAGTTTCTTGTGGAGTGAGCGTGCCGCCGCGTCCAGCTTCTCCGCCAGCTTCAAGGAATCGACCGAATCCACGGCGCGAAACAGCTCCGCCGTGCTGGCGGCCTTGTTGGTTTGCAGGTGGCCGATCATGTGCCATTCGGCACCGTGCAAATTCCGAAGTGAATCGAATTTGCCGGCAAACTCCTGAACGCGATTTTCTCCAAATACTCTCAGGCCTGCGTCATACGCCGCACGAATTCGTTCGGGCGGCTGCGTCTTGCTCACTGCCATCAGAACGATGTCGCCGGACTTGCGTCCAACCTGTCGCGCAGTGGCTTCGACACTCTCACGCACCAGGGCAACATTCTCGGAGATCGACATAAAACACTCAACCACGAAGGGCACGAAGTTGCACGAAGGAAGTGCGGCGCTCGTCAATGCAACTTCGGCTCCTTACGTGGTTCACAAAACTACATCATGGCGGTTGGTGGCGCCGGTTCGTTCGGATCGCCGGCGGCTGAAACCGGTAAGAAAATCATCAAAGCCGCCAAACCGGCGAGGACGATCATTCCGCCTACCAGGTAAGAAGGATCGCCGAAGATTTGTGGCGGATGATTCGGCGCGCCCCAGGACGGGACAAACTGCAATCCTGCCCAAACCAGGCCCAGCAAGGCTTCTCCCGCGATCAGCCCCGACGCGACCAGCACTCCGGCATTCTCCACGCGCGCTTTTTGCGCGCTGTTGAATCCGCGGCGCTCGGCGGCCCAATCGCCGACTGAGCGTATGACTCCGCCGACGAAGATGGCGAATGTGGTGCCGAACGGCAAGTACATCCCGACCGCCACCAGCATGGGGCTCTTTACCTGCATCATGATCATCGCGATGCCGAATAGAATTCCGACAACCACCAGCGGCCACGCCATATCATGGCCAACAATGCCCATCGCTAATGTCGCCATGAGTCCCGCCTGCGGGGCGGGAAGGTCTGCACCGCCAAATCCCACGCCGCCGGCCCTGATGTTGCCTTCGTGCAGCAGCATCAGTGGAAAATACATCACCAGGCTGGCCACCACGACGGCAATCAGTTCAGCGGCTTGAATCTTCTGCGGCGTGCCTCCCAGGATGTAACCGACCTTGAAATCCTGCAAAAGTTCACCGGCCACCGCCGACGAAACGCAGACTACGGTCGCAACGCCCAGAACCGCGGCTACTCCCGACGTGCCGGAAACCCCCAACGCCACCATCAAGAGAGCTGCAATCAGAAGCGTCGAGAGCGTTAGTCCAGAAATCGGATTATTGGAAGAGCCAATGAATCCGACCAGATTGCCGGAAACTGTGGCAAAGAAAAATCCCACCAGAATCATCACCACCGCGGCGAGAATGGCCGGCCAGAACAGGCCCGAGATCCTGACGTAAAGCGCACACATCAGCACAAACATTACGGCGATCAAACTGAAAACTGTTTTCGAACTCATGTAGCGTTCGGTGCGTGCCAGCTTGGCTTGCTCGGCGGCCGTCTGGCGCACGTCCGCGAGAGCCTTGCCGATTCCGGCGGTCAAGCTCGCGCGCATTTTGAATAGTGTGTAGGCAGCGCCGACCAGCATTCCTCCAACGGCGATTGGACGCACGATGTATCTCCAGACGGCATCCGCCATGGTTGCCCAGTTGTCCGGAGTGTCGGCGGGAATATATGCCTTCAGTTGGGGGCCGAGAAAGAAGATCATCAACGGAACCAGCAGGCCCCAGGCCAATACGCTGCCCGCAAACTGGATCGACGCCAGCCGGACGCCGATGATGTAGCCCACGCCGAGATAGGCCGGACTCACGCTGGGCGCGGCGAATACGCTGGTTCCTCCAGTGGGTACGATGTGCGTGCTTCCGGTCGTGCCGAGACGAACCTGACTGTGTCCCAGACTGCCCACGCCCACATGGAGATCGGTGTCGGCGGCGAACAGGCCAAATTTCCCCAGGATGTAGACCACGCCGCCAACGCCAATATTCCAGAAGAGATATTTCGCGGCTTGCGCGCCGCGTTGTCCGGCTTTATGAATCTCCGATGCCGCCAGCGATTCCGGGAAGGGTAACTCTGGATCCTCCACCATGGCACGCCGCACCAACGAAATGAACAGGACTCCCAGAATGCTGCCCACCATGATCAGCGCCGTGGATTTCCAATATGCATCGGCAAAGCGGAACGACGGCCACGCTTTGGCTAGAAGAAACGCAGGCAGCGTGAAGATAGCTCCGGCGGCGACGGACTCTCCGATCGATCCCGCGGTACGGGCAATGTTTTCTTCGAGCAGAGATCCCTTCCAGGCGCGCATTGCTGCCATTGCAATCACGGCGGCCGGATAGGTTGCCGCGATGGTGATACCGGCGCGCAATCCAAGGTAGGCATTGGCCGCCCCCAGAACGATGGTCATCAAGAGCCCAAGCAGGACCGCGCGGAGAGTGAATTCCTTCATCTCCATGTGCTCGGGAACGAAGGGAACGTGTTTCTTGGCAACGGTTTCTGAGCCAGGGGGAACCGGACTGCTCATGGGCGGAATCCTCGTAAGTTGCAGTATTCAGGCAACGTTGTTTCTTAATCTGCCCCAAACACGGGAACGGCGCACGTTAGCACGCGGGCGGGCTGCTTTACAAGTGCGACGCCGGTTCCGGCGTTGGGTGAACGAAAAATGCCACTCTTGCCGACCGGTGTCCTTAGGGTAAAATAGTACAAATTTGTCTGGAGCCCCTTCGTAGTTTCATTATCAGCCGAGGTGCAAGTGTGACCAAGAACTCCCCTAACCAGCTTTGGTTCCAGCAGTACATTGAATTTCACTGCGACGACTGCGGCAGCGACACGGGATTCCGTTCGCGGCGGCGTACGTTTTCCGAGCGCTACCTGTTGCCGATCTTCCTGCTGCAACCAGTGCGCTGCGCAGCATGCTTCCGGCGGGACTATCGCTTGATTTTCATGCCCGTGAAGGAACGACTGTCGGAAGCAGTCGGCAAGCCGCCGGGCTCCGCGATTCCGCCCAGCAGCACTCGCAACGTTGCCTAGCGGGACGGAACGCCGTTATACTGAAGGACAAGCAGGGAACGCGCAAGCGTCCATTCTTGCGGGGATCACGGAGGCCGTCTTCAGCAGTAGTGGAGACCGAATTCGGGCTATCCAGGCCAAAGCCGTAGTCGCAGGGCCTTCTATTGCTTCGGCGGGTGGTCAGTCCTGGGCGAGTCGGATTTCCGTGCGCCTTGCCGAGAGTCTTTTTACCGTTCTGTTTCCCTCCGATTGCCGCATCTGCGGTGAGCCTCTTATTAAAGTCTCCCGTCTTCCGGTGTGCCAGGAGTGCCTCGACGCCATGTGCCCCATTGCTGGCGGACTCTGCGCCATTTGCGGCGAGCGGCTTTTTTCTCCTTATGCGCTATCCGCCCCTGAGAGCGTCCGCTGCGGGTTGTGCCGGCGCATCGAGCCGGCATTCGTGCGCGCAGCCGCCTATGGCAGCTATGAGGGCGGCCTGCGGGAGTTGATTCATCTGCTGAAGTATGCCTCGGTGCGGCCCGCCGCGAATGTTTTGGGACGGATGCTGGCGGAGGCGATTGCAGTGCTTGCCCCCGATTTCCCAACCCGCTCCATTGCCGTCATTCCGGTGCCCCTATACCGCGCCAAACTTCGCCAGCGTGAGTTCAACCATGCCGAACTGATTGCGCGAACTGCGATAAAACTGACCGCCCCCGGTCGCCTGCATTTGTGCGCGGGAGCGCTGGAGAGAAAACGCGAAACGGTTTCGCAAACCGGCCTCACTCGCCACCAGCGGCGCGAGAATGTGCGCGGCGCGTTCGGAGTGGCGCAAGCCGAAGCCGTGAGGGGACGCGAAGTGCTGGTGGTGGACGATGTTTACACTACCGGAGCCACGGTTTCAGAGTGCGCGCGGGTTCTGCGCCACGCGGGAGCAACCAAGGTTTGGGTTGCGACCGTGGCCCGCACGCTGAAGGCTTCCGAGCACCACGTTGAGATTCAATTCTCGGGTGACACGGCGGTTGACGAGGGACTTGTCACCCAGGAAATTCCGCTGGCTCGTGCGGCCGGCAGTTGATTTAGTAGCGATGCGTATTTCGATGGCGGCATCCAACTATCGAACATAAGCCGGCGAGCAGGAGTGCGTACCGGGGTTGCAGGGCAGACTGGGGTTGCAGGGGACGAAGAGAGTAATGTCAGCGAGAATCGAGAGCGATTCGGGATTCACCGGCCGGCACGCTGCCAACCTGTTCGCCGGAACGGCCGTGCATCACGACGGCAACGGGCACGCGCTGNNCCTCCTATGAGCCGATCAATGTGTGCGCCGCGCGCCGCGCTCTGGTTCTGGTGCTGAAGGGCGTGGCCATGACGGAAGAAGAGAATGGGCACTTCCTGCACGCGGCGCGCATCGCCATACGGGTTCCTTCGGTGATCCGGTTGCTGGAGTATCGCCGCATCCCGCACCAGA
>PLUI01000073.1:15820-43203 GCA_003164855.1 Acidobacteriaceae bacterium
GGCATGAAGCTGATGCGCGAGCCCCGCGCCTTCAACCTCCACACCAGCCGGCACATCATGCGATTGATGGGCAGGTCGGATGATAAGTGGAGGAAGTATCTGTTCTATTGAGCATTCGGCTTTCAGCTATCAGCCGTCAGCCAAGCCGGCCCGCCGCCGTTACTTGCACACCCGTCATGACATCCCTAGCTGGGCGAGGGATCTTGGTGTTTGCTGACGGCTGACGGCTATTTCTGCGGCAGATTCGGCGCCGCGTCCGGTTTCTTCTGATCCGGATTCTGATCCGGCGGTGGAGTCTGATTCTTCTGATCCGCCTTCGGAACTTCCTGGCCGTTATACAGAATCCTCACATTCGATCCAAACCGTTTGTAGTCTTCATATTTCACGATCTCCCGAATGTGAATGTCGCCAGTATTGAACTGCAGCGTGTCGTCGGCACGCGTGTAGGTGGGAAACCAGTACTGGCCGTCGATCTGCTGCCGCCAGGTAGTGAATTTCGGGTAAAGATGTTCCGTCTTGCCTTTTTTCTTCGTGTCCTTAATTTCAGGCACGGCTTGGCCGTAAGTTTTCACGATCTGAAAATCCTTATCGTCGACCCAGATGCGGCCCTGGAAATAACGCTTCTTCCCTACGATCTGCTTGGGCGCAAGGTCAAAGACGTAACAGTGCACTTCATCTTCCTGCTGCTGCCCCACGTAGAGAATGTTGTATTCCGGAACTTCCTCGGTGGTGAGCACGAAGGGCAGGCGATTGCGAAAATCCTGAACGTCGCCTTCGTCGAGCGAAAGTCCACCTTGCTCCAGCGAAGACTGCGGCGCAAACACCACGTTTTCGATGCGATGTCCCTTGTCGTCGTAGAGTACGTCGAACACTTCGTGGTACTCACCGGTGACGGTCTCGCCGTCGCGAGTCTGAACTTTTATATCCTGCCGGTAGGTGTAATGCTCGCGCGCATCCTTGAACAGCTTTTCGCGGGCGGCGAAGTGGGTAATGATTTCTTCCGGCGTGACGCCTTTCGGCGGCGTGCTTTCAAGGGGACCTTCCTGTGCGACCACGGGCAAAGCGGCCATCGCAATCGCCAGAAAGAAGACGACAAAAGGAACCCTGCGGAGAACCAGCCTCATACTCTGTAGTTTACCGAATCTGGGAAATCGTTGCTGAAGAAGCATACCGCGGCAACCCTCCCCCGACCCCTCTCCGCTCAGTGAGGCCGGGGGTAGGGTGCTGCAGTTCTGCCGCTACTTGGATGCCGGATTGATCAAGGGGTTGCCGTCGGCTGGAAGTTGCGGAAATAGTCCAGGCACGCTGCGGACATGCTGAACTCCTACTGCGCGTTTTTCGTCCTCTCGGCCACCATTTGAGCGCACNNGGAGCCCTCGCGATCCGCCAATCCTGTTACACTTTTTGGTTTGCTAAGGAGCCCTTTCATGCGCCGTTTCTCACTCGCCTTTCTCGCGTTCGCCGTGCTTACTATTCCCGCCTTCGCGCAAGCCAAGCATCCCTTTACCTTCGAAGACATGATGAAGCTCAAGCGCGTGGGCGAGCCTGAGGTTTCGCCCGACGGCAAATGGGTGATCTTCAGCGTGGTCGATGTGAATCTCGAAGCCAACACCAAGACGCCGCATGTCTGGATCGTGCCCACGGCGGGAGGTCAGGAGCGCGAGATTATATCCGATCAGGATGCAGACCGGCCACGCTGGGCGCCGGACGGAAAACGGTTTGCGTTTATCTCGACCAAAAAGGGCGGCTCCCAAGTGTGGGTTGCGGAGTTTGATGGAGCAGCGGGCGTGGTGACGGCCGTACATCGGCTCACGGACATTGCGACCGAAGCAGGAGGCGAGTTGTGGTCGCCCGACGGCCAGAACATTTTATTCACTTCGGATGTTTATCCGGAATGCGATGGCGCTCCTGCGGATGAGCAAGATTGCAGTGCAAGAAAGGTGAAAGAGGCTGAGCAGTCGAAGGTGAAAGCACAGATTTTCACCCATCTGCTTTATCGCCACTGGAACGCGTACAAAGAGGGCAAACGCAGTCACCTGTTCGTCGTTGCCGCCGAACTTCCAATCCACGCTCATACAGCGGGCAAGAACCCCATGCCCGTCGAGGCCCGTCCCGTTCCCCGCGACCTCACGCCCGGCGACTACGACGCGCCCGTGTTCTCGCTCGGCGGACAGGACGACTATGCCTTCTCGCCCGACGGGCAGGAGATTTGCTACACCTCGAATCACGACAAGAATCCCGCGGCTTCCACCAACAACGATCTCTGGGTCGTCCCGGTCAGCGGAGGGCCAGCCAAGAACATCACTGCCGACAATCCCGCCAGCGACTCTACGCCGCTCTATTCGCCCGATGGCCGCTATATCGCCTACCGCGCCCAGCAGAGGCCGGGATACGAGAGCGACCGCTTCCGGCTGATGCTGTATGACCGCAAGACGGGGGAGAAGAAGAATCTTGCCGAGAAGCTGAGCACCTGGGTTGGGACGTTCGCTTGGCTCCCTGATTCCTCCAGCATTTACTTTAGCTCGGAGGCGTTGGGCTCCTCCCTAATATCCGTCGCTAACGTCGATGGGTCTGGAGGCGGGATTCTCCTCACGCACGAGGATGGGTCTGGGTACAGCGACGATCTAGCTCTTGCAAAAGATGGCAAAACTCTATTTTTTACGAGAATGACCATTCAGCGGCCGACCGAGATCGAGAAGGTCGTCATCCCTCCTGGGACGTCTGAACGCTTGACACATATCAACGACGAAGTCCTTTCGGGGATTTCGATGTCCCCGCTCACAGCATTCTGGTTCATTGGTGCGAACGGCGACCGAGTCGAAGGCTTCCTGGTCAAACCGCCCAACTTCGATGCCGGCAAGAAGTATCCCGTGAAGTTCCTCATCCACGGCGGGCCGCAGGGCGCCTGGGGAGACGATTGGAGCTACCGCTGGAATCCCGAACTCTTCGCGTCACCAACTTCTTCGACAAGCAGCGGGTATGTGGTCATCATGATCAACTTCCACGGATCGACCGGCTACGGGCAGAAGTTTATCGACGCCATCAACGGCGACTGGGGCGGCGCTCCGTTTGAAGACCTGATGAAGGGCCTCGACTACGCCGAGAAGACTTACCCGTTCATCGATAAAGACCGGGAGTGCGCTTTGGGCGCGAGCTACGGCGGATACATGGCCAACTGGATTCTCGGCCGCACCGACCGCTTCAAGTGCATCGTGACCCACGACGGCATGTTTAATGCAGAATCAGCCTGGGGCACCACCGAAGAACTCTGGTTCAATGATTGGGAGTTCAAAGGCACTCCGTACGACAATCGTGCGATGTATGAGAAGTGGTCGCCGCACCAGTACGCGAAGAATTTCAAGACGCCGACGCTGGTCATTCACGGCCAGCGCGACTACCGCCTCGACGTAAGCGAAGGCTTGCAGCTCTTCACCACGCTGCAGATGGAAGGCGTGCCGTCGAAGATGCTGTATTTTCCCGATGAAGGCCACTGGGTGTTGAAGCCGCAGAATTCGCAGCTTTGGTATAAGACAGTGAATGACTGGGTGGATCAGTGGACGAGGAAGTAAGGCGGACTGAACCGCCCTTAGCTTCAACGATCATCTGGGATCTGCATCATCAGAATCGGCCTCGGGTTTAGCGGGGGGCACAACTGCGATGGGCACGTAGGGTATGACGCCCGCTGGGGCGGAAACAGTTCCAGCCCACGGGTGCGTTGCGGCGGAATTGTTTCCGCCGGTGCTCGCGGGAAAACTTTCCTCCACATCTTCCAGCGTCGCGGATATTCCCGCCGAAACCTGGATCTCAACTTCCAGCAAGCCGGTGAACGATCCAACGGTCGGGACGAAGCTCGCGAGGCCGTTGGCATCGCTGGTCACACTGCTCTGGCTTGCACTTAAGATGACGGGCATTCCGGTTTGGGTGTTGGTCGGATCGCCCGGCGCGAGAGCTAGATCGCCTCCTGCCAGACGCAGCACAGTGGCTTGAAACTGGACGCTCGCACCGAGGATAGGATTGGGCGGCGTGGACGAATCAGTCACGCGGACGCTGAGAGGCTGAAACGCCTGCCCAGTCACGACCTGCCCGGCTCCGGCCACTGCTTGCAGGTTCAGCAGCGCCGCTGCTACCGCGTTCCCATAGACGGTTTGGCAAGGGCTGTTACCCGGCGCCACACAAGCGGTGAGTTGCACGTTGGCGGTGAAGTCCGTCAACGTGAGTGTGACCGATGCGTAGCCGCTGGAGTTGGTCACCGCAGTTGCCGAACTGAGCGACCCGGTTCCTTGCGCGATCCTGAAATTCACCGTCACACCACTCTGCGGCACTCCCGTACTCACCACCCGTGCCGTGATTGGCTGGCTGACGGTCGCTCCCGAGGCAATCCACAGGTAAGGCGTCGTGACTCCTATGTCCAAAGACGAAGTCGTCGCCGATAGCGTGCCAGAGACCGATTGCGCGGGATTGTAGACTCCTGGCGCGAGTGTTGCCGTGATGGATGCAACTCCTGTGGCTGCGGGCGTAACCCATGTAGAAACCATTCCGCTTTCATCCGTGACTGCCGAACAAGTGGAAGCGCCTCCGCAGGCTGATAGTGTGGCGCCGTTGGTGGTGGTCCATCCCACGGTCGCGCCATTCACGGCAGTGACGCCGTCGGAGGCGACGACGCGTACGCTCACTGGGTTGGTTGCCTGCGTCCCGACCGGTGTGGGGGGATTTGCTCCTTGCAGCAGCACAATATTGTCGGTGGAAGCAGCCCCGAAGGTGAGCACACTGGTCATGATGGAGAATGCACCGCTAACGGGATCAGTGATGGTGATGGTCTGTGTCCCGTCGCTTTGCGCGGGGGCGGCCACGAGAATCTGGCTGGCGTTTGTGGCCAGCAGGGGCACGCCCGCGCTGCCTATGGCAACGGTGAGGCCGGGCGTAAGACCGGTTCCCTGCAAAGTGACGGCACCGCCAGCCACTGGGATGCGCGAAGGGTTCACCGAGTCTCCGTAGAGGACGTGCGCGTGATAAGAGTAATCCGGCCGTCCGTCACCGCGCAGATCAGCGACCCCGACTATGAAGCTATTCGAGCTCAACACCTGTGCATCAAGACGGCTCATGCCGAATGTTTCCGAGTTGAACGGAGCGGCGGTGAAAGCTGGCGGAGGCGTGCCTTGCGGATCGCCCAAGGTCCAGATGGCGACCACGGGCTCGGCTTTCGACTCACTGGGCGCGCCGGTTTCGTCCAGAGCCGTGACGGCTACTGACAAAGTGCGGTTGGCTTGGGCAGTGATCAGGAAGTAGGAAACATCGCCATATCCGCTGAGGGAGCCGACCCAGTCGCCAGCGGAGAGAATGGGAGCTGGGGCGCTCCACGTCTCGGTCGCGGCCCACGGCGGTACGGCCTGCCCGCTGCCGGACATGAGAATGTCCTGTTCAAATTCACCGCCCGCATTTACGGTCACGACGATGGGTGCAAAGCTTCCGGAGGGCGCCACCTGCGAATCGTCATACGGGCAAACACCAGCCGACCATAACGGATCCAAGGCCTCGACCGAAAGCTGGTATTGCGCCGTGCTTCCCGCGTTCGGGATCGGCAAGCCACCGAGGTCGAAGAATCCTTCCACAGTTTGATTGTTCGATCCGAACTCGCTGTAGGCATTTCCCAGCGGATCGGTTAATCCGGTGATGGGATTTCCGGCATTGCCGGTGAAGAGGAATCCGGAAACCGACGCGGCCGCGTATTGGTCGGAGGGCAGACCGGTGGAAGGATCGATCCAGCGCGCGAAAACATTCACGCCCTGCATGGGCTGGCCTTCCGCACCGAAATGATTCATGAAGTAGACCGAGCCATAGATTCGGGCACTGGTGGTCGAATTGGCGGACGCGGGATAGAGACGAGAGAGCGCGGCCACATCATCGGGCGCCAACTGGTAGGGATTCGCGTAGCAAAGGGTAATGGGTATGCAGTTTACCGGGTCCATATAGTGCATCACCGGAAAGCCCGCGTAGTCGGCGGGCGTGGGTGGAGGATTGCCGGTGATGACATTCAGATTCAACTGCGACCATCCCAAGCCCAGCACACTGCCCAGCACGCGCACCAGGCGGTATTCCACGTCAGTGAGTTGGGTGGACTGCAACGCGCACTGTCCATTGATTACGACCAAAGCGTGC
Organism: Acidobacteriaceae bacterium; assembly: GCA_003164855.1. Taxonomy (GTDB): domain Bacteria; phylum Acidobacteriota; class Terriglobia; order Terriglobales; family Acidobacteriaceae; genus Sulfotelmatobacter. The sequence goes on from PLUI01000073.1 coordinate 21,977, forward strand.
AGGAAATTCGCTCCTGTGCCGAAGTTATCCACGCCTCCATAAACCGCGTTCCAGAAACATTCCGAGGGATCGCCGGCGCCTGCGCCCAGCAGCGCGTCGGTCACTGTACCGTCGTAGTCGTAGACAATCCCGACCGGCGTTCCGGTAGCTTCGGGAGTGATATCAGCGGGGGCGGTGACGATCCCTTCGGAGTTGACTTCGATGTTACTGCCATTCACATCTTCGGCAAGCTGGCCAGCGGCGTTGGCTAGGACGGCGGCTGTAGAAACTGAAGTCCATTGCAGGAAGGCGCTGGCGACGAAGGTATTAGCGGCGGCGTTGGGCAGGATGGGACTGAGGTCCCCCTGGTCGGTGTAATAGTTCACCTGGCCGAGCGACCAATTGAGGGGCTGGCCCATCGTCGAGGAATTGAAGTAGCTCGAACCGGCAACGTATTCTGGGCCCCCGGCTCGGGTCAGAGGCGCGAATAATAGAACAATCAGCAGGGTTATGGCCAGCCTGAATAACCGTTGCCAGCTCAATTCCGCATACTTACGTATTGTCACGCCGGTCATTCCAACCCGCCCGCGCGCCGCACGGCTTGGATGAAATCGGCATACGAAACGACCCTTCTGCCACCAATCACTGGATCTGCCGCCACCGCCGAGACATTCTGAGCGGTCATTGCAATCTTGCCTCGCGGGTCAATCGCGAATCTACCTACGGCCCCGGCTACAGAACTGGTAAGGCCTAGCTTGCTGGGCGGATACAGGAACAGGAATACGCGTTCTCCTATGCGATAACGCTCTCTCCCTGTCCACAGGCCGGACCATTCGTGGATGGTCAAACTTTGACCGTCTACGGTGCCGCGAAGTGCGTGTTCCACCTGGAAGGTAACCGAGGTGGAGGAAGCACTTTGCGGGGAAGTTGATGCGACGCCGCCGTCAGCACGTCCCACAAAAGTGACGCGCCCGGAAAAAATAATTCCCGCAGCGCGAATGACTTGCGGCAATGCAATCGTCCCTCGAACCGCAGAATTGCGCCAAGGTCCATCGACTGGTAGAGGAAGCGGAACAGTTCTGTAGAGAACAGTACTCGGGGAAAGGGCCAAAGATGGAGCGATGGCGGCGGAGCGATCCGCAGCAGCATCCTGCGCACGCAATGCAGGCGGCAAGAAAATGAACAAGAAACAGGCGAGCAGACGCCAGCAACTCCCGGTCATAGCAACCACCTGGGAAATGAAAGTCTGCTCAGAGGGCTTTGGGAAACCAAAAGCATCCTAATCGCGGGTTCGCTGGCAGCGCAGTGACGGATGTCACAACTAACCTGTGGATTGCCGGGGAGAAGCGGGGTTCACCAGCCCGACGGGCCGATGGCCCGGACTAATCCTTTCCGCGACGGTGCCGATATGGCAACTAAGGACGGCGGACTTGAGTGAAGATTCTCTTAGTAGATGACAGCAAACCGATCCTGCACGAGAACGAGCGCGTACTAAATGAGGCCGGTTACGAGGTGATTTGCGCTGAGGACGGCGAGCTCGCTGTGAAGCTGGCACTAGAGCATATGCCCGATTTGATTCTGCTGGACATGATTTTGCCCAAAGTGAGTGGTCAAGAGGTGCTCGCACGCCTGAAGAAAGATGCTGCAACGGCTGACATTCCGGTTGTCGTGCTGAGCAGCCTGACGGAGAAGAACCGGCAAAAGTTGATCGAAGCCGGAGCCGAGGACTACGTGGAAAAGAACTCCTTGATGCCGATGCCGGGGATGAACGTGTTGCCGAAAATTCTGGAAAATCTGATCTGCCGGATCAACCGCAAACGAGGAATCGCTTTCAGCAACATCCCGTTGGACAAGCAATAAAACAAGCAATAATAAGTTCCCTGCTAAATCGCCCGCCGCACGTGCTCTTCGGCGCTAAGATTCGCCCCGGCGAGCAGCAGTAGTCCCGAAAGAAAAGCCCAGAACATCATACTGACCGAAAGCGAAAATGGGCCGTAGACTTCACCGAAATTGAGCCAGGGCAGTGCCAGGATGTAGCCATACTTCAACGCCTCTGACAGCAATCCCATAATGATGGCGGTAGGGATCACGGCCCGAGCGGGAACCTTTCCGTTCGGCAGCACCCAGTAAATCAGGAAGAAGATGGCGATGCTGGCAGCAATGGCGAACAGCTTCATGACCACAAAGCCCACCAGCCGAATGAATCCACTGCCGTGGCCGCGCAACAGAAATTCCAGCAAAGCTACGTTCCCTGCAGTCATGGCAATGGAAAGCAGAGACAGCACGCCGCAGCTGAAAGCCAGGCCGAGCGAGATCAACTGATTGCCGAAGTACGACCGGTTAGCAGGAAAGCCCCAGATCCGGTTGAGCGCAACTTCCAGCGGCATGAAGACGCCGGAAGAAGTGACCAGCAGGATGATCAGCGAAACCACTTGCACACGGTGCCGACTGTTGACCATGGCATTCAGGTTGCGGATAACGAACTCCTGGCCGGCAGGCAGGTAATCGCGTAGCAACTCCACCACCACGTCATACATCACGCGCGAATGGAAAACGCGCCGGATCAGTGTCATCAGCAGCACCACAAACGGGAAAAACGACAGGATCGAATTGGCAGCGACGGAGAAGGCAAAAGTGTGCACTTCGGTTCGCAGGAGGTATTTCACTGTCGAGACCATCACTCCAGCGGGCCGCTTCCGGCCGGCGCCCGGCGGGGGGCTGGGGCTTGTTTCTGCGGGTTGAGCTAGCGGAGCTGTGGTCGAGTCGGCCATGATGCTGGCCTAATCCTATCAAGGGTTTGGCTGTGTGTCGGTATTTCCTCGGGAACCAAAGGTCTAGCCCCGGAAAGCCCCTTTTCTTATACCTCGTTAAAGCTTCAAAATGAGCCCCGGAGCATTTTTTTGGTTTACCCTCTAATTCTTCTTGTCAAACGATTTAGTAATGCTTATTATCGGTTGCTCATTACCCGGTGGATGCCGGGCGATGCGTTTGTAAGGCAGGTTGACGTCTTGAGTAGTGCCGTAGAAACAGCGTCGATGGTCAGGGGCTCCGAAAGTTCGCGCCGCAATGTCTTTGCGTGGCGTTGAACCGAGGAGTCTTTTGCTTTGGGGCGATTTCTTCGGCGCTAATGGCCGGCAACCGAGTTCCACCGTTTTTCCTAAGGGGGCGTTCCGGTTCGCCGGGGCAACATACTGGAAATCTGGGGAACTAATTCTTCGCGACAGATGAAAGGAGTTTTTCCGTGAGAGAGAAGGGAACAGTAAAGTGGTTCAACGGGGCGAAGGGATATGGCTTCATCCAGCGCTCCACGGGAGAGGACGTTTTCGTGCATTTTTCGGCAATTCAAGAAAACGGTTACCGCTCGCTCAACGAGGGTGAGACCGTGGAGTTCGATCTACTGAAAGGCCCCAAAGGCTTTCAGGCGGGCAACGTCGTCCGCGCCTAACCGCGATCAAGCTTGATGGCCAACCCTCCCGTTCCCATCGGGAGGGTTTTATTATTGCGCTGACTGAATCTCACCGCAACTCCACCGACACCAGATCTCCATCCGACACGCCGCCGGGCCTGTAGTTCACCGACACGGAGCGATCGTTCCACGCGCAGGAAAACGTATCAACCCCAATCAGCAGCAGAGATTTGTAATCGGCAGTGCGCAGTTTCAGAACAGTTCCGCCGGAGGCCACGGTGAGAACGGCGGCCGGAGACTGCGAGCAGTCCACGCCTAGCAGCCGTCCCTGGAGAAACTTGGCGGCGCGCCTGTCTCCCACGCCCGGGGTCTGCGAAGCCTGCGCCTCTGCCGCGCGTTTGGCGGCGTCCTGCTCCAGCACGTCGAACGGAGAACTTTGCGGAGAAAATTTCGGAGCCGAGGTCGAAGCGGCTGAGAGTCCGTATTTCTGCTCGTTGGCCAGCCTCGTCAACTGCTCGCGCGCTTCCGCCGCAACCTGCGGATTGCCGCTTGTCTTCAAATGTTCCAGCAGGGCGCGCGCGGCTTCCCACTTCTTGGCCTCAATGTAGATTTCCGCCAGATGGTAAACGTACTCCTGGTTGCGCGGACTGAGTTGTATGGCCGCGCGTTCCGCCTGCATCGCGGCGACTGTACCACCGCCAACCTTGCGGGCTGTCGCCATCAAGTCATAAGCCTCGGCGAATTCCGGATACCAATCCAGCGTCGCCCGCAGATCCTGCATCATGTTGGGCAAGCCCTGAATATCGGTGTGCTTCGCTTTTGCAATGCGGTACTTCAGCACGGCAAGGTAATAACGAATCCACATATCGCGCTGGTTGAGGGCAGCGGCATCGCCCAGTTCTTCCGCAGCCGCATCGAACTCGCCATGCTGCAGGTGGTCCCAGGCCAAGGCACGGTGGGCAATCTCGTTACCCGTGGCCGCCACCAGCGGAGCCTCTTCCTGGTCAGCTTTTTTTTCTGCTTTCTTCTCGGCTTTGACGGAAGTGCCGGGCTCGGGAGCCGTAGCCAGCGCCTGCAATTCGCGCAAGCCGGCTTCGCGGCGGTCAGGAATTCTGGTCTTGATCTCAGCCACGAATGCGCGCGCATCGATTTCGCGCATCGGTTTCGAGATGATTGCGCTGTCGTTCGGCCCTAACGGCACGGGAAAATGATAAACCTGTGGCGGATTGGGCGAAGCATTTGGCTGCTTCGACGCATCGAGGGCCACAAACAGCGGCGTGAGCGAGTGGTAGTAAGCCTTCACCGCCTGGTCAAACTGATCGGGCGTCACACCGTACGCCTTTTGGACGGCTTCTTCCACTGAAACATGCTGGTTCTCGACCAGATCGAAATACGTGCCCGTCTCGGGCAACTTCTTCTCATGCAGCAGGTAGTGGATCACCATCCAGGACTGCGCGTAGAACAGCGTGTGGTGCGTGGCTTCCACGTAGGTGGAAGTATCGTGCTTCATGGTGAGCAGATCGGGCAGCGCGAGCCATACCTGTCCACCCAGCAGTTCGGTCAGAGATTTCGGCGGATTGCGAGTTTCTTTCTGGTTCTCCAGCAGATCCTGGGTGAAGACATTGTTCAATTCAGGGTCGCCGCCGATCTCAACCTGCTTGTTGTCGACGCGGATCGAACTGAAATATTCCGCCAGCCCTTCGTCGAACCATCCCTCAACCGGAGGATAGTTATAGTTCAGGAGAAGATGTGCAAAGTCATGAGCGACGGCGCGCCACGATTCCTCCTCAAATAAATTCAATACGATGAAGTTCTGATCCTCGCCGGGGACGAAGAAGCCGGGGACGCTGATGGGCTGGCCCTGATGCAGCGGTGCGCTCTGGTAATAGTCCTTGTCGTTCTTGAAAGCGAGAATAGTCAGAGGCAGCGGTTCGTTGAGCCGGTCCTTCATCAGCAGGATGGCGAACACTGCGCGCATCTGTTCAAACCGGAGCGCAACTTCGTTGCCTTTTTTCTCTCCGGCGTCGGTGATCACAGTGAAGTGCGTGGAGTGAATCTCAAGCCACGGGGATGGCTCCGCCGCTGGAGCGGGCATCGCCAGGACGCACAGAAGCATCATAAAAAGCAGCGAAGCCGGGATGGGACGAGTGCGAGCCATGTGCATTCCGCCGGGGCGCGGGCAATACCGAAATGCTAACACGGGGGTAGCCTGGGCCGGAGCGCGGCTACCTGGAGCATGGGAGGAGCTTAGAAGTTGGCAATCAAAGCGGTGGGCCGATGAATATAGAGGCAATCGAAGTTCAATCGAAGTAAATTCAAAATGCGCAGCTGGGAGCTGGCTTCTTTGAGAATGGGGCTATGCTTGATGTAACGCTTAATCCCCGCTGGCGTGATTCTGCGACGGCACGAGAACCAGGCGCGGCTTTGCTTCTGCGGGCAGTTGCTGCGACGCGCGACCGCAAGCTTCCAGAATGCCAATGACGGCTGCGTAAGCTGTGATCACACCAATTCCGACCGACGCAACTACGGTAACGCAGAGAATCAGAGGCATGAAGAGCGAAATCACGGTCAACCACCCTGTCTAGACGTATAAGAAATGGCAATACTTTAGATGCCGCCGGATCAAGTTTCGTCTATGCGGCATCTTCAATCTACCTGCGTTGACTCCCGCCGCTATTGACAATTAAGATACGGAGTAGAGCTGTGCATCCCTAATGTCGTTCATATCTGTAGACCTGTCGACGTTACGGAAGGGCAATCGACCGCAATACTAAATGGCTATTACCAAGATTTCGGTGCGCGGGGCGCGCCAGCATAACCTCAAAAACATCGACGTTGAGATTCCCCGCAATACCCTCACCGTGGTCACTGGCCTGAGCGGTTCGGGTAAGTCATCTCTTGCATTCGACACGATTTACGCCGAAGGGCAGCGCCGCTATGTGGAGACTCTTTCCACCTATGCCCGGCAGTTCCTGGACCAGATGGAACGCCCGGATGTCGATGCAATAGATGGACTTAGCCCATCTATCTCGATCGAACAAAAGACCACCAGCCGCAGCCCGCGTTCGACTGTGGGCACAATCACAGAAATCTACGACTATCTTCGCTTGTTATTCGCTTCCATTGGTGTTCCCCATTGTCCCAAGTGCGGGCGCCCGATTAGCCGCCAGTCGGCCGAACAAATTGTGCAACGCGTGATGGCCCTTACGCCCGAAGACCGCGTCATGGTGCTGGCTCCAATCGTCCGCGGGCGGAAGGGCGAATTTAAGAAAGAGATGGAGACGCTGCTCAAACACGGCTACACTCGCGCCCGGGTCGACGGCGAACTGGTGAATCTTGAGGACGATCTCAACCTTGATAAGCGCAAGAATCACACCATCGAAGTGCTGGTCGACCGGCTGCTGGTGAAGCCCGGAATCGAACATCGTCTGGAAATGTCAGTAGGACTCGCGATGAAGCTGGCGGGAGGCCTGGTGCAGGTGTCCGTAGTCGGCGGAGATGAGCAACTTTATTCGGAAAAGCTCGCTTGCCCGGATTGCGGAATCAGCGTCCCACAACTCGAACCGCGTTCGTTTTCATTTAACAGCATGTACGGGGCATGCCCCGAGTGCCACGGCCTCGGCAGCCGCTACGATTTCGACCCCGCGAAAGTCTTTACGGACTGGTCGAAGCCTCTGCTCGATGGCGGACTCGGTCCTGGTTCGGCGTCGCAAGGGCTGATTCACAGCTTGCAAGTTGTGGCGGCGGCGCACGGCATCGACCTCAACACGCCATTTGAAAAGTTCCCCGAGAAAATTCAGGACCTGCTGTTGAATGGCGAGTCGGGCCGCGGTAAGACGGGTTTTCGTGGAATCTTCGGATACCTGAAGCAGAATCTGGAAGAGTCCACTTCGGAAGGCTACCGCGATTGGCTTATGGATCACATGTCGGCGACGGAATGTCCCGGGTGCCGCGGCAAGCGGCTGAGGCCGGAAAGCCTTGCCGTGAAGGTGAACGCAATGTCGATCGCAGACTTTACCGCGCTGCCAATTTCGCACGCTCTTGAAGTTGCGCGCAGCATCAAACTTGCGGGACGCGAAGAAAAGATTGCCGGGCGCGTCATGCATGAAGTCGTGGAGCGTCTGCAGTTTCTGAATGCGGTTGGACTGAACTACATTTCGCTCGACCGTTCGGCTGCGACTTTATCGGGCGGCGAAGGCCAGCGCATCCGGCTGGCGACGCAGATTGGCTCAAAGTTGCGTGGCGTGCTCTACGTGCTGGACGAGCCCTCGATCGGGCTGCATCATCGCGACAACGGAAGATTGCTAACCGCGCTGGAAAATCTTCGCGACCTGGGCAACACCGTGCTGGTGGTAGAGCATGACGAAGAAACCATTCGCCGCGCCGACTATGTGATCGATCTCGGCCCGGGCGCCGGACGTCATGGGGGCAATCTGGTCGCGCACGGCACGCCGGAAGAAATCATGCGCGATCCGAACTCGCTGACCGGAGCATATATCTCCGGCAAAGTGCAAATCGAGATGCGCGCCGAGCGGCGCCAGAAGAACGGGGCGGCGCTGACGATTCTCGGCGCGAAGGAAAATAATCTCAAGAATCTTGACGTAACTTTTCCGCTCGGCGTGATGACGGTGATCACCGGAGTCTCCGGGTCGGGTAAGTCCACGCTGGTTAACGACATTTTGTATCGCGCTCTGGCGCGCCAGCTATACCGCTCGCGCGAAAAAGCCGGCGAGCACAAATCGATCGTGGGTGCGGAGAACATCGACAAAGTGATTCGCATCGACCAGTCGCCCATCGGCCGCACTCCGCGCTCGAACCCGGCGACTTATACCGGAGTGTTCACCGCGATTCGCGATATTTACGCCATGCTGCCCGAAGCGCGCGAGCGCGGCTACAAGCCGGGACGATTTTCCTTCAACGTCTCCGGCGGCCGCTGCGAGGCCTGCCAGGGCGAAGGCCAGCGCCGAATCGAGATGAACTTTCTGCCCGACGTGTACGTGCTATGCGAAGTTTGTGGCGGGCGGCGTTACAACCACGAAACGCTGGCGGTGAAGTATAACGGGAATTCCATCGCTGATTTGCTGGAGATGCCGGTCTCCGACGCGCTGCCCATTCTCGAAAACATTCCGCAGATAAAACAAAAACTGCAAACGCTAGTCGACGTAGGCCTCGGCTACATTCATCTCGGTCAATCTGCGGTCACGCTCTCCGGCGGAGAAGCGCAGCGCATCAAGCTGGCCCGCGAGTTGAGCAAGCGGCAGACCGGCAAAACTCTTTACCTCCTGGATGAGCCCACCACCGGCCTGCACTTCGACGACGTAAAGAAGTTGCTCGACGTACTGCACCGGTTGACCGACCTGGGCAATTCGATCATTATCATCGAACACAATCTGGACGTAATCCGCAACGCCGACTGGATCATCGACCTCGGCCCCGAAGGCGGCGAAGAAGGCGGCAGGATCGTGGCGCAGGGGACGCCGGAGCAGGTGGCGCGGGTGAAGAAGTCCTATACGGGGCAGGCGCTGGCGGGGTATTTCTCGGGGAATGGGAAGCGGAGCGCGTAGGTTTCAGTGGCAGAGACAATATGATTCCTGTCGGTACATGGCGAAGCGTGTGATTAAGAGACCGGATTGGCTCAAGGCACCGCACGTCATCGATATCTATTCAGTCAGCAACTGCCAGTCAGAAAATTTCGCTGACTACATTCCCTTCTGGAAACACAATGGCTATTGGCTCTTCGATTCGCCAGAAATCATAAGAAATGTCGCCAAGGACAATGCAATTCAGCTGGAGGGGACTTCGTTGTTTTATTACGAGGCATACGAAGAGGAGTTCGACGGCGAACGCTGGATTCATTGGTCAGGGGAACCGTCGTTTCCGACGAACGTTGTCGTACCTTCCAGAAAGGAGCTCGAGGGATTCGACGTAGTCAATTTCACCGCCAGAACCTCGCCAGAATGTTCAGGGCTTTCCTGCAGCAGCCTTGCAAGGGATCTTCACATAAATGCCCACTGTCTGTTCGCATCGTTCAATGAGGCCGAGACCAACCTTAGCAACGGCGCATTCAACGAGTCCGAGCCGGGGCCATACCGCATATTTTCCGTCTATTCGGTAGACTGGTCATAGATCGAAAAGGCTCTCTTTGTCATCACCCGAAAATCCGCAGCTTGACCCGCAACCGCTGAACAGCGAAACGCAGTTGTCTGCGCCGCTGGTCACCTATTCGCTACTGCCGGTTGAGTCAACACCGACGCCTCCCGCCCCCCGCGCCGGCGAGAATCCCATCTGGAGCGGGTGGGACGTACTGCTCATCGCCGCGCTTACGCTCGGCATGGTTTTTATCGTGCAACTGGCTATTGTCTTTGGCGCGCGCCGATTCGCGTATCCGCACTTGAGTTGGGCAGACGTCGCTCAGAAACCTGTGCTGGCGTTGATTTCCGAGTTCGTGGCTTATGTGGTTGTCGCGCTCTACATGATTCTGCTGCTGGAGGGGAAATATCACACGCGATTCTGGCCAGCCATTCGCTGGAATTGGCCAGGGCCCGCCGGCGTAGGCCTCGTGGGCATCGGAGCCCTCATGCTCAGCCTTGACATGCTGGGCCGGTTTCTCCCCATGCCGAAGACGACGCCCTTCGATCAATTCTTTGAACGCCCCATGGACGCCTATCTCACCGCGGCCTTTGCCATCACACTCGGACCATTGATGGAAGAGCTTTTCTTTCGCGGATTTATGTATCCAGTTCTGGCGCGGCGCATGGGAGCATTCTGGGGAATTATTCTCACCGCGCTGCCTTTTGGATTGATCCACTACGTGCAGTATCGTTCCTGGTCGGCCGTGTTCATCATCGTTCTGGTTGGTGTGGTGCTCACGACCGTGCGGGCGCTGACCAAGTCAGTCGCGTCAAGCTTCCTGGCGCACGTAGGCTACAACGCGACGCTGATGGCTCTGGCAGCCTGGGCGACGGATGGGTTCCGGCACATGGAAAAAGCTGGCGTGTTGTTGTTCTGATTGCCAACTGTTATCCCGAGCGGAGCGAGGGACCTCGGTCTTGCACCATCGACGCTGCGAGCAGACACCAAGGTCCCTCACTTCGCCCGGGATGACAAATTTGTGGCTCTTGTGTGCATCACGGACCCTTGCTGTTGGGCCTTTTCTTCTGCCATACTCGCTTGGCGAAGAAAGGTGACTTGCCATGAAAGGTAATCCTAAAGTCCTCGCTGAACTGAATAAGGCGCTCCGTGAAGAGCTGACGGCCATCAACCAGTATTTCCTGCACGCCGAGATGTGCGAAAACTGGGGATATCACAAGCTTTCGGATTTCATCAAGAAACAATCCATCGGCGAAATGAAGCACGCCGAAGCGCTGATCGAACGCTTGCTGTTTCTCGATGGCAGCCCGTCCATGCAGCCGCTCGAGCTGAAGGTGGCCCGGACGGTGAAGGCCATGCTGGAAAACGATCTCGCCCTGGAGGTCGGCGCGGTCAGGCAGTATAACGATGCCGTCGCCATCGCCACCGAGGAAGGCGACAACGGATCCCGCGATCTCTTCGTTAAACTCCTCAAGGACGAAGAAGAGCACGTGGACTTCCTCGAAGCCCAGATGCACTTGATCAAGGAAATAGGCTACGAGCGTTATCTCTCCCAGCAGATGGGCGAGTACGAAGAAGAGAAGTAAGCTCGGTACCAGGTACTCGCAGCTCGGTACTACTTCACCGTCACCGTCAGCAACTGCGCTCCCGAGACAACATAATCCAGTGGAGCCGTCGCGGTTTCGTCCACATTCGATTCGCCACTGACGATCATTTCCTGATTGCCGCGCATGCCATCCATCACGTTCATGATGGAGATGGGCAGTGTGGGCATCACCTTGTCGGCAACGCGGGCTTCAGGATCGGCTTCCAGCAGTGAGACATAGACGCGGTTGTTCGAGTGCTCTTTGTTAAGCAGCGAAATAGTAGATGCCAGATCGAGCTTGCGTCCGAAAGCGGGATTCGAGCGGCCGATGTGGTCGAGCGTTTCGCCGTCACTTACCAGAATGCGCAGTGTTCCCTTGCTTCCGGAGGTCGGAATCTTCACCGGAATCTGCTGCACAATGCGCTCGCCGCGATAGGGAGCAAGCACGGTTTCCAGCATGATTTCCTCACCTGGACGAGCTTCAGTCACGCTGGTTCGAGCGCTCTCCAGGCGGGCCCAACGGCGTTCCCGGACGAGGTCGAAATCCAGCCTTACGCCCGCCACAGCCGCGGCGCTGTAGGGATTGTCATAGATGCTTTCGAAGCGCTCGCCCAGAGAGATTGCCGCTTGCATGGCCGCAGGCTGCGCGTTCTCCGCTGGAGCGAACATGTTGCGCATCGTGACATCGGGAAATCCTTTTACGCCGATGCTGCCGGTAAGCCGGTAAGTAATCTCCTCGCCGAACTCGTTCACGCCGTGCAGCGCGTTGAATACCGTCACCATCAAAGCCACCGGCGTGAGCTTCGGATTGTTCAAGACTTCGTAGTGGAACTGCTTCACTCCCGTGCTGCTGTGGATGCTCAAGGTGACCGGAATCATTTCTGGCTGCCGGTTGAATACGCCCATGATTCCGGTGTGGCGATCCTGCACAAATGTGCCCACAGGCTCGGTAGTATTCACGATTTTGAAAGCGTTGAGTGGCGAGGGCAGCGTGGCTAAGACTTCGGCCTTGTTCATGGGCAGATCGACGGAACCGAACTGCAGCAGCGGATGTCCGCAGGCCAGCAGCCGCTGTGGATCGACGTAGGTCACAGTGCATGTGGCCTCAATATCCATATCGCCGCGCACCAGAATTGCGCTGATCGCGGATCCGGCTTCGACCGGCTCCGGCTGCTTGTCGTTGCTGACGGAACCCGCTCCCATCACTGGCACGATTCCGGCAGATCCCAACTGCCCCGCAAAAAGCTGAATCGCCTCTTCGGAAAATCCGTTGAACACCAGCGGCGTCTCGATCGGTTTCAAGTAATTCGCGAAACCGTTTCCCGTGGAATCTTGCGCCAAGCCGGGGAGCGGGTAAATCCCGCCCGGTGTGCCGGTCTTGCCGGCAACCGTATTTACAGTAGGCTTAACCGCGGCGCTCTCTTCCGCGGGCGAACGATCGAGCGCGTTGATTTCCAGCATGTCGGCGATCGGCGTAACTCCGGCGATCGGTTCTTTAGAAAATTCGCCGATGCGGAACGCCAGCGCCCCAGCCAACTTCCCATCAATGTATACCGGGCTGCCGCTCATGCCAGCTACTACGCCCGTGTATTCCACTTTTTCCCCGTGCAGCCGCACCAAGATGACGTCGCCCTTTGGTCCATTCACGTTGTGCAGCACGCCAAGCACTTCCACTTCCATGGACTCGGGCTTGACGCCTTGGAATACGGTGTAAGCCACGCCATGCATGCCGGCATGAATCTGGCTGACTGGAATGATTGGCGGATTTTGCGCGGAATCAGTCTTCTGCGCGGATGCGATCAAGGAGAAAAACAGGACGGCGGAGAACGCGGAAACCAATTTTTTCATGTACGACGCCTGGCGGAACAGTTAGAAGCCCGCTTTACTGGATTAGATTTCGCCAAATTGCAAGTCGTTGCCAGGAGGGGGAAGACGAGAGCCGGGCAAACATCCCAATCGCGAATCCCTGCGTCTATACTAGCACAGGGAGTTTTCGCTCCCAAGCGTCTTTTACGTCTTCGGAGTTGATCATGTCAGGCAAATTCAATAATCGGCACTGCAGACCGCATAATTTTAGCTGTTTGATGCTAGCGATTGCATTGGCTATAGCTCTGCCGTGGGCGGCCATTCCTGCTTCCGGGCAGGACCAGTCACAAACCCAGTCCCAGACGCAGCCAACCGACGACAGCGGCAAGCCTAAGCAGGACGCTCCGGCGGACGCGGGTGGACCGGGCGGCGACATTGGCCCTTACGCCATCCCCAAGAAAAAAACCGAGGACGCTCCTCCGCCGCCCCCCCCGCCTACCCCTAAAAAAGTCGAGGGCATGCCGGACTATTCCATTCGCGTAAACGCACCGCTGGTGAATGTCGACGTGCTGGTTACCACCAAGAGCGGGCAGTTTGTTCCCAACCTCAAGCAGGATAATTTTCGCCTGTTTGAAGACGGTGCGCCGCAGACCATCAGTAGCTTTACCGTCTCGAAAGCTCCCATCACCGCGGTGTTGCTGGTGGAGTTCGCGTCCACTCGCTACAGTTTCATGATTGACGCTCTGCAGGCTTCCTACGCCTTCGCCAACACGCTCCGGAAAGACGACTGGGTTGCGGTTTCCTACTACGACATGCAGCCGCACATTCTGGTGGATTTCACCCAGGACAAGAGAGCCGTCTACGGTGCGCTGAACCAAATGCGGATTCCAGGATTCGCGGAGACCAACCTGTTCGATGCTTTGTATGACACGCTGGATCGTCTGGACCGGGTCGAAGGGAAGAAATACATCATACTGATCACCACCGGATTCGACAGCTTCAGCAAACTAACGCTGGACCAGATTACTAAGAAGGTCAAAGACACGAAAGACGTCACCATCTTCCCCATCAGCGTAGGACAGATTGCTCGGTTAATGGGTAACGCTGGGAACCGCAGCATGGGCATTCATGCCAGCGAAATGGATTATCTGCAGGCCGACAACGAAATGCGCACCTTCGCCGCCATAACCGGAGGCCGCGCCTACTTTCCGCGTTTTCAGGCGGAGTATGGCGAGGACTTCCAGGATATTGGCAACGATATCCGCAATCAGTATTCGATCACCTACCGGCCCACCAACGACAAGTTGGACGGCACCTACCGCAAGCTGAAAGTGCAGGTCGTCGCTCCCGATGGAGGCCCGCTGAAGGTCAAAGACCAGAAAGGCAAAGAGCAGAAAATCGAAGTCGTTGCCCGCGACGGATACACCGCCAGACATTCGGTGGATTAAACAAAACCCGCCGTAGTAGGTAATCGGGACAACTGCTACCTGAAGTCTTGATCCGGGAAACCCCGGGTTTGCAGACTCGCCGTTCCACGCCGCTTTCCCTTGCCCGTGGTTTACAATTGAGTGTTTCGCGCACTCATCTTCAATGCAGTCCTGGAGGAATCCAATGAAGCTCACCCCTGGAAAACTTGCTGGTCTCAAGAAGGTCTCAAATGATCATGGCGTTATCGCCGCCGCCGCGATGGATCAACGCGGTTCGCTACAGAAATCGCTGGCGAAAGAAAAAGGCGGAGAAGTCAGCGACGCCATGATGGAGGAGTTTAAGACACTCGTCACCGAAGTCCTGACGCCGCACGCCAGTGCCATCCTGCTCGACCCTGAGTGGGGACTGCCCGCCTCCAAACGCCGCGCCAAGAACGCCGGCTTGCTACTGGCCTATGAAAAAACTGGTTATGATAAGACCGGGCCCGGACGACTGGGCGATCTGCTCGATCACTGGTCGGCACGCCGCCTCAAAGAAGCCGGCGCGGACTGCGTAAAGATTCTGCTCTACTACACGCCATTCGATCCCAAGGATACAAACGATAAGAAGCATGCCTGGGTGGAGCGCATCGGCGACGAATGCCGCGCCAACGACATTCCATACTTTTTGGAGTTCGTCGGCTACGACGAAGGCGCCGACGAAAAGGGATTGGAGTATGCGAAGAAAAAACCGCAGATTGTCACCGAAAGCATGCGCGAGTTCAGCAAAGATCGTTATGGCGTGGATGTGCTGAAGGTCGAAGTGCCAGTGAACATGAAGTTCGTCGAAGGCACCAAGTCGTTCGGTGGCCAGAAAGCCTATACAAAAAAGGAAGCGATTGACCTGTTCCACTCAGCCGCCAATGTCGCAACCAAACCTTTCATCTATCTTTCCGCCGGAGTCAGCAATGCGGAGTTCAGCGAGACGCTGGAACTCGCCGGCGAATCCGGAGTGAAGTTCAACGGCGTCCTCTGCGGCCGCGCCACCTGGAAAGATGGCATCCCGATTTACGCCAAGCAGGGGGCTGCGGCATTCCGGAAATGGCTGGAGACCGAGGGCGTGAAGAACATCAACAACGTGAACGGAAAACTGAAAGCCGCCACTTCGTGGTATTCGATTTATGGAGTCGAGCCAGTCCTGGCCCATGTGTAAATCGCAACGGTTCGTGTGGGCGCGGGCGACTCGCCCGCGCTCTTTTCACGATTCAAGTGTTGATCTGCCTCAGTGCGCGTGAAACAAAGTCTCCAGCAGGAAAAACATTCCTGCTCCCACAAAGACGAGCAGCGCCATCTTCATGGCGGGCTCCTTGTTTACCTCCGGCACCAAGTCCGTGGCGGCGACGTAGATCGTGACGCCCGCTGAAAGCGGTAACCCAGCTCCTACGTGATGCCGAAACAGCGCCATGGTCAGAACCCCTGCCAGCGTCGCGCCGCCAAGAATAACTGACGCTCCCCATGCCGTTCCCCGGCTTCGTCCGCTGGCCAGCATCACGGAACTTACGGTGAAGCCTTCCGGAATTTTATGCAGAAAGATAGCGAAGAAAATAATCCAGCCCAAAGCATTCGAAACCAGGAACCCAGAGGCGATGGCAATACCGTCAAAAAATGTATGAATGATCAGCCCCAGCAGCACCGAGTATCCCTTGTGCGAATGCATGAACTCATCTTTGTGCGTCTCTTCGCCAAAGTGGAAGTGAGGCGTAACCGTGTGCTCGAAAAAATGGATGATGAGGTAGCCGAGCAGAATTAGAAATGCCGCGCTCCGGCCGCGCAGTTCCAGACTTTCCGGAACCATCTCAACCAGCGCTGTGGCGAGCATGAATCCGGCGCCCAGCGCAACAAAGTAGCGCAAGTACCGCCGCTCCCAGTTGCGCTGCACAATAATCGCGCCGCCGAAGACGTTAGCGGCGGCCGCGGTGAGGCCGAGGAGAATGCTGGTAGCGATAGGATGCATTGAGCTTAGAGTCCCGAGTCGCGAGTCCCGAGTAAGGTATCGATTACTGAGGAATGCAGTCAACTCGCCGATAATGGAATTTGTTGTCCGAGTGCATTGATGAGACCGCTAAGGACTCGGCTTACTTCGGCAGTTCGCTTCAGCAGTTCGGCGGCTTGGGACTCGGACAGATAATTTCTTTGGCGTGCAATCAGTACCTGGGTTTCAAGTTCAGCAATCGATCCTCGCGAGCGGCGAAGGAAATAGCGAAACTCGCGATCACTGTAGTGGGCTTGCCCTTCTGCAATATTGCTGGGAACGGAAACGGCGGCCCGGCGCATCTGATCAGTCAAGCTGTATGTTTCGCGTTTGGGGAATGACTCCGTTGCATCGTGCAGTGCGGACACCAAATCCATGGATTTCTGCCACGCAATCAAGTCTTTGTAGTGGCGGGCCATCGGTTCAGCTTACAGGCGCGCGCTCAGCAATGGGCCATTTATAACCTGGAATTCGATCTTGTTTCCCACAAAGGAACGTCCAGAACCCGGGGGTTTCGCGGCTCGCGGAGCGTCATGGGAATACTCGGGACTCGCGACTCGGGACTAACCGCTATGCCTGATATGCATGACATCCCCATCCTGCACAATGTAGTCCTTGCCTTCCAGCCGCAGCGTTCCTTTGGCGCGGGCGTTCGCTTCCGATCCCGCTTCCAGCAACTGATCCCAGCGAATCGTCTCCGCGCGGATGAAATGCTTTTCCAGATCGGAATGGATCGCTCCCGCCGCTTCCTGCGCCCGCGAATGCGCCGGAACCTGCCAGGCGCGGCATTCATCTTCTCCCGCAGTAAAGAATGAAATCAGTCCGAGCAGTTTGTAGGTCGTCCGAATCAGCCGTACCAGGCCGCTTTCCGTCAGTCCGTAGCTGGAAAGGAATTCAGCCGCATCCGCATCGCTCATCTCGGCCAGTTCCGCTTCCACCTTGCCGCAGATCGCCGTGGCCGCGGCATTCGGCCGCGCGGCGATTTCGGTCAGCTTATATTTGCTCACCGCTTCTTCCAATTCTTTCCCCAGTTCGGTGGACTCACCGATGTTGAGCACATAAAAAATCGGCTTCTCGCTCAGGAACATGAAACCCTTAATGCGCTTTTTGTCCTCGGCCGTCATCTCCATTTCGCGCAGCGGTTTGTCCGATTCCACTTGCACCTTGGCCCGCTTCAGCAACTCGAATTCTTTTTCCAGTTCCGGAGTCTTCATCTTCTTGAGATCTTTTTCCAGCCGCTCCAGCCGCTTTTCAATCTGCCCCAGATCGCTGACCAGCAGATCGAATTCCACGTTCTTGATATCGCGCAGGGGATCGATCTCCCCGGTATGCGGCACCGAAGGATCGTCAAACACGCGCACCACATGAGCCAGCGCATCCACGTTGCGCAAGTGCGCCGCGTAGGCGCTGTCCTTCAACGCCTCCTGCCCGATCGCGCCCACGTCAACGTACTCGACCGATGTGTGCGTAAGTTTCTTCGGGTTGTAAAGCGCAGCCAGACGATCGAGTCGATCATCCGGAACTTTAGCCACGCCAATATGCGCCTCGCGCGGGTTAGCCCGCGTCGAATCTGATAAATGCGCCTTGGTAAGAATCCGAAACAACGATGTCTTGCCCACCTGCGGCAGGCCAATAATTCCAGTCTTCATAAGAAAGCTTCTAGCTTCTAGCTCCTGGCTTCTAGCTGATTCGCTGCCGAGCGTACTCAGAGTGGATATCCACAGCGTACTTCAGCGACGGTCGAACAACCTTTCAGCATAAATGATCAGGCGAGCAAATGCCCAACGCCATGGGGAGACGTCTTGGCTAGAAGCTAGGAGCTAGCAGCTAGAAGCTCCGCGCAGTCAAATACACCACCACCAACCCCAGCAGCAGCACCGCCCCTTCCACCCGCGTCGACCAAACATGCAGCGCATCGAATTGAATGCGCTGAGGATTATCGACGGGCGCGGCGTTCACGTCGCCGAGCGAAGCCCGCCAAGTGTCCATGCGAGGCATGATGCCGAACTGCGAGACCAGCGTGAGTGCAAGCATCAGGCAGAGCAGCACATGCCGCGCCGCGAAAACATGCGCCGTGCCATCGGTGATCCGGCTGTAGAGCAGGGAAGTGACCAGGAAAACAATTCCGGAAGCGATGGCGATCCAGTGCAGCTTGCTCAGAGCGCTCCTCACAACATTGCCGGCAAGATGCGTGTTAGGCAGCACGGCGGGAATTGAGAAAGCCGTAGGCGCAAGCACGGCGACAAAGAAGATCAACCCACCGATCCAGACCACGAGTGACAGCAGCATGAGAAAACGAAGGAAGGACATGACGGAGGAGATTATAGCGCCAGCCTTAGCGCCCGCCTGCCGATTCCATCCGTTTGGATCGAATCTCGGCGAGCTCCAACCGCAGCAGGTTCATTTTTTCGACGGGTTCCCTCGACCGTTTGCCAAAGGAGAACGTCTTGGGCCATCGGAATTTCCTCAAGAGGATGACGGCCGGAAGAAGGCCCGGTGTGAGATGCTCGGGAATCGACTTGGGCCCGAAGCAATCGAAAAACTGCACGGCCAGCGACCACCTCTTCCACTTCTTGCGTTCCTGGTAGTCCAGAAACATCACCCTGTCTGCTACCAGTGCGGCAATCTCAGAGGTATCGGGGTTTAGTCCCTCCTCGCCATCAGACACCAACACCACATCTTTGCCTCTAGAAGGAAGAACCAGCCAGCCGATCACGCATAATATCGACGAGTACAGGAGCCCTAAGGGCCATAAGAACAAATAGAGGAGCACACTGGCGTAATAGAGAACGACGGTGAGAACGATGGCGGGCCAAAACCAAATCCTGTTTTTTATAATGATTCCCAAGCTTTTTCACCCGTCGTTACGGTCGCCGTTGGGAGCATTCGAAACAGACGTTTAGACCGGTACAGCCACGTTCTCGACAATCTCGCGCAGCACCTGATCAGCCTGTTCCGATTTCTTCAACGTCGAGGCATAGCCACCGTTGACCACCACGCGGTGAGCGAAGACGGGAACGGCCAGGGGCTTGAAGTCTTCCGGAGTGCAGAAGCTCCGGCCGTTAAGAAACGCCATCGCCTGGGCAGCACGATACAGTGCCTGCGCGCCGCGCGGCGAAACTCCCAGAGACAAATATTCCGACTCGCGTGTCCGGCGCACGATTTCGAGAGCATAGCTCACCAGCGATTCATCCACTCGAATCAGTTTGACCGCTTCCTGCATTTCGAGCACGTCAGCCCCAGTAAGCACCGGCCGCATATCCTGCAACACTCCCGCGCCAGCTTCAGAGCGCAGAATCTCGCGCTCGGCCGCGGCTTCGGGATAGCCCATGCGCACCCGCATCAAGAATCGATCGAGTTGCGACTCGGGCAAGGGATAAGTCCCGTGATGCTCCACCGGATTCTGCGTCGCAATCACCAGAAACGGCTGCGGCAATGCGTAAGAATGCGCGTCCACGGTGACTTGGCCTTCGTTCATTGCCTCCAGCAGGGCCGACTGGGTCTTCGGCGTCGTGCGGTTAATCTCATCCGCCAGCAAAACGTTGGTGAAGACCGGCCCGCGTTTGAATTCAAATTCCTGTTCCAGCGCGGAATAAACTGAAATCCCCAGTACGTCGGAAGGCAGCATGTCGCTGGTGAATTGCACCCGCTGAAACGTGCAATCGATGGCCCGGGCCAACGCCTGTCCCAGCGTAGTCTTGCCCACGCCAGGTACACCCTCAATCAGCAGATGTCCCCGGGCAAAGATGCAGACCAGCGCGAGCCGTACCACATCGTCTTTGCCGCGAATTACGCGGCGAAGTGCTTTTTCCAACTCGGCGGCTTTATGGGATACGGCTATGGCAGTTTCAGGCGACATTGAATGGATTTTACTATCTGGCATGCAAGCCGAGGAGTTACCGATGTCATAGCACCAGCTGTCAGCTCTCAGCCGTCAGCTTTCAGCCCAACCCCTGCGCCCTACTTGTCATCCCGAGCGAAGCGAGGGATCTTGGTTTCTGCACGGTCACGAATTCAGAACGCGAACACGGGCACATCTTGCGTCGCTTCAAGCTGATAGCCGAGAGCTGACAAGGTTACTGCATCAACTCCGCCGGCCTTCCCGTCAGCCGCTCGATTCTCTTCGCAATCGGCGGATGGGTCGAGAACAGATTGCCGAAGCTCATTCCCAGCAGCGGCTGGATAATAAATAAGTGCGCCGTCGACGGGCTCGCTGCCATGGGCACGCGCCGCGAGTAAGCATCCAGCTTCTGCAAGGCGCTGGCCAGCGCATAAGGGTTTCCGGTGAAATGCGCTCCCGTAGCGTCCGCCTGATATTCCCGCGAACGCGATACCGCCATCTGAATCAACACCGCGGCAATCGGCGCCACAATCAGCATGAACAGTGCCGAAAGGCCGCCGCGACGGTCGCGATTGCCACCTCCGCCCCCGAAGATCATGGCAAATTCTCCCATGCGGGCCAGCATGGTAATTGCGCCCGCAAGGGTCGCCACCACCGAACTAATAAGGATGTCGCGATTATTTACGTGCCCCAGCTCATGCGCCAGCACACCTTCCAGTTCCTCATCGTTCAGCAGCCCCAGGATTCCGTGCGTGACTGCTACGGACGCGTGTTTTGGATTTCTTCCCGTGGCAAACGCATTTGGCGATTCGGTCGGGATCACATAAATCTTCGGCATGGGCAGCCCAATCTTCTGGGTCAGCCGCTCGACGATCTCATAAGCGCGCGGCAGTTGCTCGCGCGTCACCGGCTGCGCGCGGTACATGGCCAGCGCGATCTTGTCGGAGAAGAAGTAGGAGACGAAGTTCATCACGGCGGCAAAGGCGAGCGCCAGCATCATCCCGTTCTGGCCGCCAAAGTATTGGCCAATGAACATCAGCAGCAGCGTAAGTGCGGTCAGCAGGAACGCAGTTTTGAATGCA
>PLUI01000265.1 GCA_003164855.1 Acidobacteriaceae bacterium
GGATCTTCCATGGAGAAATACAGAAGTTTAACGCTGGGTGTCTCCATGAAATAGCGGCTGACGGAGTAAGGAATCAGCATGGTGTTGTCGACAATCTCCGACTGCCCGAAGGTCTCCACCCGCTCTTTAAAGGTTCCGATGATGGTGAACGGCAGTCCGGTGAGCTTGATGACCTTGCCCACGGCGGCGTGCGGCGAGCCATAAACTTCGATGGCCATTTTCTCGGTGATCACGCCGACCTTGTTGTGCGCCTGAGAATCCTCCTGATCGAAAAATCTTCCTGAAGGAATCACCAGATTGCGCACCAGCACGTACTCGGGATTGACCCCAAGAATGGTGACATCCTTCTCCTTGCCGTTGCCGACAGGAACGCGGTCGGAAAGCTGCGTGACCGGCGACGAAGCGACGATTCCAGGAACCACTTCCTGCACGGCGCGAAGNNCATTCCGCCCAGATCTCGTTGGTGCCGATCGCCTGAATCTGGTTAAGAACAAATTGCCGCCCAGTCATTCCGATGGTCACGACGAGGATGAGCGACGCCGTGCCGATCACCATGCCCAGCGCAGTCAGGATGAAGCGCACCTTGTTGCTGCAGAAAGTGTCGTAGGAGAACGCGAGAATCTCGCCAAAGGCCATCTTGGGCTTAAGGCGCTCGGGCATGAGGGCAGCAGCCATCTCTCTAGATGCTACGTAGCCGAAACGAAAGTCGCAAGTTGGTGTTCAGTATTAACCAGGGACTGCAAGGCCAAGAAAAGTGTAAAGAATGGTAACGAAAGCGGACTTTGGACGTTTGGTTGTGGCAAAGTAGAAATTCATCCCAAGGTATTAGTCCGATAGGAGCGAATGGCGTTTCTTCAAACAGCAGAACTCGAAGCACATAAACTGAAACCGGCAGAAAACGTAAGGGGTTCGCTCTTTTGGATGGTTGTAGTCGCGCTTGCCCTGCGGCTTGTGGTGATGTCGTTCTTGTATCCCGAGCGGACAGATCCGTATCGCGACCACTGGCGACTCGGAGGCGAGGCCGGCAGGATTGCGCGATCGATCACGCAAGGCGAGGGCTTCAGCAATCCTCTGTTCGGCAAGACCGGGCCCACGACGTGGCTGGCGCCGGTGTTTCCTTATCTGCTGGCGGGGATTTTCAAGATATTTGGCGTCTATAGCAAAGCTTCGGCAATCGCGGCGCTGGCCCTGGATTGTCTTTTTTCGGCGCTGACCTGCATCCCGGTTTTCTTCATCGCGAAAAAACATTTTGGGGAGAACGGGGCTGCCTGGGCGGGATGGAGCTGGGCATTTTTTCCTTACGCGATTTTCTTTTCGGCAGATTTTATCTGGGCCACGACGTTGACCACGTTGCTGATGAGTCTGGTTTTTCTGCTGGCGCTGCATCTTGAGAGTTCGCCGTCCGTTTGGCATTGGGCGGGCTTTGGCGTGCTCAGCGGATTAGGAGGATTGACCGATCCGGTGGTGATGGCGGTGGCGCCGGTCCTGGGAGCGTGGGCTTGGTATCGTCTATACAAAAGTGGCCGCAAGTGGGTGGCTCCGGGAGTGGGTGCGGTGTTGGCGGTGACGCTGACGGTGGCTCCATGGTTTATTCGAAATTACGAAACATTTCACAAGATGATTCCATTTCGAAGTTGTCTGGGCCTGGAAGTTTATTTTGGCAACAATATGGATTCGTGGCATTGGGGACCTCCGGGTTACCATCCGTCGGATAACGAAAATGAGTGGCGGGAGTATCAAGAGCTCGGCGAGGTCGCCTACACGCAGAAAAAGCTTCACCAAGGGCTGGCATTCATCAATTCGCATCGACTGTTGTATGTTCAGCAGACGGTACGGCGTGTGGTGTACCTATGGACGGGTTTCTGGAGTTTGAGCCCGCGTTATCTGCGAGAGGAGCCTGCCGATCCTCTTAATATTGTTTTCTGCACCGGTCTCACAATATTGACACTTTCAGGACTATGGCGAACCTGGCGCATCGACTCTGCCATTGCCATGCCATACCTGCTGGTTCTTATATTTTTTCCCATCGTTTATTATCTGACGCATCCGGAAGATTATTACCGGCGACCGATTGACCCGCAGTTTGTGGTACTGGCGGCTTTTGCCGTGGCGTGCTGGGTCGGGGAACGGAAGCGCAGGTTAGCGGTAACCCCGCCACAAGTTGCGATTGCAACCGTCGAGTGAGCAAAATCTTTTCCAACAAGCAAAAGACGGTGGATTTTTTGTGGCTGCTGTTGTTGACAGTCGGTGCCTTGCTGGTGCAGGGATACCATCCCTTTGCCGAGGATGCGGAAATCTATCTGCCGGGCGTGGAGAAAATCCTGCATCCAGAGTTGTTCCCGGTGGGGCGCGAATTCTTCCTCTCGCACGCCAACATGACGTTCTTCCCCAACGTTGTTGCTTTTTCTCTACGCGTAACTCACTTGCCTATGGAGGCCGGGCTGTTTATCTGGCACCTGGCGTCTATTTTTCTGCTGCTGCTCGCCTGTTGGGAGTTATCCGGAATATTCTTTCCGAGCGCGAGAGCGCGCTGGTGCGGCGTCTGCCTGATCGGCGCACTTTTGTCGATCCCAGTCGCAGGAACAGCGCTCTACATGATAGACCAGTATTTGAATCCGCGGAATCTGGCGGCTTTTGCGGGAATCTTTATGCTGGCGCGGACTTTGGAAAAGAAGTACGTACAGGCATCGTTGTGGCTGGGGTTTGCCGCCTGCATGCATCCGCTGAT
Organism: Acidobacteriaceae bacterium; assembly: GCA_003164855.1. Taxonomy (GTDB): domain Bacteria; phylum Acidobacteriota; class Terriglobia; order Terriglobales; family Acidobacteriaceae; genus Sulfotelmatobacter. The sequence continues at coordinate 2,729 of PLUI01000265.1, forward strand.
GTGGGTGTTCCCCTTTTCATTCTGTCTCTTGTTTGTGGTGATGGAAAAGTTAGGTAGTCGTTGGAAGTGGATCAACCCAACGGCACTGGCAAGCCTGTTGTGGCTGGGAGTTCCTTTGGCGCCCGCGGCTTCTCCCGCCTATCACGAAGCGGCGAAACGGCATGCTTATCATTACATTCAGAACTGGGCGTGGTATGAGTTGCTGGGGATTGTTGCGCCGCTGATTCTTTTCTGGTGGTTCGGACGCGTAGCCCGCGGTAGGCAATGGCGCATGGTCGAGCGTGTAAGCCGGGCGTTCATCGTTTATGGTTTGATCTATCTCGTCGGCGCGGTGGTGGTCGATCTTCCGGCGCGATGGGAAGCTCTGGCGCGAGTGCAGCCTTTGCGCAGCCTGCACTTTCTTTACATCGTGATGTTCGTCATGATTGGCGGATTTCTTGGGGAGTACGTTCTACGAAACCGCGTGTGGCGCTGGCTGGTGTTTTTCTTGCCTCTGAGTGCGGGAATGTTCTTGGCGCAGCGGGCACTTTTTCCGGCGAGCGCGCATGTGGAGTGGCCGGGCACGGCGCCGAGGAATCCGTGGGCGCAGGCATTTGTTTGGATTCGACAAAACACGCCGGTGGATGCGGTGTTTGCGCTTGATCCTTATTACATGGATATTGCCGGCGAAGATGAGATTGGATTTCGCTGCCTGGCCGAGAGAAGCCGCCTGGCCGACGGAGTGAAAGACAATGGAGTGGTCAGCATGTTTCCGACGTTGGCCGAAGAATGGTGGACGCAGGTGCAGGATCAGACTCCGTGGAAAGATTTTCGCGCGGAAGACTTCGAGCGGCTGAGGAATAAATATGGCGTGAGCTGGGTGGTGGTGCAAACGCCGGATGGTGCGGGGCTCGATTGCGCTTATCAGAACGTAACCGTTAGCGTCTGTCGTATTCCTTGAATGCGGTTACTCAATCGGACATTTGCATTGCAGGGGGTCCGAAGCGGCGAATGTGCCTTATCACACAGTCGATCGGCTACAATGATAAGTTCAGGAGAATCCTTCTCAAATGTCAACCGCGCAAGCAGTTCGGGACCGTGTTCAGCATACCGACCGGCTGTTCTCTTACGAGAAGTGGGGATCGCGGCTGCCTGCGTTAGCCAGGCAATACCGCGAGAACAACCCTTGCCCGCATATTCTCCTGGAAGATTTCCTGGAGTCTGAGGCCGCGTTGGCGATGGCGGAGGGGTTTCCCGATCCCACCAGCGATGCCTGGACGCAATACAAACACGCCAACGAAAACAAGCTGGGCATGCCCAAGCGCGAACTCTTTCCCGCTGCCATTGGGGCAGTGGTGGACGAACTAAATTCGCCGGAGTTTGTGGCCTGGATTTCGGAGTTGACCGGGATTCCGAACCTGATGGCGGATTCCATGCTGGAGGGCGGCGGCTTGCACCAGTCGGGGCCGGGCGGATATCTGAATGTGCATACGGATTTTTCGATGCACCATTTCCATACCAACTGGCGCCGGCGCGTGAACCTGATTCTTTATCTGAATCCGGGATGGCAGGAGGAGTGGGGTGGAGCGCTCGAATTATGGGAACAGAAGATGGCGCGTTGCGCGGCGAAGTATCCGCCGCTGTTGAACCATGCTCTTATTTTTACAACGGACGAGCGGTCGCTGCACGGATTTCCCGATCCACTGACATGCCCCGCGGGCGAGTCACGCAAGAGTTTGGCTTTGTATTACTACACGGTTGAAAACGACAAGAAAGCTACCGGGCACTCCACCGATTATTTTGCGCGGCCGCAGGATGGGTGGGCGAAATCGGCGATGATCTGGTTGGATAAGAAGGCTGTTGATTTGTACTCGAGAGCGAAGGCCCGGTTCGGATTTTCCGATCAGTTCGCCAGTAAGGTGCTGGGATTTTTGTCGAGGAAGAAGTAAAAAGTAATTCGAAGCGGTCCGCTTACGCGGGACGCGCTGTTCTGCGGGCGTAATACGTGGGATAGCCGGCTTCGAGTTTGCGGCCCTGATCGCTGAAGCGCGGCAAGTGGATTAAGCCCGCCTTCTGCAGCGCAAATTGCAAAGTTGTCGCCAGCACGCCGAATCCATACTTGACGCTGCGACGGAAGTTGATGGACGAGGCTTCTTCGAAATATTTTGTGGGGCAAGACACTTCGCCGATGCGAAAGCCGAAGTGCACGCACTGAGCGAGCATCTGATTGTCGAAGACAAAGTCGTCGGAGTTTTCGAGCAGCGGCAGTTCGGTGAGAACTTGACGGCTGAAGGCGCGATATCCGGTGTGGTATTCCGAAAGCTTTACGCGCAGAAAAAGATTTTCGAAAGCGGTGAGCAGCCGGTTGGAGATGTATTTGTAAACCGGCATGCCGCCGAGCAGCGCAGCGCCACCGATGATGCGCGATCCCAGCACCACGTCATAAACACCATAGGCCACCATGCTGGCCATAGCCGTGACCAAGTGCGGCGTGTATTGGTAATCCGGATGAAGCATGATGACCACGTCAGCACCCGCGGCCAGAGCCTCGCGGTAGCAGGTCTGCTGATTGCGGCCGTAGCCGTAGTTGCGGTCATGCTGGAAGACTTGAAGGCCAAGGCGGCGCGCGAGATCGACCGTGCGGTCGGAACTGTGGTCGTCGACGAGAATGCGGATATCCACCAGATCAGGCAGTTCACCGGCCGTGACCTCGAGGGTTTTTTCCGCGTTGTAGGCGGGCATGACGACCGCGATACGTTTGCCGTTGATCATGCGGGTTAAGCTTTATGATAACTCAACCCGCGGCGGCACCCCTGGAAATTTGATGCTACTGCGAAACCTCGTATACGGTTCCACATCCGTTGGTTGAGCACGCGGAGCTGCCACCGCCGGCAGTCACACCGAATATGTATCCGGCGTTGTCGAGGTAGAGAGAGAATTCGGGCAAAGAACCATCGTTCGCTGGAGTTCCTCCGAATGTGTGAAGGACATGTTCGGACCAGACTCCACTTACGAAAGCCAGCTTGAATACGACGCCATAACCGCTGGCACCGTTGGTGGCGAGAGCGGTGCCATAAACATTTCCGGCAGAGTCGATGGAAAGAGCGCCTTCCGGGGATGCGCCAGCTGGGCTCTTCGGCACAAAGCTGTGGAGGATTGTACTTGTCCAGCCGCCGCTTTCGTTTGGAGTCAGCTTAAAGGCGGTGCCGGCTTCGTACTTGCCGCCCGCCTGATTGGTGCCGTAGAGATTGCCGGCAGAGTCGAATGACAGGTCCCCGAGAGGATTGGAACCCTCTTCGGCAGTAAAAACGTGAGCGGCGCTCTCGGTCCAGGTGCCGTCTCCATTGGGAGAAAGCTCGAAGATCTCGTATCCGTTTGCGCCGTAAAGATTGCCACTGGCGTCGGCGACCAGACCGATTTGAGGCCCGCCGCCCTCGGCAAGTGTGAAATTGTAAAGTACGGTGTAGGTCCAGCCCCCGCCGGACGCCGGACTCAATTCGTAAGCCACGCCATAATCGTTGACGCCACCGCCTTGCCCGACGCCATAGAGGTTACCGCCCGTGTCCATCACCATGGTATGGCCGGCGTGGTCCCCTTGGGTGCAATTAAAGTTGTAGAGAGTCGAGTAAGTCCAAGAACCGCTCGAGGCGGGGGAGAGTTCGAAGATAAAGCCGCAACCGCTCGAACCTCCCTGCCAAGTTGAGCCGTAGAGATTGCCTGCGGTATCCCGCACCAGGTTTCCTCCGGCGAAATCGGCTCTGCCTGCGGGGAGAACCTGGATGGTGCGGTAGCTCCAGACTCCAGCCGCGAGGGAAAGCTCGTACACTGCGCCCTCGGTTACACCGTAGTAGTTGCCGGCGCCATCGCTGACCAAGCCGGAGGATGGGTAGGAAGAGGCGCCGCCGAAGGTGTGCAGAACTCTGTCAGCTGCGGCCTCCGACACTGGCGCCGCGATCAGGCAAAGCGTGAGGGTGAGGAGGACAAAGGCGAAAATCCGCGAACTAGCTTTTGGAGTTTTCATAGTATCCTCGAACGGGTTGTGCGTGAACGTCGATATCATCTGTATTTTGTGTCGGTTTTTTTCAAATGGTTGATGCAATCGCTTCTTCGTCTCTTCGCCAAATCGCGAGATGATCTGCGCCGCGTGCCAGGAAGCCCAGGGTTGCGGAAGGGTGAGATGGCGCGAGCATTTCCTGCGGATCTGCTGCACTGGAAACGTCTGAGCCCGAGGTCTGGCCGGAGAGGATCGGCTTATTAGGTATGGTTTCGTAAGCGTAGCCGGTGAGAGTAGCGGCGATGCCGCCTTTGGCGGTCACCGTCAGTCGCGCCCAGCCGTAGTGCGTATCTCCACCCACCAAGAACTTAAGTCCGAGATAGCGGTTGTGAGCGTCTTTCCAAGGGCCGCCGGAGAAAAAGATTACTCCGGATTGAGACCCCTGCGTAGCCATGGAGCCGACGCCCTCAAAGAATCTATTGGGTCCGATTTGCACTCCGAGAGGCAGGTCGGCAGCTGGCCCGGGAGCTTGATTTTTGGAAATCACTCCATTCGAGGGCACCTGTTGGTGAATGATTGACAGGTGGGAGACCTGGTCATATTGCCAATTGCTGATTACGAAGTCGGTGACGCCGTCGTTCGTTAGATCCAAGGGAACCGAGCTGCGCGGTGCAATCCTTATGTTCGCAGGCGTGTAAACGATTTTGGCTTCGGCGGATTGCGCGGCCAGTAGAGAAACTCCGGCGGCTCCGGCGGCGAGCATGTAACCGGCGAGGCTCTTGTCGAGCCTCGGGTTGATTCGGGCTATTTCGCGGGAGCGGAAGGCGGTCGTGCTTGCGGGATGAGACATAGCTGTTCCTTTCCTGGCTTTGAGATAAGAACCCAGATTGCAGACGAATGACGCCGAGTGCTCGGCTCAGGGGAGGAGTGACGAGGGCAAGATTTTGGCACTTTCGGGGGTGGGAGTCAAGGGGTTTCGGAAGAAAGCATCGAGCTTCGTTCGATTCGGACAGCCGAGGGAGGCTGTCCCCACATACGCACCGCGCTTGCTCCGATCTGCCGCTCTGTGAAAAACTAAAAGCTGCTTTCATCGCTGCGGAATTGCGGAATCCATGTCAGTGAAGAGAACACTTTTCGAGAAGATTTGGGACGCGCATGTGGTGGCGCAGCCGAGTGGGCGCTCGCCGATTATTTATATCGATCTGCATCTAGTGCATGAAGTGACGTCGCCACAGGCTTTTGACGGCTTGCGCGTAGCGGGAAGAAAAGTGCGGCTGCCGGCGCGGACGGTGGCCACGGTGGATCACAATATTCCTACCGAGCCGCGTGGGACTCCGATTACCGATCTGATTGCGGCTAAGCAGATTGCGGCGCTGCAGGCTAACTGCAAAGAATTTGGGGTGCGGCTGTTCGATATGGATTCGCCGGAGCAGGGCATTGTGCATGTGATTGGTCCGGAGTTGGGGCTGACGCAGCCGGGGATGACGATTGTTTGCGGCGACAGCCATACCAGCACGCATGGAGCGTTCGGTGCGCTGGCCTTTGGCATAGGAACTTCAGAAGTGGAGCACGTTCTGGCGACGCAGTGCCTGGCGCAGCAGAAGCCGAAGACGATGAAGATTGACGTGCGCGGACGCTTGGCGGAGGGTGTGACCGCGAAGGATCTGGCGCTTGGGATCATCGGACAGATCGGCACCGACGGCGCGAGCGGGCACGTGATTGAATACGCCGGCGAAGCGGTGCGCGGATTGTCGATGGAAGGGCGCATGACGCTCTGCAACATGAGCATCGAGGCCGGTGCGCGCGCGGGAATGGTGGCGCCGGACGAAACGACGTTTGCTTATGTGATGGGAAAGCGGTTTGCTCCGCGGGACGGCGAGTGGCAGAAGGCGGTCGAATACTGGCGCAGCCTGGCTACCGACGGGGGCGCGACGTTCGACCATGTTGTGGAGATCGATGCGGCGCAGCTTTCTCCGTTTGTGACCTGGGGGACGAATCCGGGGATGGTGACTCCGGTGACGGGGCGTGTGCCGGAGGCGAGCAGTTTGAAGGAATCGGACCGGCGCGCGACTGAACTGGCTTTGCAGTACATGGGGCTGGAGCCCGGGGAGCGTATCGAAGATATCGGGATCGACCGGGTATTTATTGGGTCGTGCACGAACTCGCGGCTGGAAGACCTGCGGTCCGCGGCGCGGGTGGCGCGGGGACATCACGTGAGCGCGAAGGTGCGCGCGATGGTAGTGCCGGGATCGCAGGCGGTGAAGCGCGCGGCGGAGCAGGAAGGCTTGCACCAGATTTTTCTGGATGCCGGGTTCGAGTGGCGCGAGTCGGGATGCTCGATGTGTTTGGGAATGAATCCAGATATTCTGCAGCCGGGCGAACGCTGCGCTTCCACCAGTAACCGGAATTTTGAAGGACGGCAGGGACGCGGTGGGCGAACGCATCTGGTGAGCCCGATGATGGCGGCGGCGGCTGCGATTGAGGGACATTTCACAGATATTCGGAAGTGGAAATATCGGTGACATTGATCCCGATGCTGCTTGCAGACATGGTTTGGCCAGCTCTGTAGTCCAGTGCGAACGCCCTGAAGCCTAGCGGCTGCCGAAAAGTAGGGATCCTTCGACTCCGTGAGAACCTCGCTTCGCGAAGTTCTCACTCCGCTCAGGATGACAAAGAGAGAGGAAGGCTCGATGAAACCGTTTCGTACACATCGCGGACGCGTGGCTCCGCTGGAGCGGGTGAATGTGGATACAGATCAGATTATCCCCAAGCAGTTTTTGAAGCGGATCGAGCGGACGGGATTTGGGCAGTTTCTGTTTTACGACTGGCGATTCTCCGCGAAGGGAAAGAAGAATGCGGATTTTGTTTTGGACGAGCCGCGTTACGCAGGCGCGAGCATTCTGGTTGCGGGGAAGAATTTTGGCTGCGGATCGTCGCGGGAGCACGCGGTCTGGGCATTGGCGGATTTCGGATTTCGCGCCGTGATTTCTTCTTCCTTCGCGGACATCTTCGCCAACAACAGCACGAAGAACGGGTTTCTCACGGTGCTGCTCCAGGAGAACGAGGCCGCGGAACTGATGCGGCGTGCCCGCGAGATCAAAGATTATGAGTTGACCGTTGACCTGGAGCGATGCGAGGTGCGCGACGATCAGGGCTTCAAGGCTAAGTTTCCGGTCGACGAATTTGTGCGCCATTGCCTGCTCAATGGGCTGGACGACATCGGGCTCACGTTGCAACACGAAGCGGAAATTTCGACTTACGAACAACTCCATCCCGCGCCTTCCGCGCTGCAAACGCCTCGCCAGTAACGAACCGTCAAAGCGAGTAAAGATTTGTAAAACCTTATACTTGGGCTTGACCAGCCACGACGCCACGGTTGATGCTTGGTTCGTACCGTTCTACTATTAAAGCTGCGTTTCGGTTCCTACCTTAGCCTCTCCAGCGGGAGGACCCTGGCGTAAGAGATCGGGTGCTTTTTCTGGGCAGTGTTTCCGCAACCGAGTTGAAATGAATACGTCTAATGAAATGGCAGGTTCACTGCCGGTCTTGTGAAATGTCGCACTCAACGAAAATGGTGAATACAACTACCTCCAGTTGTCTCCAAACAACGTTCCTGCAGGCCAGGCTTCGACTGGTTACAGCCGTCGCGCTGGCATGCGCATTCTTTTTCTTGTCGGGCTGCACGAGTAGCGGCAGCGGCGCAGATTCGAAGGAGGGAAGAGCTCACGCTGCGAGCTCGCATGCGGCTTCGGTTGCGGTGGCGAAAGTCGAGAAGCAGGATGTACCGGTCTACATGGTCGGACTGGGCTCGGTGACTGCGTTCTATACGGCGAACATAAAAAGTCGGGTTGATGGGCAGATCATGCGCGTCAACTTTCAGGAAGGCCAGATCGTAAAAGAAGGCGATTTGTTGATCCTCATCGATCCGCGCCCTTACCAGGTGCAACTGGAGCAGATGCAGGCTCAGCTGTTCAAGGACCAGGCTTCCCTGCGCGACGCGAGATTGAACCTTGATCGCTATACCACGCTGATTCCCTCCGGCAGCATTGCGCAGCAGCAGGTGGATACGCAGAAGTCCACCGTGGACCAACTGGATGGGCAGGTGCGCACGGATCAGGCACAGATCGATAACGCCAAGCTGCAGCTTGTCTACTGCAACATCACGGCGCCGTTCACCGGGCGGGTGGGGCTGCGGCAGGTGGATCCGGGAAATATCGTACACGCAGCCGACACCAATCCCATGCTGATCCTCACTCAATTGCAGCCGATTGCGGTGATTTTCACATTGCCCGAGGATGAGTTGCCGACTGTGGCGCAGCACATGAAGAACTCCACGCTGGCGGTGGAAGCTTATAGCCGGGATAACCAGACCAAGCTGGCGACCGGCAAGCTGATGACCATCGATAACCAGATCGACCAAACCACCGGAACCGCCAAGCTGAAAGCTGTTTTCGATAATAAAGACAACCAGCTTTGGCCCAACCAGTTTGTGAATGCAAACCTGCTGCTGGAGACTCGCAAGAACAGCACGGTGGTGCCGACAGCGGCGATTCAACGCGGCCCCCAGGGAGCTTTCGTGTATGTGGTGAAGCCGGATAGCACGGTCGAAGCCCGCACGGTTGCGATTTCGCTTACGCAGGGCACCGCGACGGTGATTGCGAGTGGAGTGGTGCCGGGAGACACGGTTGTGACTGACGGTCAGGACAAATTACAGACGGGCAGTAAGGTTGAGCCGCGCACGGCAAATCCAGCCGATACTCGCAATGGAATAAATGGGAGTGGCGCCCCCGCCTCAGGAACCCCAGCTTCATGAGTCCTTCACGCTTATTCATTCTCCGGCCAGTGGCGACCACGCTGTTGATGGTGGGCGTGCTGTTGGTGGGGTGGGTGGCGTTTCTGCAACTGCCGGTCTCCGCCTTGCCCGAAGTCGATTACCCGACGATTCAGGTCGTAACGTTCTATCCGGGGGCTGATCCCGATGTGATGGCGTCGTCGGTGACTTCTCCGCTGGAGCGGCAGTTCGGGCAAGTGCCCGGACTGAGCCAGATGACCTCCACAAGTTCGTTTGGCAGCTCGGTAATCACGCTGCAATTCGGCCTCGACCAGAACATTGACGTGGAGGAACAGCAGGTGCAGGCCGCGGTGAATGCGGCGTCTACGTACTTGCCGACCGATTTGCCGAATCCGCCGATCTACAACAAAGTGAATCCGGCCGATTCGCCTATTCTCACGCTGGCGCTCACTTCGGATTCGCTGCCGCTGTCCAAGGTGGAAGATCTGGCCGACACTGCCCTGGCGCAGAAAATTTCGCAGTTGCCCGGGGTGGGGCTGGTTTCCATCAGTGGTGGACAGAAGCCCGCCGTGCGAGTGCAAGTGAACCCCACGGCGCTGGCCTCCTATGGATTGAGCCTGGAGGATGTACGGACGGCACTGGCCGAGGCGAATGTGGACCAGGCCAAGGGCGTGATTGATGGCGCGCGGCAGTCGTACACCATCGGCGCCAACGATCAGCTTTTTACCAGCGCGCAGTACAAGCCGATCGTCGTCGCCTATCGAAATGGCGCTCCCGTGCGCTTAAGCGATGTCGCAAACGTGATCGACGGCACGGAAAACACGCTGCTCGCGGCCTGGATGAATCAGACGCCCGCGGTGATCGTAAACATCCAGCGCCAGCCGGGCGCGAACATCATCAGCGTGGTCGACCGGATCAAGAAGCTGCTGCCTCAACTGCAGGCATCGTTGCCGTCGGCGGTGAAGGTACAAATTCTCACGGACCGGACCACGACGATCCGCGCATCGGTAAAAGACGTTGAGTTCGAGTTGGCGTTGACCATTGTGCTGGTGGTGATCGTGATTTTTTTCTTCCTGCGAAACTTGCGGGCCACGTTCATTCCCAGCGTCGCAGTCCCTTTGTCGATCATTGGGACATTTGGCGTGATGTACTTACTGGGATACAGCCTCAACAATCTGACGCTCATGGCGTTGACCATCTCCACGGGATTCGTGGTGGACGATGCGATTGTCATGATCGAGAACATCGACCGATATCTGGAGGCCGGAGATTCGCCGCTGGATGCGGCCCTTAAAGGGTCGGGACAGATTGGGTTCACCATTGTCTCGCTTACAGTTTCATTGATTGCGGTGCTGATTCCTCTGTTGTTCATGGGGGACATTGTCGGACGACTGTTCCGCGAGTTTGCGGTCACGTTAGCGGTCACCATTCTGGTGTCGGCGGGGGTTTCCCTAAGCTTGACGCCGATGATGTGCGCAAAGCTCCTTAAGCACCGCAAGGAAGGCGAGAAGGGCCGCTTCTATGAGGTGACGGAGGATTATTACAACCGGGTCATTGCATTTTACGGGCGCACCGTGAAATGGGTGCTGAAGCACCAGACGGCTACGTTGCTGGTGACCTTTGGAACCCTGGTTCTTACGCTGGTTCTCTATGTGATTGTGCCCAAGGGATTTTTCCCGGTGCAGGACACGGGCGTAATTCTTGGAATCTCGGAAGCGGCGGATAATATTTCGTTCGACGCAATGTCTCAGCGCCAGCAGCAGCTAGCGAAGGTAATTCTTCAGGATAAAGATGTGGAGAGCCTGTCTTCGTTTATCGGGGTGGATGGCACGAATACAACTCCGAACAGCGGCCGCATTCAGATTAATTTGAAGCCGCGCGATGAGCGCAACGATGATGCTTCGGCAATCATTCGGCGTCTGCAGCCGGCACTGGCGGAGGTGCACGGAATCACTCTTTACATGCAGCCCGTGCAGGATTTGACGGTTGAGGATCGGGTGAGCCGCACGCAGTTTCAATACTCCATTGAAGACGCCGACGCTCAGGAACTCGCGCAATGGACGCCGAAGCTGGTGGATAAGTTACGAGCCGCTCCGGAGCTGCGAGATGTGGCCACAGACCAGCTCAACGGCGGCTTAAGGACCAACCTTACGATCGACCGGGACACGGCGTCGCGGCTGGGGATTCTTCCGCAGGCTATCGATAACACGCTTTACGACGCTTTTGGGCAGCGGCTGGTCTCGACCATCTTTACGCAGTTGAATCAGTATCACGTGGTGCTGGAAGTTCTGCCGAGTTTCGCCAAGACTCCGGATGCGATGAACGACGTGTACGTCCGTCCGGCGAGCACGATTGCGAATGCCGGCGCGCCCACCGCGAACGCAGCGACAGCGACCACCAGCGGAGCCCCGGTCCCGCTTTCGACGTTTACGAAGATGCAATCGACAAACACAACCCTTTCCGTAAACCATCAGGGACAATTTCCCGTCGTGACACTTTCGTTCAACCTTGCGCCTGGTGCTTCGCTGGGCGAGGCTACGAAAGCCATCGAAAAGGCGGAGAAAGATATTCAGTTGCCGCCCAGTATCCACGCGGCATTTCAGGGGACGGCGGCGGCATTCCAGAATTCTCTTGCCAGTGAACCGTTTCTGATTCTCGCGGCGATCATCACGGTGTACATCGTTCTGGGAGTGTTGTATGAGAGCTACATTCATCCCATCACGATTTTGTCCACACTGCCATCCGCGGGCGTGGGGGCGATCCTGGCGCTGCAGATAACCGGCAACGACCTCACGGTGGTGGCTCTGATCGGAATTATTCTGCTGATCGGCATTGTAAAAAAGAACGCGATTATGATGATCGATTT
>PLUI01000149.1 GCA_003164855.1 Acidobacteriaceae bacterium
TAGTCGTCGACCATCTTGGGCAGAATGTCTTTGCCGAAGTCGTGGCTCGAACCATGGTCCTCGGCGTCTTTGAGCAGGACTGGGATGAGCACGTCGGCATTGAAGAGGTAAACACCCATGGAGCCGGCGACCTTCACTCGGTTCCACGGGGAACGCAGCTTGGTCTCCTTGGGTTTCTCCTCGAAGCCATTGATGCGGCCGTCTTTGTCGACATCGACCACGCCGAAGCGGGGAGTCTCGGCGAGTTCGATTTGAATGGTGGCGAGAGTGATGTCGGCAGCGGACTCTTTGTGCTGCTTCATCATCTTGCCGTAATCCATTTTGTAAATGTGATCGCCGGAAAGAATCAGGACATGCTTGGGCTGCTCGGAGCCGATGGAATAAATATTCTGGTACACAGCGTCCGCGGTACCTTGGTACCACTGGTCGCTGACGCGCTTCATGGGTGGAAGGACTTCGACGAACTCTCCGACTTCGCGGCCGAGGATGTTCCAGCCTTCGCGGATNNTCGGAGTTGAGGCAGTTGGAGAGAGTGATGTCGATGATGCGATACATTCCGCCGAAGGTGACGGCGGGCTTGGCGCGGTCGCGAGTGAGAGGATAAAGGCGCTCTCCAGCGCCGCCTGCGAGAAGGACTCCGAGTGTGTCTTTCATCGGGCTGTCTCTGACTTTCGAACAGACTGAGTTCGGTTCTCCGCTGCCACAGAAAACAGTAGATGGTAGCACAGGGCCGCGGGGTTGGCAGCGATTCGAACGCCCGAAGCCAGCAACGGTTCATCAAGGCTAGGGCAAGGCGAACGCAACAATCGAGTCGCTTTGCGGTTCTTCAGTAACACTGCGGTGTCCTCCGGCGGCGATCACCAGAAACTGCTTGCCGCCTTTACGAGTCTGGTATGTCATTGGAGTGGCCCCGCCGCTAGTCGGAAGTTGAGCCTTCCAGATTTCCTTGCCGGTCTCCACGTCGAACGCCCGCAGCCAAGGATCAATCATCGTCCCAGCGATAAAGACCAATCCGCCGGCGGTGACGATGGGACCGCCGAGGCTGGGCGCTCCCAAAGGGATTGCGGGATTGCCCGGCGCGAGAGAGCCGAGCGGAACCTGCCAGCGAATCGTGCCCTTTGCCATATCGACGGCCGTCAATGTTCCCCAAGGCGGTGAGGCGCAGGGAAGATGGTGCGCTTTGGCAAACAGGAAGGTGCGAAACAGGCCATAAGGTCCACCGGACTGCTCGGTGTAGTCCGCATCCTGTGCGTCTTTATCCACTGTATCCCAGTATTTGTCGCGCGGAATCACCCCCATCTTGGCCGGCAGATTATTTGTGTTGACGACCAGCAAGCTGTGTTGCGGGTCGTAGGCATAGCCGCTCCAATTCATTCCGCCGACATTGCCAGGAACGGAGAGCGAGCCTTGCAAACTGGGTGGAGTGAACAGGCCGTCGTTGCGCAGGCTCTTGAGATGATCGCGGCAAACTTCGCGGTCTTCCGGAGTGATGCCCCAGGCGTCCTCAGCGGAAAGTTTCTGCGGAACCAGCGCCGGAGGCGCCAAAGGAAAAGGCTGCGTTGGCGAGGTCACTTCTCCCGGCACATCGGTCTGCGGCACGGGCCGCTCTTCCACGGGGAACACGGGCGCGCCCGTGTCGCGATTCAGAACATAGAGGAAACCTGTCTTGTTGCCCTGAATGACGACTGGCACGGTTTTGCCATCGTGCTGCAATGTGGCCAGCAACGGCGGCGAGGCCGAATCGTAATCCCAGAGATCGTGATGCACCAGTTGGAATCCCCAGACGAATTCCCCGGTCTTTCCCCGCAGCGCCACCACGGAATCTGCCCACTTGTCGTCGCCGGGACGCAGGCCACCGTAATAGTCCGGGCTGGCGCTGCCGGTTGGAACAAAGACGAGATCGCGCTCCTCATCGACCACCATAACGGACCAGGCGTTGCCGGCGCCGGTGCGCCACGTCTTCCCCTGTACTTGCGGCGCCGATGCGGCGTCATTGGGCGGGAGCGGCTCCCACTTCCAGCGCAAGGCGCCAGTGCGGGCATCGAAGGCGCGAACCACACCACTCGGCATATCGACGCGCGAATTGTCGTCGATGGCCGAACCGACCACGACGACGTCATCGATCACGGCGGGTGGGGAAGTCATGTGATATTGCCCGGGAATATAACGGGCCACATCGCGCAGGCTGAGTTGTCCACGGTTGCCGAAGTCGAGGCAGGGCTCGCCGGAGGCGCCGTCGAGTGCGATGAGGCGGGCGTCGAGAGTGGTTTCGAAAATTCTCCTGCGGCAGGGTTTGCCTTTTGCACGAGTGAGATCAAGCCATGCGGCAACCCCGCGATTGATCAGCCCGTCGCCGTAGTCTCCGGCGATCTCAGTCATGGGATCGTAGACCCAGCGCTGCTTCCCGGTTTCCGGGTCGAGGGCAAACACACGATTGAAGGCGCTGGTGAGGTAGAGGGTTCCATCCACCAGGATGGGCGTGGTTTCGAGGCCGCTGCGTTTTTGGTGGCCGCTGCCATCGGAAATATCGCCAACATGGAAAGTCCAGGCGACTTTCAGGGTCGCCACGTTCTCGCGATTGATCTGCGCCAGCGGCGAAAACCGCATCCCGCCGGCGTCGTGACCGTAAGAGGGCCAATCGTCAGCCGATCCGCTGGCGTCACGCGACGACTGCGCAATAGCTCCGGGTATGACTGCGCAGAGACCTACGAGAAGGCTTGCCACGGCGACTCGACCCAGGTTCGACATACGGTTTTCCCTTCCGGTGCATAGATTACAGTGACAACCACCTTAACAGGCGGTGCGGGTCGAGTTCATAAGATTCCAGCGATAAGATGCGGAGGAGATGTTAATTAATTGCCGGGCCGGGCGAGCGTATTGGGGAAGAGGGAGCAGGAGTTCGGGAGTGGCCGGCGGACAGCCGAGGCGGCTGTCCTACATGGGTTATTTTTCTTCCTCGATTTTGATACGGAGAGATTTGAGGAACTTGAGATCCTGATCGTTGACTTTGAATTCGGGATTGGTGGAGAGAGTGGTGACCAGGGAAGTCTTGTCGGAGGTTTTCTCGCCCTGCTTGCTGACGCCGATCGTGGCTTCGAGCACCAGAAAGATATCGTAGCCGCCCTCTTTGATGCGAGAGACGACCTCGGCGATCTGTTCGGAATCGGAGAGAGATTCGTTGATGGCTTCGCCGAGTTCCTTCATCAAATCTTTGAGTTGTTGGTCCACGTAATCCCCCGATCGCGGTTCGTCCAAACCTTACATTCAATCATTTAGATGCCTGAAGCCGGTGAACGGTTTTGATGGCGGCGACAGGTTTGCGTCATTGTAGCGCTAGAGACTGTTAAAATCGAGCCGTGAGTAAGGTTTCTACGACACGGAAGTTAGGGGTGGTGGCGCGGGTAGCGACCGAGCAGGCCAAGCGCAGCCGGACGGTGCGGGCGGCGAGCCACGCCGCGGCTACCACGGCGAAGGCCTTCGGACGGGTGTTGCACCAGCTGTGGCTGGAGGTTACGGGGGTTATTTTCCTGATTATGGCGTTGAGTTTTGCCGGTGCCACGGTGAAAGAGTACGGGAAATATCATGCGGGGCAGGCGGGGTTGGGGCGGGTGGGGATTGCAATTTGCTTCACCGTGACGTTTGCATGGTTTGGAGTGAGTTCGTTCTGGCGAGTGAAAAAGAAGGGATGAACCTGCTTCTATTAACCATCCGGTTATTAATTACAGGGTAATGCCGGGCATATGACGCCAGTGCTGGAAAAAGATCGTGAAACCGCTGCGCCCGACGCCCGAGCTGGCGCGTGGACGAGCCGTTCCGCAGTGCTTCTGCTGGGCGTCTTGATTGTCAGCACGGTGATGATCGTGCGCGGAATCAAGACCGGAGAATTCAGCTATAACGTGGATGAGGCGCAGCACGCGGTGACTGGACTCTATGCAGCCGATTTGCTGCACGATCATCCCGCCCACCCGGTCGACTACACCTACAATTTTTATGCGCAGTACCCGGCAATAGGCGTGATCCACTGGCCGCCGCTGTTCTATGGGTTTGAAGGACTGTCCTTTCTACTGCTGGGTCCAGGTGTGGTCGCGGCGCGGCTCACCATTCTTGCCTTTGCGCTTTTTGGTTTGTGGGCCTGGTTCGAGATGGTCCGGGAGTTACAGGACGAGTGGACCGCGGCACTCTCCACGGCATTGCTGGCTTTGATGCCCTCGCTTTTGCTGTTTGAGAAGACGGTGATGCTGGAGGTGCCGTGTCTGAGCCTTTGCCTGGCGGCCACTTTGTGCTGGACGAGATATCTTCTGCATGAAAAGAAGTCAACCTTAATCTGGTTTGTGGGATTCGCCAGCGCGGCATTGCTGACCAAGCAGAACAGCATTTACCTGGCTCTGTTTTGCGTGGGCTCGGCGATGGCGGCAGGAGGCTGGCGAGTGCTTTTGAGACCGGCGGTCTGGTGGAGCGGGTTGGGGGTTGCGCTGATCACCGGCCCCTACTATTTTCTGGTCTATCGCACCCACTGGCAGAGCACGGTGATGAACCTCACGGATAAGGGCGTCTCGGGCACATCAAGTTGGTTGTTTTATTGGAAGGCCCTGCCGGGACAGCTGGGATGGATGCTGCTGGCGCTTTCGCTACTCGGGCTGGTGACCAGCCCGCGCTGGGACCGAAGGAAAGTGACGCTGTTGATGTTGTCCTGGATTGTGGCTTGCTATGTGACATTTTCTCTGATTGGTTTCAAAGACGCGCGTTTCGCGCTGTACTGGCTGCCGCCGTTCACCTATTTTGCGGCTGGGCTGTTGACGCGTTTGTTTACCCGGCAGCCCTTGAGAGCCATCGCCAGTGTGGCGGCGATTGTGCTGCTGGGAAGCTCCGTGGGGGCTGCCTGGTCTTATCATCGGCCTTATGTTACGGGCTATTCGGCGGCGGCAAAGGCGGTCACGCAGGCTGCGCCTGGGGGCATCATTCTTTACGACGGTGACTTGCCAGGGAACTTTATATTTTTCGTGAGTGCGAACGATCCCCATCGGCATTTTCTGGTGCTGCGCAAGGCACTGTATGCGTATCGCATCGACAAACGCTGGGGGGCGGAGGAACTGATTCACGGAAGCGACGGCATCGAGGATCTGCTGCGCCGAGACGGAATCCGGTTTGTGGTCGTATCGGATCGCATGCGGCTGGATTTCGAGGTGCAAGGCACGCTGCGGGACATGCTGCACTCCAAACAATTCAAGTTGCTGGGGAGCTTTCCCATCTTCTCCAGCACGCAGCCACCGGGTGCGAATCTTCTTCTTTACGAAAACGAGCAGTGGGCGCCACCGTCAGACAAGTTTCTCACGATTCGTATGCTGACCCTGAGCCACGATCTGGTGGTGCCATTCAGCCAATTCGAACTGGTTGGAAATGCGGANNATGCCGGTCACAGATATGGTGGTGCGGAAGGGATTTATTAGTAGGGGATACGCGCGGGATAGCTCGATGAGTAATAGCGGGGTATGAAATCATGAGCGGCTCAGATCTGAAAGGTCATGCAAGGGGAGCGGCGACTGCGGTTCCGGTTGATTCCGAGACTTCATCCCATATTTCAGTGAAGGCTCTGTATACCCCGGCGGATCTCAAGGGGTCGGACTACGAGAATGAAGTGGGTTATCCGGGGGAGTACCCATTCACGCGCGGAGTGCAGGCGACGATGTACCGCGGGCGGCTGTGGACCATGCGGCAGTATGCCGGCATGGGTGACGCCGAGGAGTCGAACAAGCGCTACAAATATTTGCTGGCGAACGGAACGACGGGACTTTCGGTGGCGTTCGATTTACCGACGCAGATTGGAATGGACTCCGACTACGCGCTGGCGGTGGGGGAAGTGGGGAAGGTGGGCGTGGCGATCGACTCGATCGAAGATATGGAACGGTTGTTTGCGGGCATCGAGCTGACCAAGATTTCAACATCGATGACCATCAATGCAACGGCATCGATACTGCTGGCTCTGTACGTGGCGGTGGCGCGGCGGCAGGGCGCGGATATCCGGAAGCTTTCCGGCACGGTGCAGAATGATGTATTGAAGGAATACATTGCGCGGGGAACCTATATATATCCGCCACGGCAGGCCTTACGCGTGATTACCGATATGTTTGCCTGGACGAAGGACAACGTTCCGGAGTGGAACACGATTTCGATTTCCGGCTACCACATGCGGGAGGCGGGATCGACGGCGGTGCAGGAGGTAGCGTTCACGCAGGGCAACGGTATGGCGTATGTGGAAGCGGCGATCAAGGCGGGGATGGATGTGGATAAGTTCGCGCCGCGGCTCTCATTCTTCTTCAATGCGCACAGCAATTTTCTGGAAGAGGTGGCAAAGTTTCGCGCGGCGCGCCGGATGTGGGCGCGAATTATGCGGGAACATTTCAAGGCGAAGAATCCGAAGTCGTGGATGCTGCGGTTCCATACGCAGACCGCGGGGTCGACGCTGACCGCGCAGCAGGCGGAAAATAACATTGTGCGGACGGCGATCCAGGCGCTGGCGGCGGTGATGGGAGGGACGCAGTCGCTGCATACGAACTCTTATGACGAGGCGCTGGCGCTGCCGACTGAGCAGGCGGCACGTATTGCATTGCGCACGCAGCAGGTGATCGCTTACGAGTCGGGGGCGGCGCAGACGATCGATCCGCTAGCGGGGTCGTATTACATCGAGTCGCTGACCGATGAGATCGAGAAGCGCGCGGCGGAGTATCTGGGCAAGATTGAAGTGCTGGGTGGAATGCTGCGAGCGATCGAGCGTGGATTCGTGCAGCAGGAAATTCAGAACGCAGCGTATGAGACGCAGCAGGCAGTGGACCGTGGAGATGCCGTTGTGGTGGGACTGAACCGGTTTGAGGTGGAAGAGGAGAAACCGATTCCGATTCAGAAAATTAATCCGGCGCTGGAGCCGAGACAGATCGAACGAGTGCGGGCGCTGCGGGCGCGGCGAGATGCCGGGCCGTGGAAAGCGGCACTGCAGGCGGTCGAGGATGCGGCGCGCACGGGGGAGAATGTGATGCCGAGAATCTTGACGGCGGTCGAAGCGTTCGCGACGGTGGGTGAGATTTCCGATGCGATGCGACGGGTATTTGGGGAGTATAGGGAAGCCGTGGTGGTCTGAGTTCGATTGTAATTAGGGCAGCTAATCCGAAGTTTTGTAGTCGCAGGCGGTGCGGCAGGCTTCGCAGTACATGAGTCCATCCTGACAGACGCGGACTTCGAGCACGGCCTGGCAGAGGCAGCAGTACTTGTTGCACTCGCAGCTGTCTTCCGGTCTCTCGCATTGAGAGCAACGGTACTTGGCTGAACCGGTTCCGGTGGACATAGCAATAATTTAGCGCTGAGTGGCGAGATGGGGAACGTGCCGTTAGTAACCCGGATGGCAAGGAAGAGCGGCGCCATGTCGCGGATAATCTTTCGCCCCTACGGGGCTTGTTCCCCCTGTAATCTCCTAAGCGTAATCTCCTAACCCAGGGCTTGCGCCCTGGGCTGCATTCTGTCGCCGCTTCGCGGCTACGAGAGACCCCCGTTGCGGTAATAAAATAGGCGCGACCGAAGGCGTGCCTCGTCCCGACCTAAAAGCAGGTTCCTCATCGGGCCTTCGGCCAATTCGGAATGATAGCGTGAAGTAGGGGTTCGAGTGACATCAGAGGGTGAAGGAAACCTTAGTCGCTGAGGCCACTCGAACGCGATGACCAGGCGTCGTCCAGTGCCATTAAGCACCGTCCTCCAAACGACCCTGTTGCGTGATCGATTGTATTGGGCGCTTGAATGTATTGCACCGCCAAAGGGCGCAACCGAGGTCGCGCCCTTTTCCCCCATGGTTTTCTCTGTGTCTCTGTAGTGAATGATCCTTAGTCCCTAACTCCATCCATAAACGCCCGCAGCTTCCGCGAGCGCGACGGATGACGCAGCTTGCGCAGCGCTTTGGCTTCGATCTGGCGGATGCG
>PLUI01000092.1 GCA_003164855.1 Acidobacteriaceae bacterium
TATGAATCAGGAGGCGCGAGAGGTTGTGACCGTCGTGTACAGTCGAGTCGATTTACTCAGAATTCTTCATCTCACGCCGCGCCAGCTGGCCAACTGGGAGCGCGCTGGCCTCATCGCCGCCTGTCCCGCCTACTCTTTCGCCGACCTTTTGAAAATCAAAAAAGTCCGCGACCTTTGCGCCATGCGCGTTCGCCCCGCCGTCATCCGCGAGTCGCTCGAAGCCATGCAGAAGCAAGCCTCCGGCATGGGGAACCCGCTCGTCGAGGCTGGCACTTCCGCGACCACCAAGCATCATCGCGTCGCCTTCCGGCACGAAGGCAAACTGCTCGAGCCCATCGCCGGACAATTTGTAATGGATTTCACTCCTCGCGAAGAAGTCGTCACCAGCACTCCCATCCCCGAGTCCGAAGCCACTCCCCGCGAGGACGAAGCTGCCGTCTGGTTCGCCCGCGGTATCGCGCTCGAAGAAAATCCCGCAACCCAAACCGAAGCGCTGGCCGCCTACCAGAAAGCCCTCGAATTTCAGCCCGCCCACGCCGCCGCCCACATCAATCTCGGCACGCTGCATTACAATCGCCAGGATTTCGCGCTCGCCGAAAGACACTACCGCGCCGCCCTCGAAGCCGATCCGCGCTACGCCCTCGCTTATTTCGATCTGGGTAACGTCCTCGACGAAACCGGACGCGTGCAGGAAGGCATTCAAACCTACAAGATGGCGGTGCAACTCGCCCCCACCTACGCCGACGCNNACCACCGGCCCCTGGTCCGTCCACGCCCGCAACCAGATCCAGCGCATCCTGCAAGCTGACACGCTGAAGTTAGTCCACACCCGTCGCAGTTAGGGCAGGCTGCTCAGCGGTTCGACGGAACAGACTCCTACGGCACAACTTCGAAAACAGTTCCGTTTCCCTTTGCCCCACCCCCTGAGGTAGCCCCGAATAAGTGATTTGAGTCATCGATCATGAGGCCCGCGTAGGGGAATTCGCCGTCGGTGGACCCATTTAAACTGTGAAGTACCCTCTCAGTCCAAGTACCGCTGCCGGACGCGGAAAGCTCGAAAACAGTGCCGCAGCCAGGATAGTTAAATTCACAATCCCCAGGTCCTCCAGAGTAGGTGACCCCGTACAGGTTGCCGGATTTGTCCATGACGAGTCCGGCATAGGGCGCTGCGCCGTCGCTCGCACCACCCGAGAAGCTGTGGATACGAGTTTCTGTCCAGGGCAGCCCTTCCGATGCCGGAGGCGAAAGTTCAAACACAATGCCCTCGCCGAGAATGCCGCCGGCGACAGTAGTGCCATAGAGATTGCCATCCGCATCCAGTACGAGCGCCCCGGTAGAAACGCTGCCGTCTTGTGGGTATGCGCCAAAGCTATACAGAACCGCTTCTGTCCACGCGCCACCGACGGCTGTGGGAGGCGAGAGCTCGAACACGTTGCCCTCGCCGTATGTTCCGCCGAATGCCGTTACTCCGTAGAGGTTTCCGGCTGCGTCGGAAATTAAGGCGCCACCCTCGTACATAGGCTCCAGGCCATTGCTGCCGCCGTTAAATGTAAACAGATTCTTCTCCGCGGCCGTGCCTCCGGAAACCGGCTTTACTTCGTAAACGTTATCGCCCCACACAGTAGTGCCGTACAGGATGCCGGTGCGCCCGCGAAGTAGCCCGCCGGGGCTAGTGCCGGTCTCTGGGTTGAACTTGTACAGGGTGGTTTCGGTCCATGGCCCTCCGGAAGTGGGAGGTGACATTTCGAAGACAGTGCCCGAGTTCTCAATACCGCCCGAGACAGTAGTTCCATACAAATTTCCGGCGCTGTCGATCACCAGTGCGGCCACTGGAGTCTCGCGGTCTGACGAACTACCCTGGAAGCTGTGGATCACGTTCTCTGTCCACTTGCCCCCGGAATCAGTTGGCGGCGTAAGTTCATATACGCTGCCATAACCATAGCTCCCCCCTGCCGTCGTGGTGCCGTAAACGTTGCCATGGTTGTCATTGATCAAAGCTCCCCATGGGGAAATGCCGTCGGGTTTTCCAGTGAAGGTGTGAATCACTTTGAAGGTGGCCTGAGCCGCGGAGGCCGCGGTGAATGCCAATACGATGAGAGCTAGGGTTAAGGGTTTGCGAATGGTGATGGGGCGAATGGTGATGGCACGGGCGGTTGTCATGGCTGTCTCCTTAAAGACAAATGGACGGTTTCGTCTGATGAGCAGAAGGGATGAACCGGAATCCTGGGGAGGACGCGGGAGGAGTTTATAACAGAGAGACGGCGGCTGGCAAGCAACTCTAGTTGCGGGGAGCCATGCAAGGCGCTAAAACACTGGCAAGCCTACATCAAGCTCGACACCACCGGCCCCTGGTCCGTCCGCGCCCGCTACCAAATCCAGCGCATCCTCCAAGCCGACACGCAGAAGCTGGTTAACACCAGACACAGCTAGGGTCCTGTCCCCCGCAATCTTCAAATGCTTTGTCATCCTGAGCGGAGCCGCTCTTCAGGCGAAGCGAAGGATCTCCCGCATCGCGCATTTTGCTGCAATCTGCGGACGCTTGAGCTTTACCCCCCTGTCATCCTCAGCGTCCTTTCTGGTAAAGATTTAGATGTAAACTAGCCCTGAAGACAACGCCATGAAATGGTCACGAATTCCGCAATCGTTGACGGCCGTGATGGGGCTTTCCCGGCTCTACGAGCTGAATGGAATCTACGAACGGCATGAGCAAACAACTTGGCTAAAGAGAAAGTTATGGCTGGCCTTCTTCGTGCCGCTAACAATCCGCGCTATGACGGAGCCAGTTAAGAAGTGTTGCTTCGGCGGCGCGGGTTCGGTCTTTGATGTACATCTAAGGGATGCGGCGGGTGAGAGCTTGAAACTAGAGCTCTTTAGAAGGCTGTCGCGGCTGTTCGAATAAAAGCGAGGCATTGCTCGCACCCTCCCTTCTGTTAAAATCACAAGTCCGCCACCCTCCGCCATAAGGACTAATATGCCCGAGACCCTCCAATCCCCCGTTCCCACGCCCCTGACCACCCTCACCGAAGACGAGATCCTCTTCCGCGACAACATCCGCCAATTCGCCGACGACAAAATCCGCCCTCTCGTCAAAGAGATGGACGAGAAAGCTATCTTCGAAAAATCTCTCATCCACGAATTCTTCCAGCTCGGCCTGATGGGAATCGAAATCCCCGAGCAATACGGCGGCGGCGGAGCCAAATTCTTCGAAGCCATTCTCGCCGTCGAAGAACTCTCCCGCGTCGATGCCTCCTCCGGCGTCATCGTCGACGTACAAAACACGCTGGTCAACAACGCACTCCTGCGCTGGGGCAGCCCCGACCAAAAGAAGCGCTATCTCCCCAAGATGGCCGCCGAAACCGTCGGCGCCTACGCCCTCAGCGAAGCCGGATCCGGCTCCGATGCCTTTGCCTTGCAAACCCGCGCCCAACTCAAAGGCACCGACTACGTCATCAACGGCCGCAAGCTCTGGATTACCAACGCCAAAGAATCCGGCCTCTTCGTGCTCTTCGCCACCCTCGATCCCTCCGCCGGATACAAAGGCATCACCGCCTTCTTAATCGAAAAAGATTTCCCCGGATTTACCGTCGGCAAAAAAGAAGACAAGCTCGGCATCCGCGCCTCTTCCACCTGCGAGCTAATTCTAGAAGATTGCCGCGTCCCCAAAGATAATGTTATCGGCGAGCCCGGCAAAGGCTACAAGATCGCCATCGAGACTCTCAACGAAGGCCGCATAGGCATCGGCGCGCAAATGATCGGCGTCGCCCGCGGCGCCTGGGAGTTCGCCGCAAAATACGCGCAGGAGCGCAAACAATTCGGCAAAGCCATCGCCGATTTTCAGGGCATCCAGTTCCAGATTGCCCAGATGGCCACCGAAATCGAAGCCGCCCGCCTCATGGTTTACAACGCCGCCCGCATGAAAGATGCCGGAGTGAACTTCGTGAAAGAAGCCGCCATGACCAAGCTCTTCGCCTCGCAAGTCGCCGAGCGTGTCACCTCGCTCGCCATCGAAATCTACGGTGGTTACGGCTTCACCAAAGACTATCCTGTCGAGAAATACTGGCGCGATGCCAAGATCGGTAAAATCTACGAAGGCACCTCCAACATGCAGTTGGCTACCATCGCAAAACTACTGCTCGCCGGAAAGTGAGTCTTGCTGCGGCATTCTGACTCAGCGTAGGGGCTGCCGCCGACAATCCCCCTTGCTCATAATGTGCATGGAATTGCACTTAACCACCACGCCCGGCAACCCCCATCGCCCCCTAACCCCAGTAAATTCAATGCCTTCCGCCACACGTCGCCAATGGCGCACAAGCTGCTTCTCTAAGATTGCCTGCGCTTGCCGGCGAGACTGGGGTGCCGTTTGACAACTCGATTCGACGACGACGACAACAAAGACTGGATTCCGGTGGTTCAGAATAATGCGCCTCCTGCAAAAAAGCGCAGCTTGATGCCTCTGCTCACCATCGTCTTTCTGGCTTCCTACGGCTTGATGACCCTGCTCATCGTCGAGCAAGGCGCCACCATCCAATCGCAACGCAATCTGATTCAGATTTTGCTCGGTGACAGCACCGAACTCTGGGCCGTGAAGGGAAAGGCCCTGCACGAAAAGCAAATGGCACAAATCCAGCGCCAGACCGAACCTTTAACCCAAACCCCGTCGACCCACGGGCAAACTCCGTCTACCCAGACTCCGTCGTCCCAGAACCCGTCAACCCAGAACCCGTCAACCCAGGCCGTACCGCAGCCCCATTCCCAAAGCCGCGCAGGCAAATCTGCCAAGCCTCAGACCCAGGCTCCTCAGACCCAGGTTCCACCCATGCCTGCTTCGGATTTGGGAGATCAGCGTCGAGATTTAATTAAGATCTAGCAACAAAGTTTCAAGGCGCAGGCTTCAGACTCGAACGAGCCCGCCACCGTGGTAGGAGGTTTACCGCAATGAAGGCCCTGACCCTAGCCTTGTTGTTTAGCACGATGTCCATTACGACGTACGGCATGACGGTCGTGAATCCCACCCAGCCACAGCGCCGCCCCACCGGCCACATGGACCAACACTCCAAAGGCGGACGCTGGTACTTCGCCGCCACCGGCCACGCCGTCTACTGCTACGGACCGGTAATGACTTTGCCCCAGGCCAACGGCGATCTCCAGAGAGTCGCCACCTTCTGCCGCGATGGCCAAGCAGTAGTTCCCCTAAAAGACTAGGGTCGATAAAGGGCGCGCCTCGCCGCACCAAAGCCAACTCCGCAATTTTATGAGGCAGCCTATTCGCACCTCAACGCCACCATGGGATCGACCTTGGCCGCGTGCCACGCTGGTAGAAACGCGGCCACACCGGCAACCAGCGCGACGCCGCCTGTTGCGACCGCAAAACTCAGCGGATCGAAGGCCGACAGCTCATAGAGCATCGAACTCAAAAAACGCACGCATACCACCGCAAGCGGGAGGCCCGCTGCAGTGCCAATGCAGCCAATGAGAAGGCTCTCGCGCATCACCATCCAGAGCACCTGACCGCGTTGAGCTCCAAGCGCCATGCGCGTTCCGATTTCCGCTGTCCGGCGGTTCGTTCGGTAAGACAACGTGCCATAAAGTCCGGTGGCCACCAACAGGGCAGCCAGCCCGCCGAAAAACCCTCCCAGACGCGCAAACATTTTCGGCTGCAGATAAGACTCCTCGAACTGCGCCCGTTGGGTCATTGGCTTCCCCAGCGGAACATCGGGATCGATGTCATGAACCACCTGGCGAAGCGTCGGAAGTAGATTCAGCGCTTCGCCCTGTACCCTCACCTCAACGTGCATTGTTTCTCCAGCGCTCAGGTTCTGGAAGCTGGGGTAATAGGCCATAGGCGTGGGTTTCTCATCAACCCCGCGGTATTTGCTGTCTTTCGCGACGCCAACGATGGTTCGGTTGTCTCGAACCTTATGTCCGAGCGGATTCACGTTCGGCAGGAAGGTCTTCGCGAAGGTTTCATTCACTACCACCACCGGCTGGGAAGAAGAAGTGTCGGCGTCGGAAATGTCGCGCCCTTCAAGCATCGGAACTCTAAGCACGTGGAAATAATCGGGGCCAACATTGTTGCTTCGCACGAAGGCCTTCGGACCAAACTTGTCCTGTAGTTTTGCTCCGTCCAGATCGTCGTCATTGTTATTGCTCCACCCCGAGCCGATGCGGTTGTCCATGAGCGTTGCCGATTCCACACCGCGCACTGCCCGAATCCGGTCGAGCAGAGTGCGATAGAACGCCAGAGTTTCCTGCGTGCTATGAGCGCTTTGCGGAGTGATTCCAAAAACCAGCAGACCATCGACCTGCATTCCCAGGTCCTCGGTCTCGTAATTTCGAAGTGTGCGCAGCAAAAGCGCGCCTGCAACCAACAACAACAGGCAGACTGCCACTTGCGACGCCATGAGCGCCCTGCCGCCAATGGCACGGTGCCGGTCCCGTGTGATATTTGTTGCCGTGGCCCGCAGCACGCCTGAAACCGGCGCGCGCAGCGCAATCCATAACGGTGCCACACCGAAGACCAATGCACTGGTCGCCGAAATTGAGAGCGTGAAGAGCAACACGTTGCGGTCGGGCCCAAGACCGGTCTCGATTCCCGACCATGCGGCCAGCGCGTCTGTGGCAAGAAGCGCGAACGCCCAGCCGAGCCCCGCTCCTGCCATTACCAGCAGCGAACTTTCCGCTAACAGTTGGCGGAAAAGGTCTCCTCGCTTCGCCCCAACTGCCATGCGCAGGCTGAATTCCCGTTGCCTCGCCTCGTTGCGAGCCATGATCAGCAATGCGACATTGGAACAGGCGATCAGCAAAACCAGAAATACCAAACCCATTAGTATTCGTACTGGCCCCCGGTACTGCTGGTTGTAGCCCTGGATTCCCCTGGCGGGATCAAAGTTCAACAACGGCTTCCACTGCTTCCCATCGATCGTGCCGACCCCGATCTTGGCGGCTTCGCCGAATGTCGATTGCAGCGCGTTTTGGGCTTGCGCGGGTGTGACGTGTGGCTTGAGGCGGACCAACAGCGGCAGGCACCACCATTTCGGCGTGCCAAAAAGACTCTCATCGCTCGCGGAATTGCCCCACGCATTCAGCTCCGCTCGGTTTTGCAGAGGAACCCAAAAATCGGTTGAACTCGCGGCCTCGACTCCGCGAAACCCCGGTGCCGTGATCCCGACAATGCTGAAGGGCACATTCTTGATGAAGAGAGTCGTGCCCAGAACCCGCGAGTCCCGCGCAAAGCGCCGCGTCCAATAGTCGTAGCTGATCACGACTATCGGCGAGTGATCTTTCTCGTCCATGAGGGAAAAGCCGCGGCCCCGCAATATTTTTGCACTCAAACCAGAAAAGAAATCTCCACTGACTTCGTCGCCTTCCGCTTCTTCCGGCGTGTCCCCGTACCGCACCGCGATTTTGCCCATGCCCAGCGGAACGTACGCGATCACGTCATCCAATACATCGTGGCGCTGGCGTAGAGCTTCGAAGACCGGTTCTGAAAAGGACGTATCCGAGTTCCCTGTATTGCTCGCTCCTGGCGGCTGGTTCCCGCTGGCTATCTGCAAATAGTAGAGGCGCTGTGGGTCGCGCACCGGCAGCATGCGCAATAACACTGCATCCATTACGCTGAAGACGGCTGTATTCGCGCCGATGCCCAGGGCTAGCGTTATGACAGCGATGCAACTGAAGCCCGGCGACTTCCGCAACATGCGGAAGCCGTAACGAATATCTTGGATCAGACTCTCCATACGTTTTCAGACTGCCCCCTTTCGCCTTTAAAATCGTACTCCGCACCTCCACTCGCGTCCTTGTAAACTAACCAGGCATGCCCGAACTCCCTGAAGTTGAAACCATCGCCCGCGGCCTCGCCAAGCGCGTCTCCGGCGAGGTCATCGAATCCATCTGGCTCGGCGAAAAGCCCGAACCGCTCAAATCCCCCGCGCCAGAAATCGCCGCCGCCCTCGAAAGCACCCGCATCCTCACCGTCCGCCGCATTGGCAAACACATAGTCTTCGACCTGGTTCGAAACAATCTGGTTCGAAACAATAATAATAGTAATAATGTGGAGCGGGCGCCCTCGCCCGCTAAACGCCGGAAATCAAAAGCGACGCCTAAAGACCCAACCCCGCGCCCCGCCGAATCCCAATTCATAGTCCACCTGGGAATGACTGGCCGCCTCCAGGTCTGCGACCCCGAATCTGAAATCCTCAAACACACGCACGCCATTCTCAAACTCGCCTCCGGCAGGGAACTCCGCTTCGTCGATCCTCGCCGCTTCGGCCGCTTGAGCGTCGCCCCCACCGGCGATTTCGCCGCCGCCGGCATCGAGCCGTTGGAGGCCGATCTCGACCGCTTCACCCCATTATTTCGGAATCGAAAAACTCCCATCAAGAGCGCTCTGCTCAATCAAAAACTTCTGCGCGGAGTCGGAAACATTTACGCCGATGAATCTCTATTCCGCGCCGGAATCCGTCCCCGCCGCCGCGCCTCCACCATCACCCGCGACCAACTAGCCAAACTCTTTACCTCGGTGCAGGAAGTTCTCCGCGAAGCCATCTCTCTCGGCGGCTCCTCCATTTCCGATTACGTCGACGCCGACGGCGAAGAAGGATTCTTTCAGCTCCAGCACCGCGTCTACGGCCGCGAAGCCCAGCCCTGCCTGGTCTGCAAAACTCCCATCAAACGCATCGTCATCGCCGGCCGCAGCAGCCACTACTGCCCCAATTGCCAGAAGTGACGTTCGACTCGGAGAGCGGAGTGCCCACGTGGGGACAGCCGCCCCCGGGCTGTCCGTCCGAGCGAAGCGCGATTGAATTTTCGTCGCTAATCAGCCATGGAGCCGGGAGGACGCTCCCGCCGCGGTTCTGTTATCTTCTCCTCCATGCCCGATTTCTCCATCGGAGTCGATCTCGGAGGCACCAACCTCCGCATCGCCGCCGTCACCAGCGACGGCCAGCTTCTCGAAAAAGTCACCCTCGGCACCAAAACCGCTCTCGGACCCAATCACGTCATCACCGAAATGTGCGACGCCATCCAGCGCCTCTCCGCCCAATACCGGCAATCCGGAAAATTTCTCGGCGTCGGCCTCGGCATCCCCGGCATCATCGACCTGCAAACCGGAATGCTCCGCAAGTCCGCTAACCTTCCCGGCTTCGAAGAGTATCCCGTGCGCGACGAAATCGAGCGCCGCCTCGCCGCCCCCGTGGTCCTCGAGAACGACGCCAACGTCGCCGCCCTCGGCGAACAATGGCTCGGCGCTGCCCGCGGCGTCCCCAACATGGCCGTCGTTACCCTCGGCACCGGAATCGGCGGCGGCATCGTCCTCGAAGGAAAAATCTGGCACGGCATGAACGGCATGGCCGGCGAGTTCGGCCACGTCACCCTCGAACCGAGCGGCCACCCATGCGGCTGCGGCAATCACGGATGCGCCGAGCAATACGCCTCCGCCAGCGCCCTCATGCGCATGGCCCGCGAAGCCATCGCCAGCGGCGCCGCCCCATCGCTCGCCCAAGCCGCATCCTCCGACCCCGAATTCGGCGCTAAGTCCGTCTACAACCTCGCCCTCCAGGGCGACGAGCACGCCCGCCAAATCTTCCGCACCTTCGGCCGCTACCTCGGCATCCTGCTCGCCGGCCTCATCAATGTTTTGAACCTCGACATGTTCGTCCTCGGCGGCGGCGTCTCCAGCGCCTGGGACGCCTACGCCCCCACCATGTTCAACGAACTCCGCGCCCGCTCCCTCGTCTACGCCGCCACCGCTCCCGATGAACCCTCGGACAACTCTGTAGGAACAAAGAAGCCCCTGTGGGGACAGCCGCCCTCGGCTGTCCAGGCCGAGCAAAGCTCGGCACCCCTGGCAGAGACCCCGCGTGGTACCGCCCGCAAAACCATCATCACCCGCGCCCTCCTCGGCAGCGACGCCGGCCTCTACGGCGCCGCCCGCGTCCCCGTCCTGCCGGGTTAAACTAACGCAGTCATCCTGAACTTCATAAAAATTCCACATCCTCCGCACAAGCCTCAATCCTGTCAATCACCTCCGGCAATTTCCCGCGCAACAAATCCCACGCTTCCTTGTACTCCCAATATTTCGATCTCTCCAGCTTCGGATACAACCCCACGCTCCACTTCCCCCGCACCTTCTTCTCCGGAATAATGAACCACACATTCTCCGGAATCACATACGCCGCCACAAACTCAAACGAACCTTTCTTATACGGACCTTTGCTGTCCTTCATCGTGCACGAATATCCCGTCCCCTCCTCAAATATCGTCGACTTCACCTGCACCC
>PLUI01000223.1 GCA_003164855.1 Acidobacteriaceae bacterium
TGCATCATCGCAGAATTCTGGAGGAAAAATATTTTGCCGGGCGCTAGTTGTTTGGCTGAAACGTCGCATCGTTGTCATCCCGAGTGGAGCCCGCCGTCATCCCGCGCCGGGTACGTTGTCATCCCGAGCGGAGCGAGGGATCCTGGTTTCCGCCTGTGCCACCTGTGAAGTCCGTTAAAACCCGCTTCCCATGTCCTCACGCGCACTAACGGAACTGCTCCGTGGTAAAGCCTCTCACGCCGACCCTCTGGCCTGCGTCGAAGATCTTTCCGCCGACCTGGCAGCGCGGCAGGTCGCGGGTTTTCCGCACTCTATCGGACAACTCGTCTTCCACATGAACTACTGGATGGACTACGAACTGCGCCGCATTCGCGGCCAGCGGCCCACCTATCCCGAGCACAACTCCGAGAGCTTCCCCGCAACGCCGTCTCCTGCAGACACGCAGGAATGGAATCACCAGAAAAAGCATTTTGCAAGTTTGCTCGCCGATTTTTCCCAGCTGGCGAATTCTTCTCCCGAGGAAATGCATCGGCAGATCGAAAGCACACACGCCGGAGATACGAAGGTTGCCGCCACCCTCGAGGCCGTCCTCTGGCAAATGGTGGCGCACAACAGTTATCACACCGGCCAGATCGCGATGATTCGGCGAGTGCTAGGCGCGTGGCCGCCACCCGGCGGCGGAGATACCTGGTGAATCGCATCGCGCGACTGCACGCCCGCTCTCGCGGTATGCTGAAAGCTGACAGCCGATAGCTGACAGCGCTCATGCTCTCCGACTCCTCCATCCTGAAACACATCGCCCGCCAGCCCAAGCGTGCCGCCGGATTCAAGCAGCTCGTCCGCGAACTCGGCTTGCACGGAGACGCCCGCGGCGATCTCGACTCTCATCTGCAAAAGCTCGTCGCCGCAGGAGAATTGGTTCAGCTGAATTCCGATCGCTACGCTCTACCCCACGCCGCGCCAGACAAGAATGAAAAGAGTCTCGTCGCCGGACGCCTGACCATGCACCGCGACGGTTTCGGCTTCGTCATTCCCGACGCCAGTTCGCTGAGCCCGTCGATAAAATCACGGTTGGTCGGCGACATCTTTATCGCGCCTCACGCCATCGGCAATGCCATGCACGGCGATCGCGTCCTGGTCGACATCGTCGTCACTCGCCCCGATGGCCGCGCCGAAGGCCGCATCGTGCGTTCGGTGGTGCGGGTCCACCCCACGGTGGTTGGAATTTTTCACTACGGCAGCCGCCACAATTATGTGAAGCCGATCGACAGCAAGATCACGCAGGAAATCGTGATCCCGCATGGCATGGAGATTCCTCTGGCCAGAGCAGCCGGTGAAACGCCGGCGCTACTTAAAAAGAAATCCCCAGACCGTGTCCTCGGCCTCGAAGCCGCCCTGCATTCCGAATGGGATGACCTGGAAGGCGTCGTGGTCGACGTCGAGATCACCGACTGGCCCACGCCCACGCAGAATCCCCGCGGCCGCGTCTTCGAAATCATCGGCCGCCAGGACGATTTCGGAGTCGACGTTGAAATCACGATCCGCAAATTTCACCTGCCGCACCACTTTCCCGCCGCGACGCTGGAAGAGGCACAGAACGTTTCCGCCGGCATTCCCGCGCAGGAACTTCGCCACCGCCGCGACTTCCGCGCCCTCCCCATCGTCACCATCGATGGTGAGACCGCCCGCGATTTCGACGACGCGGTCATCGTCCGCCATCTCGCCAACGGCAATTTCGAGTTGCAGGTCCACATCGCCGACGTGGCCCAATATGTCACGCCCGGTTCCGCGCTCGATCAGGAAGCTCATCTGCGTGGCACCAGCGTTTACTTCCCTGACCGCGCCGTGCCCATGCTGCCGCTCGAGCTCTCCACAGACATCTGCAGCCTGCGTCCGCACCTCGACCGGCTCGTGCTTTCCTGCGTGATGCAAATCGATCCTCACGGTGAGATCGTAGGTTGCGAATTGTCCGAGGGCGTCATCCGTTCCGCCGAGCGCATGACGTACACCGCCGTCAACGCCGTGATCGAAGGCGATGCCGCGGCGCGCGAACGCTATGCGCCGCTCGTCGCCACCTTCGAACTGATGCGTGATCTCGCCGTCATCCTCAATCGCAAGCGCCAGCGCCGCGGTTCGATTGACTTCGACCTTCCCGAGCCGGTCATCGAGTTCGACGAGCTCGGATTAATGAAGAGCATTACCCGCTCGGAGCGCAACATCGCCCATCGTTTGATCGAAGAGTTCATGCTCTCGGCCAACGAGTGCGTGGCGCAATATCTGGAATCCAAACGCATCGCGTCTCTATATCGAATTCACGAAAAGCCCGACGCCAAGCGCGTCTACGACTTCGAAGTAATCGCGGCGACGTTCGGCTATTCTCTCGGCGTCGGTCCGCTGCCGATTCAGCGCGTGCAGTTCAAGAGCGACCGCCGCGCCGCACGCGGCACCGGCAAACCAGCCCGCACCGTTGAAATTCCTAAAGATGTTCACATCACACCCCGCATGTACCAGAAACTCGCCGCCAAAATCGCAGGAAAGCCAGAGGAACGCATCCTGAGCTACCTGATGTTGCGCTCGCTCAAGCAGGCTCGCTACTCCGAAGACAATGTCGGCCACTTCGCGCTTGCGGCGCCAAGTTACACGCACTTCACCTCGCCGATCCGCCGCTATCCCGACCTGATCGTGCATCGGATTTTGAAAGAGGTCTTGAAGGATTCGGCGGAAAAGCATGACGGCGAGATACCGATTGGAGTCTTCCCGCCTCCCGACAGTAGCGCTGGCGTCCCGCCGGCCAGGGCCGAAGGCCCGCCAGATCCGGACTCCACCCCTTCACCTTGGTCCAAACGCCGCGAACACGCCGCACATCGCGAAGCGCTCGCCCCGCTCGGTGGCCCCATCTCACTCGAAGAACTCCACAACATCGCCGAAGAATCCAGCCACTCCGAGCGCCGCGCCGACGAAGCCGAGCGCGAACTCATGGAGTGGAAGAAGGTTAAGTTCATGCAGGACCGCGTGGGCGAAGACTTCGACGGCCTCATCACCAGCGTCACCAAGTTCGGCTTCTTCGTCGAACTTACCGACCTGTTCATCGAAGGCCTGGTCCCACTGAACACGCTCACCGACGACTACTACACTTACCACGAGAACACGCGCCAGATCATCGGCCAGCGTTCGCGCAAGACTTATAGCCTTGGACAACGCATTCGCGTCCTCGTCGACCGGATCGATCCCGTGGAAAAGAAAATTCAGTTCGCCGTCCTGGAAGAGCAGCCCGTACCGAAGCGTCAGCGAAAAAAAGGCTAAGCAGAATTTATGTCGATGCGGAATAGTCGTCGCACGAGCGAAGTGCTGGCCGTTTTGCTGTCGACGACCCTGCTCGCGGCGATCTCTGCTCAGGCACAATCGTCTTATGCTTGCCAATCCGTCTTTTTCAAAGCCTCTCTCAATGCCGGGGACGACTTCGCACGGGAACTGGGCGGCGGCTTACTATTCAGGGTAACGAGCCAGAAAGATCCTAGCTGGTTCCTGGACGTCGTTCCGGCAGAAGCGAACACGAAGGACTACATCTACCCTGTAAATCTGCCGCTGCGCTCCAACGGAAACCAGACCCTTGGCCCGGGATACGGCGAGACCATCAAGTCTTCTCTAGCTCACCCTCATGAGATGAATTTCCTGCTCAGTCGATCGGACTACGATCGGATTTCCGATCTTGTCGGTAATGTTATAAGGTCCTATCAAACTAAGGACCCCGATAAGGCACTCTCCGACTACACCAACGCAGTAGACCTTGCGAAGAAGGGATCGCTAAGAGTTGCCATCTCCTCTTACAAGACTGACCCGAAGACCGGCGCGCTCACCCGCATAAAACTTCATGTGCAAATCACCACTCCAATGGACTTCCAGTTTGCTCCTAAATTGAACCCTCTTCCCTGGCCCTGCCATCCCTAAGGAAGAGAGAAGAGAAAAGAGAAGAGAGAAAATCGAGCCCGAACCAGCCAAAATGCGGGGCAGGTGGTAAAATCCTTGAGTCAACCCCATCCGCTGCAGATGCGTTGCAGCGGGTTCCTTCCTCGTCGGGACGTGGCTCAGCCTGGTAGAGCACTCGCTTGGGGTGCGAGGGGTCGGCAGTTCAAATCTGCCCGTCCCGACCATTCACTCAATCTCACGGTTTCGGAGTCGATCGCACTCTACGCATGCACTTCTGATAGCCCCGAACCAAGAAAAGCACTTCTGACGGGAAGCGCACTCCACGACAATCGTGGAAAGCTTCACTTGCGTCACGCTTGTCGCGCCGCTCGTCCAGATCTTTTCCACGTCACGGAATGTAGTCCAACTCGGGGGAATAGCTTATGTCCGGGCAAGTCATTTTGTACTTCGACGATCAGGCGGACGCGCTGCGTTTCGCATTAGCTGCCGGTTCGGTGATGGCGGGCGATGAGGCTCGCGCCACTGACGATCTGCTTCACGAAACTGCGCGCGCTAGCCGGATCCGCCTGGACGCGGCGAACGCAGGCAAAGTGAAGAAGCCAACCGCGGAACTCGCTTCATGAAGCATGAAGGTCATAGGTCTCAGCTGTTAGGAAACCCAAGACCTAAGCCCTAACACCCGCTCCCACCTATCCCGTGCGCCGCGCCGAGAGCAGATTCAGGATCTCGCGCAACCCCTGGCGGATGTGTTGAATTTCGGCGGAAGACTGGGCGGGGAATGGAATCGCGGACTGCCCTTTGTCAGTTTTCATCTCGCTTCGCAGTTGCTGCCGCGCCCCCACAATCGTGAACCCCTGTTCATAAAGAAGCTGCTTGATTCGCAGGACGCTTTCCACGTCCCGTCTGCGGTACATACGCTGCCCCGTGCTGCTCTTCACCGGCTTCAGTTGCGGAAACTCGCTCTCCCAGAATCGCAATACGTAGGCGGGCAGGCGGCACAGGGTAGCTACTTCCCCGATGCGGAAATACAACTTGTCGGGGATGAACACTTCATCCGTCTTATCTTTACTATTACTATTCTTGCCCGTTTTTTTTCTCGGACTCATGTTCTTCTTCGCGCTCGCACCCAGCGCCCAAGCGGCGTTCAGCAATTGTGACACACTTGCGGAGATTGCTATGCAGAATTTTTAGGCCTGAGGATTCGGCAGTTAGCAGCTAGCGGTTAGCCACGCTAGAAACGCCGTACTCACAAAACCAGCCAAACGCTAATTACCAATCGCTAACTGCTAATGGTGCCCCAAACGGAAACGCCTCTCAAGAGGTGCTTCTCNNGTTGCCATGAAGGTTCCTCCGTGAACGATTTTCCCTTGCAACTTCCGGGACCCGATTGCAAAAAGCCACCCAACTTGTGGTACGGGTAGCGTCCTTAACACAAGATATTGCGGCACGATGAACGCAGTGTCAACACAATTTTGCATTTTGCACAAAAATTCTCACGGAGAGCGTCGCTGACCGTATGCAAATCGGCACCGAGGAGGAACCCGTGCTGTGCCTTCCAGCCACCCCCAACGGCAAAAGACTAATAACCACTCGCCCCGCAGCAGTGGTTCCCGGTCTCCACTTCCGTTAAACTGCGCCTCATGCGGCGTGATCCCATTGAACTGGAGATCTTCAAGAATCTATACCACTCGATTGCCGAGGAGATGGGCGCCGCCCTGCGCCGCACCGCCTTTTCCCCAAACATCAAAGAGCGGCGCGACTACTCCTGCGCACTCTTCGACATCGCCGGAGAAGTCATCGCTATGGGTGACCACATGCCCGTGCATCTGGGCTCGATGCCTATGTCAGTACAGGCCGCGATCGCCTCTTGCGAGATGGCTCCCGGAGATGTTGTCATGTTGAACGACCCATTCCGCGGAGGCACACATCTTCCTGACATCACGCTGGTCGCCCCGGTGTATATCAAGGAACGCGCGCACACCATGCCCGATTTCTACGTGGCCTCGCGCGCGCATCACGCCGACGTAGGCGGAGCCTTCGCTGGCTCGATGGGCCTGTGCCGCGAAATCTATCAGGAAGGCTTTCGCATCCCTCCCGTGAAAATAATGCGGTCAGGTGCGATAGAAAAAGATATCCTCGCGCTCCTTCTGAACAATGTCCGCACGCCCGAAGAGCGCGAAGGCGATCTGGGCGCGCAGATTGCCGCTTGTCACACCGGAGCCGAACGGCTGCGGGAGCTATGTGCGCGCTACGGTGTCGACCGCGCCAAGCGCGCGGCGAAAGATCTGCTGGAGTATTCCGAAGAACTGATGCGCGCCTTTCTGCGGCGCGTGCCGCCGGGCAAATATCGTGCCGAAGACTTTCTGGATAACGACGGCATCACCGACCAGCCTGTGAAGATCGCCGTGAAGGTGAGCGTGTCTGACCCGGCCAAGACGGGTCGAAGACCCGTTGCCACACAGCCGCTCGTCGCCGTCGATTTCACCGGAAGCGATCCGCAAGTCGCAGGCAGCGTCAATGCAGTCGAAGCCATCACCTACTCCGCCTGCTTTTACGTCTTCCGTTGTTTGTTGGCAGACGATGTTCCGGCCACGGCCGGCTTGATGCGCGCCATACGCGTAATCGCTCCCGCAGGGACAATTGTTAATGCCCGCCCCCCCGCGGCAGTGGCCGGCGGCAATGTCGAAACTTCGCAGCGCATCGTCGATGTCCTGCTGCGCGCCCTATCCCACGCTATTCCGGACCGCATTCCCGCCGCCGCCTCCGGCACCATGAATAATCTGACCATCGGTGGAGTCGATCCTCGCACCGGCAGACCGTTCGCTTACTACGAGACCATCGCTGGCGGAATGGGCGCGCGCCCCACCAAGCCCGGAGTCTCAGGCGTGCACACTCACATGACAAATTCGCTGAACACTCCCGCCGAGGCCTTAGAGTATGCATATCCGCTGCGCGTGCGGCAATACTCGCTCCGGTCGGCCAGCGGCGGTGCGGGCAAGCATCGCGGCGGCGACGGAATTGTCCGCGAGATTGAAGTGCTGACCGATTGCGAAGTGACTCTGCTCTCCGAGCGCCGCATGCTCGCGCCCTGGGGATTGAACGGCGGCAACGACGGCTCCTTGGGCAAGACCAGCGTGATCCGCAACGGCGGCTCGGTCGAAACCATGCCGGGGAAGTTCAGCACGCGCCTTCGAAAAGGCGAGCGCATTCGGATTGAATCGCCGGNNCGACTTCAGTCGTGCCGTTAAGTCGTTTGTGGCCGTCCGCGCTTTAGCGCCCGAGGTTCGCTTGCAGTTGTCAGAATGAATTTTCACAACCAGCTAGGCAGCAGCCCTAAAATAATTTCTCAGAGGAAAAATTCTTCTATGACCGATCTCGCAACTCACTACATCGACGAAGCCCGCCGCCAATTCCGCGGCAACAAGCGCCTAGCCGAGGCCGCAATCGCCCAACTCAAAGACGAAGAGCTATTCGTGACCATCGATGCCGAGGCCAATTCCGTTGCCATCCTGGTGAAACACCTGGCCGGAAACATGCGCTCGCGCTTCACCGATTTCCTCACTTCCGATGGCGAGAAGCCCAACCGTTTTCGCGACCAGGAATTCGAGTTGAATGCCGCAACCACCCGAGCCGATGTAATGCGGTGGTGGGAAGAAGGTTGGGCGCAGGTATTTGCCACGATCGATGCCCTCAAGCCCGAAGACGTGATCCGCACCGTGACCATCCGCGGCGAGCCGCATACTGTGCTGCAGGCCATCAACCGCCAGATCGCACACTATGCCGGCCACATCGGCCAGATCATTTTCTTATCCAAACATCTCCGCTCGAACGAATGGAAGACGCTGAGCATCCCCCGCGGCAAGTCGGAAGATTACAAAACCGCCCCTCCCAAGACTTATAAACCCATGAGCTAGACGGCCAATCGCTCCACCCAACCAAAGCGTCACAGAAAGCGTCTCACGGTTGGTGCTACAATCGTCCGTTTGCTTTGCGCGCTTTTCAAGCTGAAGCTGAGACGGGAATCCTTCCAATAGCTGTGAGGTCATAATCTGATGCCATCCACGATGCTCGCGGTCGTCAAGCCCGAGGCCGCGCCGGGCGCGGAGATTCGCGAAGTTAAAGTTCCCGCTTTCGGGCGTAATGATGTGCTGGTCAAAGTAAAGATGGCCTCCATCTGCGGCACCGACCTGCACATCTACAACTGGGATCGTTGGGCCCAGGGCCGTATTCACCCACCGCTCATTCCCGGCCACGAGTTCTGCGGCGAGGTAGCCGCGTTCGGCGATGAAGTCACCAGCGTAAAGGAAGGCGACTTCGTCTCCGCCGAGATGCACGTCGCCTGCGGCAAATGTCTGCAATGCCGAACCGGCGAAGCTCACATCTGCCAGAACGTAAAGATCATCGGCGTCGACGCCAACGGCGCCTTCGCCGAGTACGTCGTCATTCCGGAATCGAATATCTGGAAACTTGATCCCGCCATTCCTGCGGAGTATGCCTCGATCCTGGATCCGCTGGGCAATGCGGTCCATACGGTACTCGCCGGTGAGATCGCCGCAAAAAGCGTAGCCATCACAGGCTGCGGCCCCATCGGACTTTTCGCTATCGCTGTAGCCCGCGCCGTGGGTGCGACCAGCGTCTTCGCCATCGAAGTGAATGAGCATCGCCGTAAGATCGCGCGTGAGATGAAGGCCGACTGCGTGATCGATCCTTCAAAAGAAAATGCGAAGGCGATCGTGATGGAAAAGACCGGCGGACTGGGTGTGGACGTAGTCCTCGAAATGGCCGGCCATCCCGATTCCATTCGCACCGCCTTCGACATCGTGCGGCGCGGCGGTAGAATTTCTCTCCTCGGCCTGACCTCCAAGCCAATCTCCGTAAATTTTTCCGAAGATATTATTTTTAAAGGCATCACCGTGCAAGGCATCAACGGACGGCGCATGTACCAGACCTGGTATCAGATGACAGCGCTGCTCAAGGCCGGCAAACTGGACCTGCATCCCGTGATCACCGACCGCATTCCGATGAAGGATTTTTCCAAAGCCATGGAGCGCCTGAAGACCGGTGAAGCGAGTAAAATTTTGGTGTATCCCAACGGTGTGCGCTGACCCCGTGTGGCGCCCTCGCCCGCGACTTTTTTCACTGCAACGATACGGGGGACAAGAGTAGTAGGAGGTAAACCAATGAGCCTTGATGGATTCGTACGCTGTACCTGTATCCGGGACGGCAAGGCCAAACCACATCCGTTCCCTGACCGGCTCATATTCGATGAGTCTGGCGAGCCCACTTTGACGGGCGATCCCAGCGAAGAAGAATGGGAAGCTCACGACCAGTGGCTGGGTGAGTCCTGCGAGCACGAAGGATTTCTTCTCTCGCTCTTCCTCGGCAACATCACGCGCGTTCAAAATTTGCGAAGCTTTTTGCGCCACTTGCAGGGCAGCCCCGGACCGCGATTTCCCATTCTGCTGGAAAAAGTTCTCTATGACGGCACGCACACCGGCGATTTGCTCTCCAGCAAAGTCGCGGCGAAATTGTTGAAGGAAGTCGAAACCGTACTTCATTCCAGCGACATTCTCGCCGACTCGGAAAAAGAGTTCTTCAACAACATGAAGCAGTTGTGCGACGCCAGCATCGCGACCGGAAACCCGATTATGTTCTGAATCCAAAAATAAGTGACTGCGTTGTCTTCGATCCGTGTTGATCCGTGTAAATCCGTGGCAAAAAAGCTTGAGGAAATCATGACCACCGCAACCCGCACCAACCCGCTCTCCTATCTCACTGACCAACTCAACGAACTCAAAGCCAAAGGCACGCACTTCAAGCTGCGCGTGCTCGAAGACGAGCAGGCCCCGGTCTGCACCTTCGACGGCAAGAAAGTTATCAACCTGGCCTCGAACAATTATCTGGGCCTGACCACGCATCCCAAGCTGCGCCAGGCGGCGCTCGAAGCCACGCGTAAATATGGCGTGGGATCCGGCGCGGTGCGCACCATCGCCGGCACCATGAAGATCCACATGGAGCTCGAGGAAAAGATTGCGCGCTTCAAGAACGTCGAGGCCTGCGTGGTCTTCCAGTCAGGCTTCGCGGCGAACGCGGGAACGGTGTCAGCGGTTCTCGGCAAAGACGATTTCATCATCTCCGATGCGCTCAACCACGCCTCCATCATCGACGGCGCGCGGCTCTCTAAGGCGAAGATTCTGGTCTTTCGCCATAAAGACGTAGCCCACGCCGAAGAGCAACTAGCCAGTGTAAAAGACAATCCCGGCAAGAAGCTGCTGATCAGCGACGGCGTGTTCTCCATGGATGGCGATATCGGCCCGCTGCCCGGCCTCTGCGACGTCGCGGAAAAATACGGCGCCATCATGATGGTCGACGACGCGCACGCCTCCGGCGTCCTCGGCCGCAACGGCCGCGGCACCGTCGATCATTTCAACGTTCACGGCCGCGTCGATATCCAGGTCGGAACCTTGTCGAAAGCCATCGGCGCCCTGGGCGGCTACGTCTGCGGCTCGCGCGATCTCATCGATTTTCTCTACCACCGCGCCCGCCCATTTTTGTTTTCCACCTCGCATCCGCCGTCGGTGGCTGCAACCTGCATCGCCGCGTTCGATGTTCTGGAGAACGAACCGGAGCGCATGGAGAAACTCTGGGAGAACACCCGCTTCTGGAAAAAAGAACTCGCCCTGCTCGGCTTCGACATCGGCGGCCGCGCCACTCCCGCCAGCGAAACCCCGATCACGCCCATCATCATCGGCGACGGCAAGCTCACCATGGACTTCTCCCGCGAGCTCTTCAAAGAAGGCGTCCTCGGCACCGGCATCGCCTTTCCCACCGTCCCCGAAGGCAAAGCCCGCATCCGCACCATCATGACCGCCACGCACACGAAAGAAGAATTACAGCAAGCGCTGGAGGTGCTGGGTAGAGTTGGGAAAAGGATGGGGATTGTAACGTAGCTAACGTGCAGCCGCCGCCAGCTCCCGCCGCACAACTTGCTTCTTGGACTGGGGAAATCTGGCTTTGGCTTCAATCCCCAGCCGTCCCGCATAGTAGAGCAACTTGTCCACACTCTTGCTGGCAATCTTCCCGTTGAGCAGTTCGCTCACGCGTGGCTGAGGTTCCGCCAGGATCACCTGCAATTGCTTCGGCGAATACTTTCGCGCGTGCTTCAGGATGGCCTGGTACAAGTCCGCCTTGAACTTCAAGACCGTGGCTTGCTCGGGCGGGAATCCCAAGTCATCCAGCACATTGCCCCGCGATAGGTGAGCTGGTTTACTGCGCGCCATGTTTCTTCTCCTCGATGAACCGCGCTCGGACTGCCTTGAGCCGCTGCCGCGCCGTATTTATTTCTTTCAAAGGTGTTTCGCGGCTGCGCTTTTCAAAACAATGCAGCACATGGATGACGCCGCGAACTCTACAGATAAATGACTCGATACCATGCCCGCTCGTCCTGATCTCGCAACTCGAAAACTCCCGGACCGATGGAACTCATCGGTCTGTAGTCCGTGGGCTGCTGCCCCTGCTGTAACAGCCGTAAATCAAATCCCAGGTTGAACTTCGCGGCATCAGGAAACGAACTGATGACCTCTTTGGAATCGCCTTCCCAAGCAATCAACGCATCTTTGGGAGCGCTGGACTCCATTCCTCACCAAGATAGTGTAGCAGTCATTGAGCTGGAAATATACATTTAAATGTATAACAGTCTCAATCCGCCCGGTACACAACCCTCCCGCCCACCACCGTCGCTACAACTTTCCCCGTAAACTGCCATCCATCAAAGGGCGTGTTCTGCGACAGCGACCGCGACTTAGCCGCTTCAAACGTCCAGCGCTTCTTAGGATCGAAGATAGTCACGTCGCCAAAGCAGCCGCGCGCTAGCGATCCCCGTCCGCGCAGATCGAACACCCGTGCCGGCCCAGCCGTAAAGAGTTCCACAATTCGTGTCAGCGGAATCCTATGCTCGCGGTGCAACTTCGTAATCGCCAGTGCTAACGCCGTCTCAAGTCCGGTAATTCCAAACGCAGCCCGCTCGAACTCAACCTGCTTTTCGTGCGTCGCATGCGGGGCATGGTCGGTGGCGATAGCATCCACCGTGCCGTCGGCCAGCGCAACTAAAATCGCTTCTCGGTCGGCCGCCGAGCGCAGCGGCGGATTCATCTTGAAATCCGTCTTGTACTCACCCACATTTTCGTCGAGCAAAGTGAAATGATGCGGCGTCACTTCGCACGTGACCCGCGCTTTGGCGCGCTTGCCGCGCCGCACGGACTTGAGCGCGTCGGAAGTGGATAGATGCGCCACATGCAGCCGCGACTCGCGAATCTGCTGCGCGAGCGTGACGTCGCGATCCACGATGCTCGCTTCCGCTGCCGCCGTCATCCCCCGCAGTCCCAGACGAAAACTGGTGGGCCCTTCATTCATGGAAGCATTTTCCGTAAGCCGCGTATCTTCCGCATGCTGCACCACCGGCAAGTTCAACTCGGCGCCAAGCTGCAGCGCCGCCCGCATGATTTCGTCATCCAAGATCGGCTTCCCATCGTCGGTTACAGCCACGGCGCCGGCGCGTTGCAGAGCGGCAAAATCGGTGAGCGCCGCACCCCGCGAGTTGAGTGTGGCCGCGGCGATCGGAAAAACATTGACTACCGCTCCACGCTCTGGATGCCGCAACCACGCAACCCACTCCTCCGTGTCGACCACCGGCGCGGTATTCGGCATCGTGCACACTGAGGTGAAACCTCCAACCGCGGCAGCCGCGGTGCCGGTCGCGATCGTTTCTTTATAGCCTTGTCCGGGCTCACGCAAGTGAACGTGCAGGTCGATGAATCCCGGCGCAACGATCAGGCCACGTGCATCAAACTTCTCCTCGGCACTGCCACGAACCTTATTGGGCAGCGCAATCTCGGCCACGCGCCCGTCGCGCAGAAGAATATCCATAAGCGCATTGATCTTCGCCGTCGGATCGATGACGTGGCCGCCTTTAATCAGCAAAGTTGCGCTTTCTCGTTTTTGGTTCTTAGCGCTCAGCATCTAGTCCCTGTTGCGGTTTCTCCCCGAGGTAAAATCCGTGCCAATCCGTTAAAATCCGTGGCTCACTTCGCCTTGCCCAACGCCCGCGCCAGGATCGCCATGCGCGTGGGGACACCATTATGAACTTCGTCAATGATCCTCGATTGCGGACCATCGGCTACCTCCGCCGTCAACTCAAGCCCGCGGATGATCGGCCCCGGATGCATAACGATCGCATCGCGTTTGGCCAGCTTCACCCGCGCGGCCGTCATCTGGTATCGCGCAATATAATCCTGCAGCCGGATTTTCTGGCCGGCGAGCCGCTCTTTCTGCAAACGCAACAGCATGATCACATCCGCGCCGCGCAACGCCTCTTCAATATGCCGGGTTACGCGCAGCCCGGACGCGAGCGTCGCGGCCACCTCCGGAACGAACTCCGGCGGCCCGCACAGCGTGATCTTCGCCCCGAACCGGCTTAACAGATGGCAATTCGAGCGCGTCACCCGGCTGTGGTAGATATCGCCGATAATCGCGATCTGCAAACCCTTGAACGATTTCTTGTGCTTCAAAATCGTGAAGGCATCGAGCAATGCCTGCGAGGGATGTTCGTGCATGCCATCGCCAGCATTGATCACCGGGATATCGAGGTGCCTTGCCATCAAGTGAGGCGCGCCCGCGGCCGGGTGGCGAATGACAATCGCATCCGCACCCACTGCGCGCAGCGTATAGCCAGTGTCGAGTAAGGACTCGCCTTTCTCGATGCTCGATCCCGAAGACTGCACCAGCGTGGTGATGGCGCCCAGCGACTTGGCGGCGATTTCAAACGAAGATCGTGTACGCGTCGAAGCTTCGTAAAACAATAAAACGATGCGCTTATTACGCAACAGCGGGCGCGCCTTGAGCGGATTCATCCGTCGCGCCAGCTTCAGCAAGCTCAGGATTTCTTT
The DNA here is from genome assembly GCA_003164855.1 of Acidobacteriaceae bacterium. Classification (GTDB taxonomy): domain Bacteria; phylum Acidobacteriota; class Terriglobia; order Terriglobales; family Acidobacteriaceae; genus Sulfotelmatobacter. The sequence continues at coordinate 13,872 of PLUI01000223.1, forward strand.
ATCCTCGAGATGCTCGATGCTGAGCAGCGATCCGCGTGCCGGTTTGTTCATGGCGTAAGGAGGCAAACGGTGCATCATACGCGGCCAACGCCGCCCCCGGCAAGGACGGTTTTGTGGCGCGTTTACAACCGCTTCCGGCGCCCGAGGAAGGCGCCGGTCAGCGCTCCCGCAATGCTGCCCGCGGCAATTGAAACCAGAAACAACACCGCGAGCCCAAACACCAGCATGACGGCGATTCCTTCCGGTGTTTTTAGCGTCTCGAAAGCGGCTTGCACTTGCGGGTCACCGGAGCGCGAAGCGGCCTGCTGAAGCGCTTCCAGCATTTTCTGGCGAATTTGCCCTCCGGTGTGGAACAGCGCCATCGCCAGCGTCTCGAAGATAGCCGAAATTCCAAAAAATAGAACCCCGCATACCGCTCCCAGTTTCGCTCCCGATCGCGCATTGACGTCCCATCCAGGGCTCTGCCGATGATAAAGATTGACAGCCAGAAATCCGGCTCCCAACACGGCTAGAAGCGGAACCATCAGCCCAAGAGCCATGATCAGAGCCGCAATCAAAGCCGCAATCGCGCACGCTCGAATCGCCGCCGGCCACACAATCCCGGCAGAAAACGCGGAAGCACTCAAAGTGCCGGGAATAATCGGCGAGTCAGCGGAGAAAATTGGAAGCTCGGTGGACGAGACAGTTCCCGTGTCTGCCGCGGGCTCCGGCATAGCCACGCGAATCTGCGGCGCCCCGCACTGCGCGCAGAAGGGCTTACCATCTTCGACGCTGAGCCCGCACTTATAGCAGGGATGGTCCATCGGAGCCTGGAGCAGGACTAGCTTTGAAAGTATCGCACGACGAACGGCGGGCGCAAGCAGAGGGCTTGCGTTCTCCATCGTGGATGATTCTGCTTCAAATGTCGCCTTGCTTGCCGCGAGTGTGTACGTAGACCAGCGCGAAACTCGATCCGCCGCCAGTCTTTGGTTCGATGGTGACCACGTGCTGGTTAACGTCCGTACCAACTTTCAGCTCGGTGACCGGACCGGTATTGTCACCTTCACATTTAACTTCTTTGGGATGTTCGTCCTTGGAATCCTCGTCCTCGTCAAAGTCCGCGTGGGTGCCGCCGCGTTCGCGAGTGTGACACTCAATAACCTTGCCGTACTTCTTGAGTTTGTCGCGGTAAAAATCGATGACCTTGCCGGGCGCGTCATCGGAATCGTATTTCACAACCACCAATTTCACGCCGAATGCGTCGGTAAAGAGACTGAGATTCGCCGCACCGCCGTTGTCATCGTCGTGCCGCAAACGTGCGCCAGGATAAAGCGGCAGTCCAGCCTTTCGAGCATCCGCATCATTGCCCACGTGCAAGTCACCGGCGGAGCTTTGGATATCCACATGCTTATCCTGATTGCTGCCTTGAGTTTGAGCTTGCGCAGCGGGGCTGAGACACGCTACAGCCATGCCGATGCTTACCGTAAGAATTCCCCCGGTCACGATTGATCTCAACATAAATTCCTTCCTGAAATATCCTCGAAACTTGGCAAGTTGGTTCTCAAGGTCTTAGGGTCTTAGGCCTTAGGGTTCCTAACACCCAAGACCTAACACCCAAGACCTAAAACACCCCCCGCTCTAAATATCCGCATCCTTCCCATGCGTGCGCACGTAAACCAGCGCGAAACTCGATCCTCTGCCTTCCGGTTCCACAGCGACGATGTGTTGATCGTCCTGTCTCCCGACCTTGAGTTCGATGTCGCTGCCGCCGCTGCCTTCGCAGGTCAACTCATTCGAACCTTTCTTCCCCGCGTTTACGTTCCAATTCCGTCTCGACGTATGGCATTCGAGGACGTTCCCATATTTCTTCAACTGCTCGCGGTAAAACGACAGAACCTTGGCGGGTGCATCGTCGGTCTCATATTCCAAGGCCACAACTTTCAGGCCGTAGCCAAACCCGGAAATATTCACATTCGCGCTCCTATCGCTGCCATCGGAATCCTCTTCCTTTATCCGAGCGCCCGGATACACAGCGAGCCCCACATCCGATACGTCCGCCTGTTTGCTGACGTGAATTCCGCCCACAGGCGTATTGATATCCACCTGCTTGTCCTGCCCATTGCCCTCTTTCTTAACATTCACACTGCATCCACTGACGAACACGACCGCTCCCAGAGTGACTCCAGCCAAAAGAAGTGTAGACAATTTATTCTTGCCCATGTTTGGAAGCATGTTCAGAAGCATGTTCAGAACCTCCACTAGCAACTTGGACGGCCCGGTCAAGGCCTGCCCCCCGCTGGGCGACGTTAGGGATGCTGACGGGAAGATGCCCGTGAACCGCGATTTCGCCGAATAAAGCCTTGACGGCTGCTATCTCCGAAACCGTCGCATTGGAAAACGTACACATGTAATTCTCAATCTTCGGGAAATCCGCGGCAAGATAGGGATTCCCCATAGCGATCACCGCAGTCTTGCTCGCCGCGTGATCCAGCAACTGCTGCAGCAGCGCTCCGGTCGCATCCGGCATGGCAACGCTGTTTCCCACCTTACCCGCCGACGGGACCACATACACAGCGGCTACCACCGTCTGCGCTGCGTCCACTGCTTTCAATACCTCGTCGTTCATCCCTGCCGCAAAGCGCGGGTCCAAGTAGATCACGCGTGCGTCAGGAACCCGCGCCCGAAATTCCCGCGCGAACGCATGCCCGGATTCGGTCCGCACATCGTCGGAGAACAACACAGCCACGATCTGATTGTGTGTCTCCTCTTGTGTTGTATACGGAAGTGCAGCCTGCGTGGTTCCATGATTCTTAAGCGAAGACTTGAGCGGCAGAACCTTGCCATTGTCGCGAACCAGCGTGACCGCATCGTCGGCCACCTGTTGGCCGAAAGCCAGATTCGCCGGTTTGCCCACCACTTTGTCCACGGCGCTCACATCCACCAGGCGGGCATCCTGCAGGCCCAACGACGCCTTTATCTTCAGGATCTTAAGCACGGAGCGATCCAGTCGTTCGCGCGGAATCTCGCCTGACTGCACCGCCTGCAGCATCGCGTTGTACGAGGCTGGAAAGTCGGCCGGGATGAGCAATAAATCATTGCCCGCCTTGAACGCCTCCACCGCAGCCCGTCCGATATTATTGGCGAAAAGGTGCGTCAGCCCCGCCATATCGAGCGCGTCGGTCACGATAATTCCCTTGAAGCCAAGTTGCTTTTCAAGCAGGTCCGAGACGATCGCCGGAGAAATCGTCGCCACATGATTCGGATCGGAATCGAGCGCGGGAACCGTGACATGCGCCACCATCACGGAATCGACACCCGCTGCAATAGCGCGGCGGAACGGCGGCAGTTCAATGGAATCGAGATGAGCCCGATCTCCGTTCACGCTGGCCACGCCGAGATGCGAATCTGTAGCCGTATCGCCATGCCCGGGAAAATGTTTGACCGTAGTAAGCATTCCGCCTTCATGCGCGCCCTTGATATAAGCCGTAACCAGATCGCCCACCTGCTTGGGATCTTCACCGAACGAACGCGTGTTGATGATGGGATTGGCCGGATTCGAATTTACATCCGCGTCGGGAAAGAAGTTCCAATGAATGCCGATGGCTCGTGACTCTTCAGCGGTGATGCGGCCGAAAGCCTCGGCGTCTTCTACTTTGCCATCTCCACCGAAAGCCATGGCATGTGGAAAGACAGTGGTTCCCATCAGCCGCATCGCCACCCCACGTTCAAAATCGGCGGCAAAAAGTAACGGCAGCTTCGAATCGCTTTGCAGCCGGTTCAGCAACTCTGCCGCTTCATAAGGCTCGCTGCGCAGCAGATACGGACCATCCACATGCACCGTCATCGCGAACGAGCCAACGTGATACTTCTGCATGTCGTCGCGCCACTGCAGGTATTCGGGATTCTCTACGTTGAGAAAGCTGGCGCGGCACCAGATCATGAACACCTGTCCGACTTTCTCCTCCAGAGTCAGCTTATGCAAAGTCTTCTCCGCCCACTTTTCACCGGCCGAAGTCGCGTGAATGGGCCCGGGGCGCTGGTATTTATCCTTGGCAAACCCAGAGGTGGCGATCAAGAGAATGGAAAGCAGAAAGCGAAGTGTTCGATGCATGCTGAAAACGATAGCAGAAATGGCGGAAACAGCGTTCTGCTGATTTATCCGTGTTCATCCGCGAAAATCCGTGGCGAGTGCCTTTTCCGTCCTGGCCAAGGCCTCGCGCTGAATCCGTGCCTCATCCCCAAATCCGCGCAACCAGTGAACCTCCGGCTCGCGCCGAAACCACGTCATCTGCCGTTTCGCGTAGTTGCGGTGAGCTTGCTGCGCGGCCTGCAGCGCCTGTTCGCGCGTTAGTTCTCCGCCGAGGAATTGCATGGTTTGTTTGTATCCGAGCGAAGAGAGCGGCCCTGCTTCACCGCCGTACTTCTCGAGCAAACGCTGCGTTTCTTCAGCCAGCCCGGCCTCGAACATTTTTTCAGCGCGGCGGTCGATTCGCTCATACAGCGCCTGACGATCCGGATCGAGGCCGAGGCGCAGAATGCGGAAGCCACGCAAAGGTTCGCGCCCGCGCTGCTGCCAGAGTTCCGTCATCTTCTGCCGCGAAGCCAGGCAAACTTCTATCGCCCGGATCACCTTGGGGATGTCGTTGGCATGAATTTGCTCCGCCGCAGCGCGATCGAGACGGCGCAGCATGCGGTGAAGATAGTTCGACCCTCGGCTGCCGGCTCGTTCCCGCAATCGCTCGCGCAATTCCTCCGAGCGCTGCGGCCCGGGGAAGAGTCCCTCGAGCAGCGCCCGCAGATAAAGTCCAGTTCCGCCCGCGACGATCGGCAAATGCCCGCGTGCTTTGATGTCCTCGAGCACTTGCCGCGCCTGCCGCGCATATTCGCCGGCNNAACTCGCGGTACATGGCGACGGAATCGCAGTTCACGATCTCGCCATGAATGCCGGGGCGTTCCGCCAGTGCCAGAGAAAGCGCGGTCTTTCCGCTGGCCGTCGGGCCGAGCACAACCACGAGCAGCGGTTCCGGCTGCGCCGCAGCCACCGTCAGCGCACGCTCCAGTGAATGGCATGCCAATAGCGAATCACAGTAAGCACCAGCAGAAGAAACGCAATCAGCAGCAAGCCGGAAGTTTCCGTGGCATAGATCGCGTGCCGATGGTGCTTGTGGCCGGAATCGTTGTGGCGCTCGGTATGAACCACGCCTGTATTGTACGCCGCGCAGAAACTGCACGCGATGGTGCTACACTACGCTGCGTCGTCGCTCATGGTTGAACGTTCAGCGCCGGCGACTTGCGCAAGCACGGAGCGAAGCTGCGGCTGCAGATAGGAGTGGCAACCAACCCGGATGGATGCGTGGAGCACAATTCCATGGAACCAAACTCACGAATCCCGCGTAATTACGTCTAACAGCCCAGGCGGCAGTGTGCCCGCCCGGCGGAGGAAATGTTATGAAACGAATGTGTATGCAACGCTGGTTGTTCATAGCTTTGATTCTCACCGGCTTTGTCTCTGCGCTCGCGGCGCTGCCGGCCCACGCCGACGACTGGTCGAAAACTTATACCCTCACCGGCCAGCCCGATCTCCGCGTCGAAACTTCCGACGCCAACATCCACATCTCCACCTGGGATCAGTCGACCATCGAAGCCAAAGTCACCACCACGCATTACAAGATCGGCGACGATGGCATTCGCATCGAGGAGCATCAAACCGGAAATGCGGTCGAGATCGACGTCCACTATCCGCACCGCGGGGTCATCATCAACTGGGGCTCTACGAGTCATCGCGTCGAGATCAATATCCAGATGCCGCGTGAAGGCCGCCTCGACCTGCACACCGGCGACGGCAAGATTGATCTCGCCAACTTTAAGGGCGAAATGCAGCTGCGCAGCGGAGATGGCTCGCAGGAAATCGACAGCGTCGATGGCAAACTGCGGGCGACCACCGGCGATGGCCACATCCACGCCAACGGGCGCTTTGACGAACTCGAACTCAAGACCGGCGATGGCCGCGTTGAAGCCCGGGCCACAACCGGCTCGGCCTTGTCTACAGGCTGGCGGCTCGAAAGCGGCGATGGCACGGTCACCCTCGAAGTGCCGGAAACCCTGGCGGCGGACGTGGATCTGCACACCGGCGATGGACACATCGATCTGGATATGCCAGTCACCACCTCGGGCAAGATTCGCGAGAACGAGGTTCGCGGCAAGCTGAACGGCGGTGGCAATCTGCTGGTGATTCATACCGGAGACGGATCGATCCACCTGCGGAAGGGATAGGCTTCCGCGCTTCAGGATAATTTTTTTGCAGGTGGCTCTCCGTTCTGACTTGACTGAAGCCTTTATACTCTTGGGTTCCAGCATTTCAGCTTTGGGTATCATTCTGCCTCGGCGGTTCTTTCGGCAGGAAAACAAGAAAGGGTCTTTCATGGCGCTCTTCCGTGGTTGTTTCCTCGCGCTAGCGGTCGCGTCTCTTCTTTCCCTGGCCACCGCACAACAGCCCGCATCCTCCAAACATGAACCCGCGCTCGACGTCACCTCGATGGACCGCACCATCGATCCCTGCGTGGATTTTTTCCAGTACTCCTGCGGAGGATGGATCAAGAATAATCCGATTCCTCCGGATCAGTCTTCCTGGGATACGTACTCAAAGATGCAGGACGAGAATCGCGACCGGTTGCGCGGAATTCTGGAAGCCGCGGCCGCGCCCGATCCCAAGCGCGACACCTCCGCGCAGAAGATTGGCGATTACTACGCCTCCTGCATGGATGAGAAGGCCATCGATGCCAAAGCGGCCGGGCCGCTCACGCCGCAGTTGGACCGAATTGCCCAGCTCGGGTCCAAGGCAGAAATTCCCGATGTCGCTGCGGCCATGGTGGACGACAACGTGTTGTTTGGCTTCGACTCTACGCAAGACTACAGAGACGCCAGTCAAGTGATTGCCGAGGCTGATCAGGGAGGGCTCGGGTTGCCGGACCGCGATTACTACTTCAAGGACGATCCGAAATCAGTCGATCTGCGCAAAGCCTATGTCGCGCACGTGCAGAAGATGTTCCAACTGCTGGGCGATCAGCCCGACGTGGCGGTCGCGGAGTCACAGACTGTGATGCGCATCGAAACCGCATTGGCCAAAGGTTCCATGACGCGGGTGGAACGGCGCGATCCTAAGAATCTCGACCACAAGATGACGAGTGTGGAGTTCGAGAAGATCAGTCCCGACTTTCAGTGGCAGGTCTACTTCACGAAAGTAGGACTACCTTCGCTGGGCTCGCTGAATGTGACTTCCCCCAATTTCTTCAAAGCCATGAATGAGGAATTGAAAGGGGAAAGCCTCGCGGATTGGAAGGTCTATCTGCGGTGGCATCTGGTGCATAAGGATGCTCCGTTTCTTTCGTCGGCATTTGTGAACGAGAACTTCGCTTTCTACGGGAAGACTTTGCGCGGCCAGCAGGAGCTGCAACCACGCTGGAAGCGCTGCACCCAAAATGTCGATAACGATCTCGGCGAAGCGTTGGGCCAGGTTTATGTCGAAAAGTATTTCAGTCCTGAAGCCAAACAGCAGGCATTGAAGATGGTAAAAGAAATCGACACAGCCATGGCTCAGGATATTAACTCGCTCCCGTGGATGTCGGCAGCCACCAAGCAGCAGGCGCTGGTGAAGTTGCACGGGATGGCCAACAAGATCGGCTATCCCGACAAATGGCGCGACTACACCAAGCTGGAGATCGTGCGCGGCGACGAACTCGGCAACGTAGAACGCGCCCGGAAATTTGAATTCAACCGCCAACTGGCCAAGATCGGCAAGCCCGTGGATCGCGGCGAGTGGGACATGACTCCGCCCACGGTCAATGCATATTACAACCCGCAGATGAACGATATTAATTTTCCCGCCGGAGTGTTGCAGCCGCCCGCATTCGATCCCACCTCCGACGCTGCTCCGAACTATGGCGACACCGGCGGCACCATTGGCCACGAACTCACGCACGGCTTCGACGACGAAGGCCGCCAGTTCGACGCTCAAGGCAATCTGCGCGATTGGTGGACCGAGGCAGATGGCAAAGAATTTGTGAAGCGCGCCAGCTGCATTTCAGATCAGTATTCCACTTACACGATTATCGATGACATCAAAATCAACGGGAAGCTGACTCTGGGTGAGGATGTTGCCGACCTGGGTGGACTCATCCTGGCTTACATGGCGTGGAAGGAAGACACCAAGGGACAGAATCTGCAACCGATCGATGGTCTCACGCCCGACCAGAGATTTTTCATTGGCTACGGACAAAGCTGGTGCGGAGAAACCCGCGACGAAACCAAGCGGCTGCGCGCCACCGTCGATCCCCACTCTCCGGAAAAATATCGTACGAATGGTGTGGTCTCCAACATGCCGGAATTCCAGGAGGCGTTCCACTGCAAAGCAGGATCGCCCATGGTCAACCAGAATCGCTGCAGGGTTTGGTGAGTCGAGGCCGGTCTACTGTTCCATTTCGCCTTTGTCGGGATTGTAGTAAAAGCGGAAACGCAGGCTCAGGAACTGCCCTTTAAACTCTTCGGGTAGCGGCGGAAAAGGATCCGACGCGGTGATGCTTCCATACGCGGGCCGGTCCAGCGTAACATCGCCCGAACCCTGCGTTATCGCCAGCCCTCGCACTGAGCCATCTTTCATGATGGCGAACTCGAGCGCCAGTTTCCCTTTCTTCATTTGCGCCGATTCCGGAATCAGCCGGTACCAATTCTCCCGTACATTCTGCAGAACGCGCTGCAGATATGGACCGAAATCCACACCCATGGTATCGCTAAGGATCTCAAGATTGCCTTCCTGCCGGCCGCGAGCCCCGGTTCTCAACCCAAAATCGCCGCCGTTGCCCTGCTGGCCGGCGCCGCGCCTGGCCGCCGCCGCGCGCGTCGCCTCCTCAATCGCCGACCCCGCAGACATGGAACCGGCGTACTTTTGGAACTCATTCCTGATGTTTGGCGTGACTGGCGTTTGCAATTGCGCGACCTGCGGATTCGGTGGCTGGGCCTGCGGCGCAGGCTGGCTCTGCGAAAATCCTGCCGCCGACTTTGCCGGCGGCTGCTCCACTTGAGGCGCGCTCAACCCGGGCGCTCCCGGAGGCGGCGTCGCTAAACTCTTGCGCAGCTCCTTCAGGTCCAGTTGAGGATGCCGCGTCATCGCAACGCGATCCTTGTCAGAAGCAATATTCGTGTTCGGCCGGTGCGGCACCTTCTGCAAGTCCGGCGGAAGCTCGAGAAACGTCAGATCCTTGCCGGTCGTCAAATTCTGACGCGCGACGACTGAGTGCCACGGAAGATATTTTTCAAACCACTCAATCTTGAAAAGGCAAAAGACAAGAATCAGGTGGACGATAATCGAGATCCACGCAGCCTCGCGCCGCCGCGAACGCGCCAGATCGTCCTGCAACTGGATAAGCAGATGCGGCACGCGCGCATCGTCATCCAGATCGCGGTAAGCCGTTTCCCATCCCTGCGCATCGTAGAGTCCGAGCTGCTCCGGCTGCGGCTTCTCGGGAGGCGCCACCGGGTCCTGGAATGGAATTTGCGTAATTGGCATGAACTAATTTGTCCCGAGCCCGGCTTGACCGACTAGAGCTTGTCCGAGTAAGCCTTGTCCGTTAGACACACATTCCCGTAGCCACGTTGCATCCAGCCTTCCACGGACGCCGCAGCGAACCGCCCACAGTCAAAGCTACCTTCATTTTCGCATCTTTCAACAGATTCTGCTCACTCACAAATGGCGCGCGACTTAGGTGTGTAAACATTTGTAAGCGTGGTCCAATCGTCAAGCTCGAGGGCGCCTATCGATGGAGCAGCTTCCGTCACTATGCCAGCGGAGAGACGGATGTGGTGGAGATCGAGTCTCAATGGACGGCTCGGCGACGAGAGCGGCTGGGAATTTTTCTTACGCCAAAGACGACGGCATCGCCAGAAAAGCCCCACTCAAGCGAAGCTTGAGCGGGGCAACCTCGAGAGTAAAATTAGCGGTTGGCTGGACCAGCCCCCGGTAAACGTGTAGAAGTACAGTATAAAATCGGCGGTTTCACCGGTTCCTGTTCTTGCGATCGGGCGGCTGTGGCCCCCTGAGAGAATCGCAGTCGCTACCGCCAGCGCAGCCGTTGCCGCCCGCAGATGTCTCCATTGACATCCCCTTTTACAGAACCCGGCGAATCACAAGATCGGGATCCGCAGGAAACCATGACCTATGAAGCTCGGGTCAATGTACCATCCCGTGATCACCCCCGCCGGGTTGATGCCATTCGCGATAGTCTCGGAGTCGGGTTCCTCGGAGCCCGGCGGATCGAAGGTCGTGAAAGTACCGTCGTTGGCTCGGACGAAGCCGTGAAGGCCGCTCGTCCCCTGGAAGTATCCTGTGATCGTCCCCGCGGGGTCGATGGCGCTGGGCACGGTTTGATCTATCGCACCCGGGACATCGAACGTCGTTAACGTTCCGTCGCTGCTCCGCAGGAAGCCGAGAGTCACACCACTTGCGTCTTGCCACGACCCGGTAATGGCCCCCTCGAGATTGATCGCGCTGGCAGTGGTATAGATGGAGCCTGTGGGATCGAACGTGGTTAGGGTGCCGTGGGGAGCGCGCAGGAAGCCGTGACCTGCGTCGTTTGCGTCAAAGTAGGTTCCAACAATCTCCCCCGCGTCATTGATGCCAGTGGGAGAAGTCCCATTGACGGCGCCCGGGTCAAACGAGGTAAAGGTGCCGTCGGGAGCGCGCAGGAAGCCACGCTCTGCGAAGTTGGCATCGTAGTACGACCCCGTGATGGCCCCCGCCAGGTTGATTCCGCCTGGGATCGTGAGTACCGCCCCGGGAGGATCGAACGCGATGATGGTACCGCCAGGAGCCCGCAGAAAGCCATGACACGTGACTGCGTCACAATAATATCCGGTGATCGCGCCCTGCAGGTTGATGCCGACTGAAAAGGTGCAAATGGAAAAATAGTTGGGGCACGTGGCGCCCGGGCCGTCAAACGTGGTGACGGCGCCCAACGGAGCGCGCACGAAGCCGTGAAGTGACGCGTTTATGTCAGCATAGTATCCGGTGACGGCACCGAACAGGTTGATGGCGACGGGGGTCGTACAAAGGGGGAACGAGGCTTCACACGTGGAGCCTGGGACAACAAACTCGACGTAAGTTGCTCCATCGTCGTGACGGGGAAGATCGTTTGAAAGCTGTTGAGTTTGCGTACCGGCCAAAACTGGTTTGCAAGGGCNNTTCGTTGTGAAGGCGCAGCCGCCTGCTGGGCGTAGGCAGACAAACAGCCGACCCAAAGCAGTACACCAATCGTCCGAGCAGCAAATTTCGTGTTCATTACGGTGCTCCTTCGTTGGTTTAGTTGAATACGACTCGCACCCGTATCCCTGGCCTGAGTGCTGACTGCGTCGTGAAGTTTTTCATGCGTTCTCCAGCCTACTCCTTTTGTCACAAATCTCAACCGGGGAGCTGGCCCATGCGCCACCACGACCGAGGCTGCCCCATCCCGCCGTGATTTTCGGCGGGTGGGACGGGATGCTGCATGGGCCGCCGATGCGCAAACGATCCACAGCCCCGCTGTGACATCCAACCTTGCCCTCCGCCAAAAATCACTCCATCATTGTCGAAGCACTGACGGCAAACGCAGTCAAGTGAAGACAGCACCTAACTCCTTTGCTTCACGAATTTTGCCTCCAAGTCTTTTAGAAGACGTATTTTGCGGAAAATTTTTTGCAGACACCGCGCCCAGCAGGACTTTCAAGGGTACGGGGGGGAGGGGGGTATACCCCAAAACGAAGGAATTCTCCGCGAATGGCAAATGCCGCCCACAGGTCACACCAGAATTTATTCCGTGCAGAAATCCACAGCCGATTCGTACACCGGGAAGCGGTTACACCCGCCCGCCTCTCGCACGTTACGTCTTCGCCAAGCCGGCGAGCCCAACTCTCTTCCCATGCTCGCGAATCGCCGCCACAATCTCGAGCGCCAGCGCCAGCGCCCGCCGTCCATCACTGATCGGCACCACCGGCGCAGACCGCTCCCGCACCGCATGCAGAAACGATCTCAACTCCGCGTGCAGCGGCTCTTCCGAAGTCACCGCCGGTTTGCCCACCCCAATCTGCGGATTCACCGTAGGAGTGCTCGACCCAGATTCATCCTGACCCACGGTAAAAACCAGCACCTCCTGCCGCCCATAGTCCACCGACACATATTGACGAGGCTGAAAAAATCTCAGCTTGCGCACCCGCTCCGTAGAAACGCGGCTGGCCGTAAAGTTAGCCACGCATCCCGATTCGAACTCCAGCCGCACATTGGCGATGTCAACTTTCCCGGAAAGAATCGGCAACCCGACGGCACGAACTTCCTTCACCGGAGAATCGACAAACGACAGCACGATGTCGAGATCGTGAATCATCAAGTCGAGCACCACATCCACATCGAGCGACCGCGGAGTGAACACGCTCAGCCGGTGCACCTCGAAGAACATAGGCTGCGTAAGCAGCGGAATCGTGGCGCGCACCGCGGGATTGAAGCGCTCCAGGTGTCCGGCCTGCGCCACCCGTTTGTGCGTAGCCGCCAACTGCACCAACTCGTCAGCCTCTGCCAGCGATGCCGCCAGCGGCTTCTCGATGAGGACGTCAACTCCCGCCTCCATCAGCGCCCGCGCCACTTCCAGATGATGGACCGTAGGCGCCGCCACAGAAGCAGCGCGCACTTCGCTGTGCGTAGTCAGCATCTGCTCGACCGAACCAAAAGCTCGGCATCCAAACTCGCGCCCCACCGCGTCCGCCCGGTCCAGGTTCGGATCGACCACCCCCACCAGCCGCACAGGTTCACCCTGTTGCTCCAACTCGTGATAAACCCGCGCATGGTTGCGTCCAAAAACGCCCACCCCCACGACCGCAACGGAAATCGGATTGTCAGCTTGCAGGAAAACTCTCAGGTGGCTGGTTGCCAGCAGGACACCGAATTGTAAACGTAAAGACTACGGTCTGATCGGGTAATTTTGCGATCGGGTGATTCGGCAATCGGAGACCCGATTCCGCAAGTGTTTTTCAATCGCCCAATCGCGCGATTTCAAAATCACTCAATTTTCCTTTGCGCCTTTTTCAGGATAGCAATCTGCCCCGCATGATAGAGCTCGTGTTGAGCCACTCCATGCAGCATGAAGTAGAAATCGTATTTCTTGCCCGGAACGCGTTCCCGCAGCCGCGATTCCGGCAAAGCCGCAACCATCTTCACCAGCGCATCGTGCGCGCGCTTCGCATCTCCCACAGCCTTTCGCCACGCCGCTTCGGTGGGTTTTGGAACCAGAGGGAAATTGTCCAGCCCTTCAGGCTGAGTCTTCTCACCGTTCAACCGGCGGCAAGCCGCGGCATCCCAAACAGCGACGTGCAGAACCAGCTCCCAGATGCTGTGAACATCGGTGAGCGGTTTGGCCGCAGCCGTGCGAGCATCCACATCTTGCAACAACTCAAGCAGCGCCGGACCGTGCCAGGCGTCCCCTTCGAATGCGCGCCGCAGCTGCTCGGCGATCAGAGCAGGTTCGAAAATCCGGGATGTCATATCTTTAGCGCTTCCCTGGAAACAGATTAACCAAAACAAGAACCATGAACTTAAAATCTCTGAGTCGACGTCAGTCCGCCACAATCGCAATCCCCGCCGCATTCGCCGCATCGATAATCTTCTCGCCATCGAGCAGCAGACACTTTCCAGCGTCCACCGCGAGGCAAGTCGCGCCCGCCGCCTGCATTACTTCGATCGTCTTCACTCCAATCACCGGAACATCGAAGCGCATATCCTGGTTGGGCTTGGCAATCTTGACTACTGTCAGATCGCGGCTGAATGTGGATGCGTCGCCGTGCAGCGTCCGCAGAATGTGCCCCGCGCGCTCAATGGTCGCGTCGGTCCCCTCCATCGCTTCCACCGCCACGCACGCGGATTCAGCGATGACCACACTCTGCCCAATGTCATGCTGCGCCAGCTGCCGGGCAACGGTGCGGCCGTAGTCGATGTTCTTCCGTTCCTGTTCGCTGGGCGCGCGCCCCGTAAGCACGCCGGCTTTCGCCAGCAGCGGTTCCAGCAGCCATGTGGAATTTTCCAGTGTAATGCCTTCGTCCGCCAGAACCTTGGCCACGGCGCCCAGCAGGCTATCGGTGTTGCGCGTGCTAAGCGAAAGTAATAGCTTGGCCAGCCGCCAGTCTGGACGGATGGCGGAGAAAATTTGTTTGTGCCTGACCTGCCCCGCCATGATGGCGCGCCGCACTCCCTCGCGCTGAAACGTTTCGATCAGCTTCGAAAGCTCTCCCAGCGACAGCCAGTGAACCGAGGTCGCGCCGTGGGACTCGATCTCGGGAAAGGTTTCTTCTTTGATCGCGACCACGACAACTTCATATCCCGCCGCTCGCGCCGCGTCCAGCACGAGGAAGGGAAACCTCCCGTTGCCGGCGATGAGACCGATTTTTTCGTTTTGAGAGGGCATGAGGTGAGACCCCAACAGAAAGACGCGGAGTCAGTCTAGCACTCCGTCTTCATTGAGCACTCCACCCTTCGTTGGTCAATAAGCGCTAACGCCCGATTACGCCAACGATCCTCTACAATCGAGAGCGACGCGGATGTTCAACATTGATCAGTTCGAGAGACTCTGCAGGGCTATTGTTGTTTAGGCCGCTAAAAGCGGACGATTCGTTTCTGAGAAGCGCGGCACTCCATGTTCCAAACAGAGGACGTTGACTCCCGGAGCAAAAATCTCTGCGGGAAGACTAACGCATCATGATTACTGCTCCGGTGCACGAAGAAATCTTCGTCGTTGGACTCGCGGGTCCGTCCGGCAGCGGGAAGTCGACAGTAGCCAAGAGCGTGGCCAGTCGTCTCAACGGACACGTTATCTCGATGGAGCTCTACGCCCTCGAGATGAATCATCTTCCCTTGGAAGAACGAGCGAAGCAGAACTATGACGCGCCGAATGCAATCGACGTGCAGTTGCTGGAGAACCATATCCACGCCTATGCCGCAGGCCATGCCATCGAGGCTCCCATCTACGACTTTGCCCAGCACCTGCGCGTGCACGATCAGCACGAACACATTGCTGCCAAGTCGCTCCTAATCGTGGAAGGCATTCTGGCTTTGCATTTTGCGCAACTCCGCCCCCACTTCGACCTGTCGATCTACCTGGACGCTCCCGAAGAGGTCTGTTTTCATCGCCGAAAGGTGAGGGACATTACCGAGCGTCAGCGTTCCTTGGACTTCATCCTGTGGCAGTACAAGAATGCTGTGTTACCGGCGACGCGTCAGTACGTGCTTCCCAGCAAGGGCTATGCCGATCTTGTGCTGGATAGCGAAGCAGACCTGGCAACCGTCGCGAAGGACCTCTACGACGCCATCGTGGAGAAGCGCGCTCTCGCCGCCGTGCAGCGAACCTCCGTTGTCGAGAAGGTCAGATAAAGAGTCTCTCTCACTTGTGCTTCAGACGACCGGAGTCATCTTTGGTCTTGCATTAAGAGCTGCGCACGCTCCGCTGTATCGAATGGCGTTTGTTCAGGCCCAGTGAGCCATAATGAGCAGCAACGCACCAGCCACTAGCACGACCTTCAGTAGTGACTTCCACTTGTCTACGAAGACGTTTCGCATGTGATCTGTTCTTTCTGAAACAAATGAGCCGGACTGAGCCGCGCAGATGGGTCGTCACAAGCTCCGGTACAGCCCGGAAAATCTTTTCGACCTCAGCAGCCGAACAGTTTGATACGTCTATTAGAAGAATTCGCTTAGCCTGGTGGGTGATGAACCGAAGGCGGTTGCT
>PLUI01000120.1 GCA_003164855.1 Acidobacteriaceae bacterium
TGTTCGACAAAGCCATGGACGCTATGAGGCACAACCGCTTCGACGTGGCCCGCATGACCTTGCAGACCTTGATCAATACCTATCCCGATTCCGAATTCATCGCGCGCGCCAAGCTGGCGGTGGGCGATTCCTGGTACGCCGAGGGTGGAACCGCTTCGCTGGCTCAGGCCGAACAGGAATATCGCGATTTCGAGACTTTTTTCCCCAACATGCCGGAAGCCGCCGAAGCGCAGTTAAAGATCGCCAACATTCAGTACCAGCAGATGGAAAAAGCCGATCGTGACTACACTCACGCCCAGCGCGCCGAGGACGAATATCGCAACCTGATCATGCAGTATCCGGACAACCCCAAGCTGGTGAAGGAAGGCAAGGAGCGTCTGCTGGAAGTGCAAGAAGTGCTTGCCGAGCGCGAATTCGATATTGGAAAGTTCTATTACCTCCGGCTGTCCTATCCCGCATCCATCGCGCGGCTCAAAACTCTGGTGGAAAAATACCCGCTCTACAGCCGCGCCGATGAAGCTCTATTTCTCCTCGGGCAGAACTATGAAGGTCAGATCGCGCAAATGCGCGCCCGGCCCACCTGCGTCAAGACCAGCCCTCGGCCGGGCTGCGTCGGCGAGCAGATCAAGGCCAACATGGTCGAGGAACTCACCCGGGAAGCCGCCGGAGCCTATTCGCAAATCATTACGCGCTATCCGGTGATGGAGCGCGGCGATGACGCCAAGAAGCGCCTCGCAGCTCTGCATCAGCCCATCCCGCGTCCGACTAAGGCGGCGGTGGCCTTGAACCAGAAAGAGGAAGACAGCCGCCGCGAGAACACCACTCTGACCACCTTAATGAACGTTCTGAAAAAGGGTCCGGACGTAGCCATGTCCGCGAAAGTCGGCGATCCCACCTTGGTAGATCCCACGCCTGTGGCCGCCAGCAAAGAGTCTGGAGCCACGGCAATGAGAGCCATGGGCATCGGCGCCGGTGACCACAGCGTAACCGTGGAAGCGGGAAAGGGAGGAACTCCAGGCGCTAACGAGCCGGTCCCGCGCTCGGATTCTGCTCAGCCCGCCGCGAACAGCGATCCTTTCGCCCATCTGAATACTGCGCCCGCGAATGAACTGAAACCCAGCGCAACCCCCGATCCCAACGAATTAACCCCGACTGCGGATGCCCAAAGTTCAACGGCTAGTCAACCTTTGCCCCCGCCAGTCCAGGTCAACGAGATCCAGCAAGGCCAGCCCGCATCGAGCACCTCTTCCACTGCGGCTGCGGGTTCCAGCTCCAGCCTGGCCAGCGATAAGGATGTTTCGAGCAGCAAGAAGAAGAAAAAGAAGGGACTAAAGAAGATCCTATCGTTCTAGAAATGGCCCTACGCCTTGGTCTACGGCTGCACTATCGTCGAACGGTAGGTCAAGTCCAAATCCCGGTCGAACTGCGCCGCGCGGTCTGGATTCGCTGCCCTCATCTGCGCAAGAATCGGCTCTAAGAACCGATAGTATTTTTCCAGCCCTGGGAGGTCGTGGGCCGCGAGTATCTTTTCCACCGCCTGTGTGGTCGAGGGCGTGATCAGTTCTATCCTGCCCACAAACACACGCACCCTTTGCGATGGTGCGGGATCAATAGTCAAAGGCAGCATCGTGTTTAGAAAACTGTTGGGCACGATATAAAACAAACGGCTGCCCTCTTCGAACCACGATTGGCGCCAGGTTTCGATCATGGCATGAGCCTCGTCGGGATACAGGCCCTGACTGGTTAAGACGTCCTGCAGATCACGGCTCAGGGACTCAAAGGTCGCGGTTAGTTCGGGGCGATCGAGCGATATTTCGCTCGGCACTGCTCCCCCCATGCGGTAGCCAAGCTTGTCTCCGCGGCGCTCAAAAAGAATCACGCTGGGGATCTCATCCTGCGCCAGATTTGCCAGGCGCACTTGTCCATCGGACGTTACCGTAGCCGAGATGGGCACGGAATCCGCGGACACGCCACGATAGAACAGAAATTTCTCTTGCTGGTCGCCAGCCGCAGTCTTCACCACCAGGGGCGCAGCCGCGGTTTCACGAGCCGCATAGTATTGATTGTCTTCTGGCTCTCCCGGCTCATGTCCGCGCGGAAAACTGGCCGCAATGTTTGGAGAGACCGCAACCGAATCCCACGCAATTCTGCCACCTTCTTTCCGTCCAAAGAGTCCGTCACGATTCAAGATTTCTTTCGCACTCGGTTTGACCTCGCTGGCATGCGGATACCACTCCGTAATGATGCCTTTGGAAAATCCAACCTTTACCGATACCGTCGTTTCGCGAGGAGAATAGAAATAAAGTACAGGCGTCTCCATACGAACTGTGCCCATTAACCCAACCTTGAATTGAGCGCTGCCAATATGCTCCACAAAGGGCGGGAGATCGGCCGATCCTTTTAACGTCGACCACCGCAGCGCCTGCCCGTTCCTGCCTGCAATGGAAGTAAAGGTGCCCCACTCGTGCGCTGTGAGATCAGAACCGCTGAGTTGGCTTTGAGCATTGAAACTGCCAGAAAGAACAAGGCAAAAGCAAAGAAGCGCGAGTCCAGCGACGCGGACGCGGACGGAAGCAGAGGGCATGACGGCCTCCGGGGATGTGCACTTGCTACCACATTTCTACTCCTGCGTTAGACACCCGACGTCAGAAAAAGTTAACCGTTTCCTGGAGTTTTGACTGTATTAACCCGAATTCGTCTGCCTGCCGGGTCCAGATCGGCTTAACGCACTAGACGCTGACCCCTAGTAACCAAGTAACATCCCGTCCGATCATTGACTTACGTCGCGGGGCAGGTTACCTTCGCGATATCTCCCCCTCATAAGAGGAAAAATTTCCTTGGCTCGGAAGATACTACTCGCCGACGACAGCGTGACCGCCCAGAACATGGGGCGCAAGATCCTCGCGGATGCGGGCTATGAGGTTATTACTGTCAATAACGGTTCGGCTGCGCTGAAAAAGATCGCCGAACTGAAACCCGACCTCGTCATCCTTGATGTTTACATGCCCGGCTACAGCGGACTCGAGGTCTGCCAGCGACTCAAGGAGTCGCAGGAGTCGGCGCGAATTCCCGTGCTGCTGACGGTCGGCAAACTGGAACCGTTCAAGCCCGAAGAAGCGCACCGCGTCCGCGCCGAAGGTTTCATCGTCAAGCCCTTCGAAGCCAGCGAATTGCTCGCCGCTTTATCCAAGCTGGAAGACAAAGTGGTGCCCCGCGCCGAACCTTCGAAGCCCGGACGCTTTGCGCGTGCTATTGCTGCCGCCGAAGAAGCCGGACGAATCAGCCGAAACGACGGTGCCGGCGAGGACAACGGATGGAAGAACCGCATTTCATTTCCTCACGAGAAAACTGAGGAGGAGAAAGTTGCTGACGAAGCTCCCGTCTACAATCCTGTGAATCGCGATCTCCGCACGGTGGTCGAAACCCCAGCGGAGAAGTCTCCACACAATCGGCGCGCTTCCGATAAGAAAAGGGAAGATCGACCGCACGAAATTCAATCGCAGGAAGCTCAACCTCAAACCGCGGAACCCACCGTGGATGTCGCCGCCGTCGCTTCACCAGGACTGCCAAAAGATGTGACTCCGGAAGAAGTGGCCGCAATTGCTGCCGCCGCTGCCCAAATTCAGCTCGTCGCGGCAACCACCAGGGAACAGCAGGCAGACGAAAATGCCGCAAGCACAGACTCGGCTGCCTTCGCTCCTGCAGCCAATCTGCAGCCGGAAGTTGTCCCGGAAAATCGGGAGAGCGCTGCCGGCGAAACCAAGGCGGCTGAGACAAATCGCGAAGCTGACGAAAAGTCGGAAGAATCTCGGGATGTGCCCGTGACCATGGCGGTCGCCAACGAATCCATGGCCGCTGAATCGACCGCGTCCACGAGCCAAGGCTCCTCGCGATGGTCCGCAGTTGCAGTTGCGCTGGAAACCGAAGAGGCCAACATCTCGCTCGACCAGGAAATGCAGAAAGCCTTTGCCGCCTTCGCGGGCGGCGGGGAAACTGCTTCTGCAAGTGTAACGGCCCTGCCTGCTGGCGCGCCGCCGGAAGATTTTTCTGCACCGGCCGCAGCAGAACCCGCCGCCGCAGAACCCGCCGCAGAAATAGAACGGCCCGCGGAAGCGCTCTCGAGTCCAGAGCCTGCGCCTGTCTCCCAACCTGTGCGCGCCATGAGCGCCGGAGTCTCCGAATCCGAGCCGCCGCTCGCCGCGCCATCAAACACACCTGCGCCGGATTCTTTCGTCGCCGCCGAGCCCGCAAACGTCTCTGATCTTGCAAGCGCGCCCATCTCGCAACCCGAAGCTGCATACGTTGCCCCTGTCCCCGCAGAGCTCTCGTCACCAGAGCTACAGCCTGAGCCGTCTTCCGGATTCGCGGCGCCGATCAATGAACCAATCAATGAACCGGTGGTCGAGTCTGCAAGCCCTGCCCTACAGACTGCATCTGCCCTGCCGGAATTGCCACCCGCGCCGGAATCCGCATCCGCCATTGTCGAGGCAACTGCATCGAGCCACGCGTATGCGCCCATCGTTCATACCGAGATTCACACCGAGCCTGTCCCAGAACAAAGAGAAGAGCAAAAAGAAGACCCAAAAGAAGAACACAAAGAAGAATCCGAAACCGTGGATGTAAAGACCACCGCCGCCGCATGGGCGAGCTGGCGTCAGATCCGCGACACCGACCCCAAGCCCGCAACCACGCAGCCTCCACTTCAGGAATTCGAAGCGCCCGTTCCCGTCGAGTCCGCAATGGCCGTCGCCGCAGGCGCCGAACAGCCTATGCAGGAAACTGCTGCCCCGCCAGCCGAAAATCCCTCCGACGTCGCCAGCATCGTTGACAGCGTCTTGGCCGATCTTCGCCCCCGCCTCATGGCCGAGATCACCCGCAAAATGTCGGAGAAAAAGTAGCAATCCCCCGTTCGTGGACGTAAGCGCGTTTAAGCGTTACTGATCTGGAATCATGGCCGGGCTTACTTCCGTTCCGACTATCGCACTCCGTGAACCAGGAACAAATCCGACAACTCTCTGCAAAACGAATAGCCATAAATCTTGCCGTCCGCGGTCACGCGCACATTCACGATGGTCGTCACTCCGGCAACATCGTTCGGAGCCAAGGTCGTGATCAGTTCCCGCTTCCCGGTCGCAAGCTCGAGCTGGTAAAGAGGCGCTGAAGTTTTGTCGTCGTGATAAACATAGACCGATCGTCCGTCTGCGGCCCAGGCAACCCAGATGTCCTCCGGCAACCAGCCCCGAATCAGCCGCGGTTCTCCGCCCGCAAGCGGATACAGCCCGCCCCGCTCGCTCAGGTCGCGGGCAAAGAATGTTCGGCCATCCGGCGAAAGGATGTGCCCTTCCTGATGATTTCGCTTGACGGAGATGGCGGGCGTTACGGCGCGTGGGTTGCCCGCGGGAATGTCCTGGATATACATCTTCCATCCGTGACCATCGTCGCCAGCGTAATAAATCGCCTTTCCGTCGGGCATGAAGCCAGACGAAGCGGTTTCCTGAATGCCGTTCGCGTTTACTTTCTGGATTTCCCCCGCGCCCGTTGGCAGCAGAGCGAAACCCACCAGATTTACAGTCGTGGCGTTCGACGCTAGCACCTGCTTGGTGTCCGGCGAGAGAACTGGCTCGCTGTACTGTCCGAGTTTTATCGCGGGCGATCCGTCGGTTTTTCGAAGGAAAGCCAGGCCCGACGCGCCGGCTGCCGAGCCCCAGTCATCGAACGAGATCAAACTGCCGTCCGCCGAAATGTCCCTCAAGGTTGCATAGTCGAGCCAGCTCAGATCGCGTTCCTTCTTATCGGCCGCTCCACGGAATCGCAATCCGCTTCTCCACGATTCTTTCGAAAGCAGCACTCGCCCATCGCGCGACACATCGTGAAGCCGGAGAATGCCCGGCAGTCGAAGAACGACGAGCTGCTTCCCATTGAGCCCAAGACCGACCACTTCGTTCGCCCATCCCTCCGTCCGGGTGGCCGCCACCCAGATCTCTTCACCCGACGGAGACCACGCCAAACCCTCCGTACTGATAAACGTCACCGAGTGGAGCAGTTGCTTTCCATTGCGGTCCACGGCAATCACCCACCCCGCATCGCCATCGACCGAACTAAATTCGACAAACGCCACAGCATTGCCGCGCGGCGTGATTCGCAAGTATCCCAGCGGGTGGGTGCTCTCATAGAGCGTCTTCCCGCGAGGGAACTCCACGCGGTACTTTCCCTCAACCTGCAGGACGAGCGCCATCTCGCTGCCGTCGGCGCTCCAATCGGCGGCCAGCACACTGTCGGCAACCTCCCGCGGCGTGCCCCCGGCAAGGGGTACCAAGCCCAGGGTTCCCTGGCAAAGCCCGATATAGCGGTCTTTGCAGCCCGCCGAAATCGCCAACTGAGAAGCTGATACCGCGAACAACGTGGAGTTGCCGAGATTCAATGGGCGCGACTCAGGAGCATCGGGCTGGGTGGAGTAGAGTTGGACCGGCTCGCCATTCCAGCTGGCGCTGTAATAGATGGAGCGGCCGTCCGAAGCAAAACGCGCGGCATAGACCAGTCCGCGATCAAACGTCAGCTGGTGATAAGTCGGCAGCGGCGGCAAACTGCTGCGTGCTCCCAGCATCCAGCTACCCGCAGCCACCAGCGCCAGCAAAAGCGCGCCGGCCGCCAGCGCCATCACCCACTTGCGAGACGTTTTCTCTTCGGCCGCCGCAATTGCGAACCTGGCAGTGGCGGTCACCGCGCTCGTGGAAGTAGTTCCCGACAGGCTTTCAAGATTGAACGCCAAATCCCGCGCCGATTGAAACCGTTGCAGCGGGCTTTTCTCCAGGCACCTTCTGACCACGCGCTCCAGCACGGGCGAAATGGGTTTATCGGTAAGGCTCAACTCCGGCGGGTCCTCTTTCAGGATCGAGGTCATCGTCTCGGCTGAAGTATCTCGCCGGAAGGCGCGATGCCCGGAGATCATTTCGTACAAAATCGTCCCCAGCGAAAAAATGTCGGAACGGGCATCGGCAGGCTCACCCCTGACTTGCTCAGGGGACATGTATCCTACCGTGCCGAGCACGACGCCGGCGGAGGTGGGCATCACCTCCATGGTCGCGCCCTCGTCCGAAGACGTCTCCGGCCGCGCCAGTTTCGCCAATCCAAAATCGAGAATCTTTACCCGCCCATCGTGGGTGACGAAGACATTTTCCGGCTTCAGATCGCGATGAACGATCCCTTTGTCGTGCGCCGCCGCCAGGCCCTGCGCGATTTGCGTGCCGTAGTCGACGACTCGCCGCACCGGCAACGCCGCACCGCTCAACTCTGCCCTCAGGGTTTGACCCTCCAGGCACTCGGAGACCAGATAAGGCGCACCCTCATAGGTGCCGATGTCGTGAATAGAAAGAATGTTGGGGTGGTTCAGCGCCGCAATCGCCCGCGCCTCGGTTTCAAATCGCTGCAGCCGTTCGGCGTCCCTCGCCAGCTTTTCCGGCAGAACCTTGATGGCAACATCCCGACCCAGCCGGGTATCTTTGGCACGGTAGACTTCGCCCATGCCGCCCGCGCCNNCGCCCGCGCCGCCCGCGCCGAGCGGCGATTGAATTTCATAAGGGCCGAGTCTTGTGCCAGAGGCGAGAGGCATTCGCGTGGGCCATTATAATGCTTTCCCAGCGGGCAAGATCGAACCCACGCATTCCAGGCGACTGGTTGGCTAATCGGAAGCGATCTGAAATCGCTTATCGAGTCGGTACTGGAAAGTCGGCGAATGTTTACCAATTTTCGATTTGG
>PLUI01000069.1 GCA_003164855.1 Acidobacteriaceae bacterium
CCGTGCTAACGCTGCTCGGCGTCGTGATCGGCGTGGCTGCCGTGATCGCCGTGGTTACATTTGTCTCCGGGATCAACGATTACGTGGCGCAGAAGATCTTCAATCTGGGCGCGGATGTTTTCCTTATCTTCAAAGTTTCTCCGGCCGTCACCAACGTGGACCACTTTCTGGAAGCGGAGAAGCGCAAAGACCTGACCATGGAGGACTACCAGGCGGTAGCGGATGCCTGCCGGCATTGTTTGTTGGTCGCAGCCTCCACGCGCAACGAAAGCGGCCATGTGAAGTACAACGAGCAATCGATCAGCGATACCCTGGTGCGGGGAATCACCCCTGGGATGGCTACGATTCTGGATATCGACCTAAGCTCGGGCCGCATGCTGAACCAGACAGACGTGGATAATCGGTCCCCGGTCGCCGTGGTGGGAGCAGATATCGTGGAGCATCTGATGACGGGTACGGATCCACTCGGCAAGGAAATCCGTGTCGATGGCTGGACTTACCAGGTAATTGGTGTGGGAACGAAGAAGGGCACGACCCTGGGGCAGAGCGCTGACAATTACGTGATGATTCCCATGACGGCTTGCCTGAAGCAATATGGATCGCACAACAACAGCCTGCGGATTGCGGGAAAGGCCGCCAGCGCGGGAGTGCCGCTCAACGAGGCCGTCGACGAAGCGCGCGCCGCCCTTCGCGCCAGGCGCCACGATCAGCTCGGCGGCGACGACAGTTTTGACATTGAGACCAATGCCAGCCTGCTGGGGATCTGGACCGGCTTCAGCCAGACTTTCTTTATTGCTACCATCGGCATTGCCGCCATCTCTTTAGTCGTTGGCGGCATTGTGATCATGAATATTATGCTGGTCTCGGTCACCGAGCGCACCCGCGAGATCGGCATTCGCAAGGCTCTCGGGGCGCGGCGCGACGATGTGTTGCTGCAGTTTCTGATCGAGTCCGTTACTCTGGCGCTCGCAGGCGGTGTCCTGGGCGTCTTGTTGGGAGTGGCCATCGCCCTGACGGTTACTTTGCTGATCGGGATGCCTTCGTCGATCAAGCTCTGGGCCGTGGCGGCCGGGCTCATTGTGTCGGCAAGCGTTGGAGTGTTCTTCGGAGTCTACCCCGCGCGCAAAGCGGCGAAGCTGGACCCGATCGTAGCATTAAGGTTCGAAACGTAAAGAATTTGGCGATTTTGCGATTGGGTGATTGTGCGATTGAAAACCGAGTTGCTGGTTTTGCTTAGATTTTCAATGGCCCGATCACCCAATCGCCCAATTACCCAATTTTTATGATTCACAAAGACGAATTCGGCGAGATCGTCCACATGGCGACGGATACGATTCGCAGCAACAAGATGCGTTCGTCGTTGACCGTGCTGGGAATCGTGATTGGCGTTGCCATGGTCATCGGCGTTTCATCCATTGGACGCGGCCTGGACGACAATGTGCGCGACGTGGTCGCCAGCATCGGATCCAACGTCATCTTTGCCTATCATCTTGAGCCGTTCACCTTCGGTCGCCCCAGCGAAGCAATGCGCATACGCAAGAAGCTGACCCTCGATGACGCGGAAGCCATCGGCCAACTGCCGCATGTAAAGGCCTCGGGCGCGATCATCCAGTTCGTCCGTCAAGAACTGGGCGTCGGCACCTTCGCGGTGAAGTATCAGGATCGCAAGGCCAAAAACACGATCCTCGAGGGAGACACCGCTTCCGTAAAAGACGTTGTCGACCTGCAGATGGCAGCTGGAAGGTGGTTCACTGAAGCCGAGGAGCAGCGGCGCGCTAAGGTCATTCTCCTGGGTCACGATACCGCAGAAGAACTCTTTCCGCTGGAGAATCCCCTGGGCAAGGAAATCAACATCGAGGGGGAATTGTTTGACGTGATTGGTGTTATCGCAAAGGTGAAATCGGTGTTTGGAGGCGGAAAAGATCCCAACGATAACCGGGTCTTTTTCCCGATAACTACCTTTAAGACGCTTCACCCTGAATTGAAGGACCATTGGATCATGGTCAAGGCAACGTCCCACGACGACATGCCGAAGGCCATCGACGAAATGCGGGAACTGCTGCGCCGCCGCCGCAAAGTCCCTACCAACAAGCCGGATGATTTTGCCGTCTTTACTTCCGATTCGATCTCCGACGTTTGGAATCAGCTCACCGGCATGCTGTTTGTGGGNNGAACGCGCGAGATTGGCGTTCGCAAGGCCATTGGCGCCCGCAAACGCGATATTCTTCTGCAATTCACGCTGGAGGCGATTATTCTTACCGCGGTCGGCGGGTTGATTGGAATTGCGCTCGGTGCGATCATCGTCGGAATTATTCCCGCCTTCTGGCCGTCGCTGCCCGCTCACATGTCGATGTTCTGGACGATCTTCGGCTTCACATCCGCCGCGGGAGTTGGGCTGGTCTTCGGCATCTATCCCGCGTGGAAGGCCGCAAATTTGGATCCGATTGAGGCGCTGCGTTACGAATAGTATGACCTGCGCGTGCGCATGATGCACTCCATCCTCACCATAGTTCGGATCACAGTTCAGATCGTCGCGGTCGCAGGCATCGTTTCCAGTTCACTGTATTACCTCCTTTGTCTTTGGAGTGCGTTCAAGTTTCTACGCGAACGGAGACGGCCCGGGGCCGCTCCCACACTGCCTCTGCCGCCGGTTTCGATTCTCAAGCCGCTGAAAGGAATCGATCCCGAAATCTACGAATGCTTTCGCAGCCATTGCCGCCAGGATTATCCGGAATACGAAATCATCTTCGGGGTGAGCGATGCGAACGATGCTGCGATCGAGAGCGTTAAGGCATTGCAAAGAGAATTTCCAGATCGCAGAATTCAGTTGGTTGTGAGTCGGGTGATTCTGGGCGCAAATGTGAAAGTGAGCAACCTCGAGCAGATGAGGACGGAAGCCCGTTATGACTGCCTGATCGTTAACGACAGCGACATTCGAGTCGAGCCTGATTATCTCCGCCGGGTCACTGCGCCTCTGGCCGATTCCCGCGTGGGTATGGTCACGTGTCTTTACCGCGGAGTGCCTGCTGCGACGCTGGGATCCAGGCTCGAAGCGCTCGGCATCAGTGCAGATTTTTGTGCCGGGGTACTGGCTGCCGGTCAGCTCGAAGGCGGTATTCGATTTGGACTCGGTTCAACCCTGGCATTCCGCCGCGCCGAGTTAGAGAAAATTGGCGGGTTCCACTCAATCGTGAATCATCTTGCCGATGACTACGAACTGGGCAGGCGCATTGCGGAGCTTGGCTTCTCCATCAGGCTCTCCGAGGTTGTGGTCGAAACTTACCTTCCAGCCTACAACCTGCGAGAATTCTTTGCGCATCAGCTTCGCTGGGCGCGCGGAGTTCGCGACGCTCGTGCCGGCGGCTACTTTGGACTGGCTTTCACGTTTGGGATCCTGTGGGCANNTCCACGCTCGTTCTGCGCTTCGCTGTGGCGCTGGTTGTAGGCTGGAAAGTGCTGCGGGACCGGCAAGTTCTCCAATATGCCTGGATGATTCCGCTGCGGGATCTGGTTGCGGTTGTGCTCTGGCTCGTGAGCCTGAGTGGCCACACCGTCACTTGGCGCGGAGACCGTTTTACACTGAAAGATGGAAAGCTCACTCGGGTCGCGCCGTAGGGCGATACGGAGCCTCGATCGTTTCCGGTGGCAAGTGACCTGCAGTAGTGTCGCGATCCAGAACTGCCCGTACTTTGCTTGCCAGCTGCCTTAATGTAAACGGCTTTTGGAGAAAATTGTTTTCCACGTCGAATACTTTATGATCCAGGATAGTTTGGCCAGCGTATCCGGAAACGAATAGCACTCTCGTCGCAGGACGGATCGTGGTCAGTTCCTTCGCCAGTTGGCCCCCACTAATGCGCGGCATCACCACGTCAGTCACGGCCAGGTCAATCGCCTTCCCATGATTTGCGGCGACCCCTAAGGCGTCCTCGCCGTCCTTCGCTTCCAATACGGTGTAACCGCGAAGCCCCAGAAACTCGGCGGTTGCGTGGCGCAATGCGTCTTCATCTTCAACCAGAAGAACGGTCTCGGTACCGCGAGACATGGCCTCCGCGATCAGGTTCGGCACTTCGGTTTCAGCTATCCGCTCCTGCACGCAGGGCAGGTAGATCTTGAAGACCGTACCCATTCCGCCTTCACTGTAGGCCCAGACGAATCCGTGATTCTGTTTCACGATGCCATAAACCGTCGCCAACCCAAGTCCAGTGCCCTTGCCAGAGGGCTTCGTAGTATAGAAGGGCTCAAAAATGTGCGGCAGATGATCCGGCGAGATTCCCGAGCCCGTGTCGGTCACCGTCATAACAGCATAACGTCCGACGGGAATAACGGCGTTCTTGTGGCAAACATATTCCGCGTCAAGGCGCACGTTCAGCGTTTCAATCGTGCACTGCCCTCCCTGGGGCATAGCATCCCGGGCGTTGGCCGCGAGATTCATCAGTATCTGCTCGATCTGCATCGGATCCAGACGAATTCGCCCCAATCCCACTCCCGGCAAGAATATCAGCTCGATGTCTTCCCCAATGAGCCGGTGCAAGGTCTTCACCATCACACTGACCACCGGGTTGAGTTCCGCCACCCGCAAGGCTTGCGGTTGATTACGGCTGTAGGCCAGCAACTGCCGAGTTAACTCGGCAGCGCGCCGCGCCGCGGAAAGAATTTCCTGAAGGCGGCTTTGCGTGGGACTTCCTGGCACTGCCGAATCCAACGCCAGCTCGGAATAACTTGTGATGATGGTCAACAGATTATTGAAGTCATGCGCCACGCCTCCAGCGAGACGCCCCACCGCATCCATTTTTTGCGCCTGCAGCAACTGCTCCTCGAGATGCAATCGCTTGGTGAGATCGCGGCCGTTGGAGACAAAGTGCGTGATGCAGCCGGCAGCATCCCGTATCGCACTGATGTTCTCGTCAACGTAATACAACTCACCGTTCTTCTTCCGGTTCACCAGAATGTTGTGATAAACGTTCTCGATGCTGATGGTCTCCCACAATTCTCGATAGAGAGCCGGCGCTTGCTGGCCGGAAGTGAGAATGCCTGGAGTCTGGCCGACTGCTTCCGCTGACGAATAGCCGGTCAACGCTTCAAATGCCGGATTCACGTATTCGATGATCCCGTCGCTGTTCGTGATCATGATGTTATCCGCCGATTGCTCCACTGCGCGGGATAGCTTGCGGGATGAGTCCTCCAACGACTTCTGGTGTTGCTGCGCGGAGTGCAGATTCAGCGTGCAACGCATGGTGCGCAGAAGGTTAGCCCCGTTGAGCTGCGATTTCTCCACGCAATCCCACGCCCCCGCCTGAATAATTTCCGCGACCGCTTTTTCATCCGCCTGATCGGTCAGCACGATGAAAGGCACTGCGCGCCCGGTTTGTAGAAATTCCGCGAGCAGCTTCGTCGCGGCGGCATCCTTTGTCTCGTGTTCAAACAAGACCAACCCGTAGTGGCCTCGCTGCAACATCGTCTTGGCCTCTTCCAGCGAGTTGGCGTGGTCGAGTTCCGCGGGCATCTCACTCCGGTTTCGCTCCAGGATTTCACGAATGAGGAAAAAATCTTCTTCCTGGTTCCCCACCAGCAGCACCGGTAAGTGTGAGGCTCCGAATGCGAGTTGTGCGGCGGTAGACACGGGGGATAATGGTTACTCTTCTAACATCGGAGACTCTCGGTCTCCCCGTTGTCTTGAGGGAACCCAATCGGCGATTGAGTGACCGCCAGAATCCTTAATTGGGCATGTGTCCATTTTGGGACAATGTCTTCTTGTTATGTCCTGAACGTTATGTACTCAACCGGTGCCCCCACCCAGATCATCTGCCATCCTTCCATCATTCGGCACATGTAACGAACTCCCAGATCGTGCGTCTAATAGGCAAGTCAGGGCCGTGAGGAACCAGGGAACTCGCGTGCGACTTCCTGCGTATCGTCTGATGAGCCCGCACGCGCCGAAGCTGGTGCGCCGGAACCGTAGGTTTTGGAGGTTAATATGGAAAGTCAGCCAATCGCGATCAGAACGGTTCCCAGCGCCGTTACTGGACCTGTGCACGAGGTGGTACGGCAGGCTCACGAAGAGCTGCGTCAACTGTTGCAGCAGCGCTCCGAAGTAATGCGCCGCATTGGGACCGTCAAACAGACCATCGTCGGCCTCGCCAACCTGTTCGGAGACGAAGTGTTGAGCGATGAATTGCTGGAACTGGTCGACCGTAAAAGCGGCGGCCGCCAGCCTGGTTTCACCAAAGCCTGCCGCATGATTCTGATGGAAGCCAACCGCGCCTTGAGCGCGCGCGACGTTTGCGACCGGATTCAGGAAAGAATGCCGCCCATGCTGGCGCGCCACAAAGATCCCATGGCCTCGGTCACCACCGTGCTCAATCGGCTGGTGGCGTACGGAGAGGCCAAGGCCGTGGCTCTGGAGAATGGCCGCCGCGCCTGGCAGTGGGTGGCCGACGCGACATCGGGAATGGAGCCTGCGCTGGCGATATTAGCCCCCCAGTGATTCAGACCTATCCCGGTGGCAGCAGCATCCCTTTCTCAAGGTGACGCGTGACGTGCGCGTACGAAGCGGCGTGCGGGTCGTGGGTCACCATCACAATTGTTTTGTGGAAGTCTTCGTTCAGCCGCTTCAGGATTTCCAAAACCTCCGTCGCTGAATGACTGTCCAAATCTCCTGTAGGTTCGTCCGCCAGCAACAGCGTCGGATCGCTGACAATCGCCCGCGCAATCGCCACGCGTTGCTCCTGTCCTCCGGAAAGCTGCTTCGGAAGGTGATTCACCCGATCTTCCAGACCCACCAGCTTCAAGGCGGTCATCACGTGGTCGCGTCTCTGCTGTGAATTGAGCTTGGTCAGCAGCAGCGGCAGCTCTACGTTTTCAAAGGCGGTGAGAACCGGGATCAGGTTAAACGTCTGGAACACGTACCCGATGTGCTCATTGCGCCAGTGTGCCGCCTGCGAATCATTGAAGCGAAAAACATTCTGGTTCTGCACCAGCAGTTCGCCGGACGTCGGCCGGTCAATGGCTGCAATCATGTTCAGCAGCGTGGTCTTGCCCGAGCCCGAAGGACCCATCAGAGCCAAAAATTCGCCGGTCGCAATGTCAATGGAGACATCGTCGAGAGCCTTTACCTCGAAGGCCTCCCGCTTGAAAATTTTGCTGACGTTGCGGGCCTGAACGACTTTCGTTCCCGTAGCGACTCTGGTTTCAGCAACAGTGCTCATGAAATCATCCCTTCACCTTAATTGTGTCCCCGTCCTTCAGATCTTGTGGCCCCTTGGTGATCACGCTCTCACCCCCGACCAATCCGTCAACCAGAAATCCGTCGGTGCGCTGGCTCAACACGTGAACCTCACGCATGCGCGCCTTGCCATCGAAGGCCAGTAAAACGATCTTCTTGCCGTCGTGATCCCGCACCGCAGCCGCCGGTACAAACGCTCCCGCGGGTTGCGTGCCGGAAGCTTTCGGCTGATCCGCCAGAAATCTCACTGTGGCATTCATCTCCGGCCGCAGAAATACGTCTGGATATTTACTCGGATTCAGCACCTGCACTTTTACCTGCACCGTAGCTTTCTGCCGATTCGCNNTCGGGAGAAATCTGCGCAATTTCTCCGTCATACTTCTTGTCGGGATAAGTGTCCGTGGTGACGATGCCCTTTTGTTTTGGACCGAGCCGGGCAAAGTCGGCCTGCGCGATATCGAGCTCAACCTGAAGATCGTTCAAATCCGCCAGCGACACAACCGATCCCTGAGGTCCGCCCGCCGCAGCACTGGCAAACTGCGCCGTAATCAGTTCGCCTTTTTCGGCGGTGCGGTCCAGAATCGTGCCGGTGACCGGCGCGCGAATCACCGTGGCATCGAGCTGCGACTTGGCATAATCGGCAAGACCCTGCGCCTGAGCGACCGATCCGCGAGCGCGGGCGATTTCCTCCGGCCGGGGGCCGATCTTCATCAGCTGAGAAGCTTTGTCCAGCGAATTCACTCGCTGCTGGTCTGACTCAAACTTTGCCGTCGCATCGTCCAACGACTGACGCGAAACTACTCCACCCGCCGAAAGCTCCTTGGTGCGGTCCAAAGTCAGCTTGTCATTCACCAGCGTGGCGCGAGCTTCATCAAGATTATGTTGGGCCTCTTGAATTTCTTCCGGCCGCGATCCGTGTTCCAGTTCTTCGAGATAAGCACGCGCATTATCTAACGCGCCTTTTGCCTGCTCGTAAGAAGCGCGGAACTCCTCGTCCTCCAAACGAACCAGAACCTGTCCTTCTTTGACGTTGTCGCCTTTTTCCACGCCGATCCACGCCAGACGTCCGGTGACTTTGGAATTCACGTTGATCGTATGATGAGCCACGATGTAGCCCGTGGCTGAGAGCACCGTATCACCCACGTCGCTGTTTTCGGCTGCTGCGCGTACCACCTCCACCTCGGGAGCGTCGCGGCCTAGCAAGCGGTAAGCCAGGACGGACAAGCTCAATACAGCTACGACGACGATCCCTATAACAATGTAGCGCCGCGCCCAGGCGGGCGGCTCTCCGTTGCTCGCGCCGCGCTCCGTGCGGTCGATTCGCAAGCTCTGTAAATCTTCGTGTTTCGCGTCAATCGGCATAAGCATGAATACGAAATACGTACTGATCTGGTTTCCCCAAAACCAAAAAATCAACCTCGCAACGCAGTCAGAATATTCTGCCGTGCCGCATGCCAGGCCGGGAACAGCCCGCCGAACAAGCCCATTGCCAAGGCGAAGACGATCGCATACATCGCAACCTGCCAGGTAATTCGCAGGCTGAAGACCACTTCGCTAAACGTAACAGCGTTCGACGTTCCCGTCTGCATGCCGTTGAACGGCAGCATTAGCAGAATTCCCACTAAAGCGCCCAGCATCGCCAGCAACAGCGACTCGAAAACAAAAGAAGTCAAAATGGCGGGACGAGAAAATCCCAGCACGCGCAACGTAGCAATTTCGCGTCCGCGGTACGCTACCGCCGCGTACATCGTATTCATTGCCGCGAAACTCGATCCAATCGCCATGATAATCGCGACCACGATGCCAATATATTTAATAGGCGCGCCCGAACTGGTTTGCTTCGCGTAATAATCTGTTTCGAGTACTCCTTCAAGCTTGAGCCGCTGATCATCGCTCACGCGATTCTTGAGCGCGTCGGCCGCAATAGGATCAGTCGCGCGCAGGTACGCCGATGAATACCCGCCTTGACGATCGAAATCCGAGGCCATCTGATTCACATCGGCCCAAATCTCCGATTCGTAGGCCGAACCTCCGGCGTCAAACACCCCCACAACTTTCCACGAGCCTTTTCCAAACTCCATCGTGTCGCCGATGTTCGCGTGCGAAAAGCGCGAGCGGATCGATTTGCTCACCACCACCTCGCGCTGCCCGGCTTGAAACCATCGCCCTTCGATCAGCTTTGCGCTGGGGCGAAGTTCGAGTCCATCCGGCATCATCCCGCGCACCGTGACGTTCACCTCGCCCGTGCCGTCTTTGCGTGGAAGCACGATCACCACCACCCACTCGCCCGAAACCATAGGATCGCCGTGACTATCCTTCGCGATGCCGGGTAGAACCTTAAGCGTGGGAAACAGCGCCGCATCGAAGCCTCCCGAAAGCTCTGCCTCCGATCCCTTGCGCAACACCAGCACATTCTGCGGATTGCCGCTCGAAACGAAAGCTCGCTGCAGCCCCGCCAGCAGCGCCATCAGAAAGATCGCAGTGGTCACGGTCAGCGCAATGCCCAGCGCGGTCATGACGGTAAGCCCCTTGCGGAGCCTCAAGTTGCGGACGTTATAACTGATCGGTATCGCCATAGATTCGATCTCAACTCAGCCTGGTGTAGTCAACCCTGGTGTACTCAACCAATGTGCCGCAAACCCTCCACGATATTCGTACGCGACGCGCCGTATGCGGGAATGTATCCGCTCAGAAATCCGACGGTCGCCGCGACCGCCAACGACAGCGCCACCGTCTTCAAAGTAACTTTCATATCCATTGGAATACCGATCGCAACCGAGGAGTGCGTAATCAGATGTATCAATCCAGCGGCACCGAATATTCCCAGGAGCCCGCCCGCTACCGCCAGAGCCACGGATTCAAACACGAAGAGCGACAGCACCCGCCCACGGGTGAATCCTAATGTCTTCAGCACCGCCACTTCGCGTGTCCGGCTGCGCACCGACATGGCCATGGTATTCGCCGAAACCAGCAAAATCGCGAACACGACTGCACCACAAATGCCTAGAATAAAGGCCTTCACGTTGCCTAACGTAGCCACGAACGAAAGCTGGAAAGCTTTTTCGCTCTCTGTTTTCGTCCGCTGCGGCGAGTTGCGGAACATGTCGTCGATCGCGCCCGCAACCCGCGCCACATCTTGCGGCGCGGTGACCTGCGTGGCATACCAGCCGGCTCGCCCTTTAAACCAGTCCACGGATTCTTCGAGATACTTGGCGTTAAAATAAAGCGCATTCTGCGGTGGATCGCGGTGGTAGATGGCCCGAATCGTCAATTCCGGATTCGTCGGAAATATGGTGCCCAGCAGCGTGATCTTGTCGCCGACCTTCCAACCATACTTGTGGGCTAGGGTCACATCCACTAACGCCCCAGCCCGGTCATGTTGCCAGGCCTCCACCTGATCCGGAGGCGTGATCTTATCGGAGGCAACTTTCAGATACTCATCCGGGTCCGTGGCGACCTGCGCGAAGAAATTCTCCGGACGATCGTCCCTATACTTCCCTCCAAACCACGTCATCGGTGCCACTGCTATCACTCCTGGGATGCTCCGAATCTTCTCCCGATAATAGCCGGGCAGCAAGAACGCTAACGATACTCGATCGCGCGTGATCACCCTTTTAGCTGAGTCCGCGGCGCCCACATCGATATAAAAAGTCCGCCAGATCGACATCATCAGCGTCAGCAGCAGCAGCGAAAAGCTGATGCTGAGCATCGTCAGCAGGCTGCGCCGCTTGTTGCGAAACGTATTGCGCATCACAAAACTGCCCAGCGTCATAAGCTCAAACCGATTTCAACCCAGACTCAACCAATGTGCCGCAACCCATCTACAATATTCACCTTCGAAGCGTGATAGGAAGGAAGCACGGCACTCACCAGCCCCACAAATCCGGCGGTCAGCAGGGCTAGACCGCACATCCCTGGCGTCACCTTCATAGGGAAAAAAGAAATAAACTGCTTGGAATGCGTAAGTCCGTAAATCATGATCCAACCCAGGAAAAACCCAATCAGTCCCCCAGCCAGAGACAGTGCCACAGCCTCGCTCACAAATAGACCAAGCACACTTTGCCGGGTAAAGCCCAAAGTCTTAAGCACGGCCACTTCCCGCGTTCTCTCGCGGATCGACATTGCCATGGTGTTCGCGGAAACCAGCAAAGTTGCAAATACCACCGCCGAACAAATCATCAGGATGAACGCTTTCACATTGCCCATCATGGCAACAAATTCCAGGCCGAAAGCCTTCTCGCTCTCCGATTTCGTAGGCTGAGGCGAGTTGCGAAACATATCATCGACAGTGCTTGCGATCTTGCTCACATCTCCCGGAGAAGCCGCGAGAATACTGAACGTACCCGCTTGTCCCTTGAAAAAAGAAACAGCCTCTTCCACATACTTCGCGTTGAAATACACCGCTTTATTGTCGGGATCTGAGTGAAAAATGCCTCGAACATATAACTCCAGGTCGACAGGATAAATCGTGCCCTGCAAAACGATCCGGTCACCCAGCTTCCATCCATATTTCTTGGCCAGCGTGTCGTCGACGATCACACCCTGACGATCCCGCTGCCACGTTGTCTGCTGCTCCTCGGGCATTTCCATGTCCCGGAATACTTTGAAAAATTCCTCGGGATCTGTCCCAAACTGCGCAAAGAAGTTCTCCGGCTTCGTGTCTTTATAAATTCCTCCGAACCAGGAGACCGGCACCACCGCCACTACTCCCGGCACCGCGCGAATTTTTTCGCGATAGAAACCGGGCAACGAGAATGTCAAAGAAACCCTATGCCGCACCACCAGCCTCTCCGCCGACTCCGCACTGCCCTGATCCAGATAAAAAGCACGCCAGATGGTCATCATGAGCGTCAGCAAGAGCAAAGAGAAAGCAATGCTCAACACCGTCAGAATGCTGCGGCGTTTGTTGCGGAAGGCATTCTTGGTAACAAATCGGCTCAAAGTCATATTGTGAATCCCGGACGAACCCCAGGGAAGACGCGACGTGCAGGACAGCGGAACAGCTCAGTCCATGCAGGCCTCAAGGATAAACGAATGCTTGCGCTCCCCACAACTGCCTCCGAGCCGGAATATCACGTGTGCGCTTCGCTGCACCGCGCACCCCTATAATCCATCCGCTCACGCCCGGCCGCCAGTGGAGATCGTCATCCCGCTTACCTGACAAATGTCACACCCACTCTTTCGACGTTAAACCGTACCCGCATGCAAAAGGTCACGGCGGAGGGCAAAACATATTCTTGCGGCATGAGCGAGCGCCTCAGCCCGCAACTCGTCGACTGCACCTGCGAATCGCGTCCCATGGTTCGCACCATTTTCTCGACACTTTGGTAACTCGAAACCCTTATGGCGACAGCGCTATCCTAACCATACCCTGCCCAGGGTTTGAACCCACGCGGCTTCTCAATGGGAAACTGCGCGGCTTGTTTTCTGGGATGAGGTACGGAACCAATGTCGAAAATCGGCCACTTCGAAATTCTGAGCGAACTGTCAAAGTCAGCCACTGGCGCGGTCTATAAAGCCAACGATCCGCAAACCAGTCAAACCGTGGCGCTGAAGGCGATCCAGTTGTCCGCCTTCGGCGAATCCGCCGGAGAACTGGAGAAGTGCCTGCTGGCCGAGGCGGAGACCACCAAAGTCCTGAGCAATCCCAACCTCGCGCCGGTTTACGGCGCCGGAGTAATCGAAGGCCAGTTCTACGCTGCCATGGAATATATCCAGGGCAACAGCGTCGCCACCATGCTGGCCCGCAAAGAAGGATTCTCCATCTGGGATCTGCTCGATATCGGAAGGCAAGTCTGCGGCGGCCTCGATCACGCTCACTCCCACAACGTTTTTCACTACAGCCTCGAGCCCGCCAAAATCATGTGCGGCTGGGATAGT
The DNA here is from genome assembly GCA_003164855.1 of Acidobacteriaceae bacterium. Taxonomy (GTDB): domain Bacteria; phylum Acidobacteriota; class Terriglobia; order Terriglobales; family Acidobacteriaceae; genus Sulfotelmatobacter. The sequence goes on from PLUI01000069.1 coordinate 13,103, forward strand.
ACCGTCAGGGTTCTGGGATTCGGCGTCTCCAGCGTGGGTAAATTTACCGCTCAAATGCCCGAGCTCCCATCTATCTTGCATTACATGTCGCCGGAGCAGGTCCGCGGCGAAAATATCGATGCCCGCTCGAACATCTTCAGTCTCGGTGCCCTGTTTTACGAGATGGTGACCGACAGCAAGGCTTTCGATGGCGAGGATTCCGAATCCTTGCGCCAAAGCATTCTCGAAAGCACTCCCGTTCCGCCGTCGCAGGTGAATCCCAAGCTCCACCCTGTGCTCAGCGCTCTCATCATGAAAGCCCTGGCCAAGGATCCCGGCGAACGTTACCAGGGCGGAAGGGAACTGCTCGACGATCTGGAGAAATGCAAGGAGTCGAAACCCCAGGCGGCGAAAGCTCCGGCCGCTGCAACCAAGACCCCAGCGGTTGCCGGTCCCGTGAAAGCTGCGGCTCAAACAAAATTTGCGTCGCCGGCGCCGGCGGGAAAAATCGCCGCTGCCCCTCAGCCTCCGGTCGCGCTGCGACCTTCCGCACCGCCGGCAGTTGCCAAGGCGGAACCCGCTCGCAAGGCTGCTGCCACTGCGGCGGGATTTGCGGGCGCTCCATCCGCTCCGTCAACACCTGAGCTCGAAACTTTCGTTCAACCCCCGGTATCGCGCGCCCAATCGGCCAATCAGGCTGCCTCGCCCTCATCGTCCATGTCAGCGGCCACCCTGGATGAGCCCGCGGTCGAAGCTCCCGAGGCCGAACTACCAAGAATCGCTGTCGATCCCATGATGGCGGAAGGTGGTCCGGCGCGCAGCGGCGGCATCAGCTTCTCTGAGATGACGGAACTGCCTCCGTTGAAGGAAGTCTATATCCCGCCGCCGCCGCCGCCCCGTCCGGCCGCAGAGCAGCCGCCTTCTTTTGCTCCCAACTTCAACTCCGTTAGCGAACCCGAGAAGCCGAAGTTTCAGTCCCGCGAAGCCGCCGAAAAAGCAATCAAGGAAATCAAGAACGTTCCTCCCAGCCTGATGGTTTACTCGATCGCCGGTGCCGCGGTTCTGATTCTCATCATCGCAATCGGCCTGGTGCTGCACATCAACCATCTCAACAGTGACGACGATGCCGGTCGTCCTGCCACCGCCGAGCCAGTCGCTCAATTGCCCGCGGCCCAACCTGCTGCTCCAGTTCAGCAGGCGCAACCAGAACAACAGCCTGCCGAAGTTCAATTTGCCGCTCCCGCAGGTGAATCCGAACCAGCCCCAACTCGCGCGGCCGTGAGAGGCAAAAACGCCCGCAAGAAATCCGCCCCAGCCGCTGCGCCCGTCGTTCTCCCCGGACAAATGGCCATTGACTCCACTCCGCAAGGCGCACAAGTACAACTTGACGGGAAAACCGATCCCTCATGGGTTACACCTTTCACGCTATCAGGACTGGGCGCCGGTCAGCACACGGTCACCGTCAGCAAGGCAGGCTACTCTAGCGACACGCGCACAGTGGATGTCGCGTCCGGCGGCAAAGCCTTCGTGACCAGTCGTCTCGTACAGCTTATGGCGACGCTCGCTGTTACCAGCACGCCTCCCGGCGCCAACGTTTACATCGATGGGAGAGACACCGGAAAGCTCACTCCCGCACAGGTCTCCGTGGATAAAGGTCAGCACGTCGTGCTGGTGCGCAAGCCCGGCTTCGTGGATGAAACCACCAGCGCGCAGTTTGTTCTCGCCCAGACCGTCAGTTTTTCGCCCACACTGCGCGAGCTTGGCAACGTCGATGACATCAAGACCGTCGGCAAAATGAACAAGCTATTTGGCAGCAAGCTGGCGCCAGGCATGGGGATGGTCAGCGTCAAGACCCAGCCCAAAGGCGCGCAGGTGGCCATCAACAAGCACATGCTGGATAAAAGCACGCCCGTCGATGCCCAGCTCGATCCCGGCAACTACATCGTCGATATCACTTTGACCGGCTACGCTCCGATTCACAAAGTCGTCAGCGTAGATAAAGGCGGCAAAGCCGTGGTCGATGAAGTGATGCAGCACGAGTAGGCAGTGGTCCAATTCGACAACTCCTACGAAGCGCACAAAGTCACGCGAAGGAACCCTGCCAATAGACCTTCGTGATACTTAGTGTCTTTAGTGGTTCGTCGGTTTTTGTCTTCCCACGGAAAAGGAGCCGCGTCCTTTTCCCATCCGGGATACCAACATTCGCAGCAAACCCGCCGTCGAAAAAATCGTAAATTCGTGAGCACGGCCGAATCAGGTGAATACCCTCTGTTGGCGGTCTTCCGCTGTTGGCGGGCTTCGCCGCCTCGATTAACCTGTTTTTAACAATCCTGAAACCCCACTGCAACACTCACTCGCTATAGTCCACTTCGCCCGGTCCAAAGTCCCGCAATCTGGGTGTGTGCATTGCGGAGGCATGCAGTTCGCTTACCCGGGCGGAGGAAGAAAATGTTCGCCAAACCAAGCCTCACCAAGCTGAAGACTTCAGACGCCCCCAGGAGGACGCTGGCTTTGCTGCTGGCATTGACCACCGCACTGGGACCAACCGCCATGCCCGCATTCGCCGCCTCTAGACCAGCCGTGAAGCAAACCAGGAAAGACCCGGTCACCGCAACTCCCATTCAACACCTGGTTGTGATTTTCGACGAGAATATTTCCTTCGATCACTACTTCGGAACCTACCCGGTCGCCACCAATCCCGCCGGCGAGCCACCGTTCAAAGCTGCGCTAAACACACCTACCGTGAACGGTCTGGGCAATTCTCTGTTGAACGCCAACCCCAATCTGAATCCCGCCAACGGCACCGGCGCTTCCAACCCCTTCCGCCTGGATCGCTCGCAGGCCTACACCAACGATCAGGGGCACGATTACACGCCTGAGCAGCAGGCATTCGACGCCGGGTTGATGGATCTTTTCCCGCTCTACACCGGCACCGCCGGACCTCCACCGTCTGGCTCCGGTGTCACTCAGACCAACGGCTTGGTCATGGGCTATTTCGACGGCAATACCGTAACCGCCTTGTGGAACTATGCCCAGAACTTTGCCATGAATGACAACTCTTTCAGCAGTACGTTTGGCCCATCGACGCCGGGCGTGATCAACCTCGTATCCGGCCAGACCAACGGGGCTATCGACACCCTGAATGGCACCGGAGGCGAAGTGAACGGCGGCCCCGATGGCTCCCTGACGGTGATTGGCGACCCCGACCCGATCGGCGACGTCTGTTCCAGTTCCACGAATAATCAGGTCACCATGGGCAGCAAGACCATCGGCGACCTCCTCACCGCCGCGGGCGTGAGCTGGGGCGGCTTTATGGGTGGCTTCAACCTGTCGATCGTAAACTCCAACGGCACCACCGGATGCGCCCGCACCACCACGTCTGCCGTTACGGGCGTAACCGAAAGCGATTACATTCCGCACCACTCTTTCTTCAACTATTGGACCTCCACCGCCAACCCGGCGCACACCCGGCCCGTCTCCCTCTTGGAAATCGGCAACCCCGGCCCCGCCAATCACCAGTACGACATCGAGGATTTCTACGCCGCCGCTGCCGGTGGCTATCTCCCGGCTGTCAGCTTCCTCAAGGCCCCCGGTTTTGAAGACGCACATGCCGGATACTCCGATCCTCTCGACGAACAAACCTTCGTCGTGAATACCATTAACCTTCTGGAAACGCTGCCCACCTGGAGCAGCACGGCGGTAGTCGTGCTGTACGACGACTCCGATGGCTGGTACGACCACCAGATGAGCCCGATCACGAATACCTCGACGGGCTCCGCGGACGCTCTCACTGGTCCCGGCGCCTGTGGCACGGCAGCCACTTCGCTGCCTGGCTACAATCCCAGCGCCAATCCGCATGCTCTCGGCCGCTGCGGTTACGGTCCCAGACAGCCGCTGCTCGTCATCTCTCCGTGGGCGCGGCAGAATTTCGTCGACCACACCATCACCGACCAGACCTCGGTCATCCACTTCATCGAAGATAACTGGCTCGGCGGTGAGCGCATCGGCCAGGGATCTTTCGATGCCATCGCCAACTCCATCGTTCAAATGTTCAACTTCACGAAGATCCGGACCAACGGCACCGTCTTCCTGAATCCGAATACCGGCGAATATACAAAGTAGACTTGAACAATCCGCCGAATAAAACCGCNNGCGAAACTGATTCGCATGCCCGTTTATCATTGCCCCGTACCCCAAAGAAACTGACCACTGGCCACTGCCTCAAGATGGAGAAACAATAGTGTCCTTAACCCGACGAGATTTCCTTCACCGCAGCGGAGTCCTCACCGCCACTTTCGCGCTCCCGCAAGGCTTGCATCGTCGCGACCAACCTGCCCCCAAATTTCGCACCGCACTGAACATCAGCACCCTGGCCCAGTTCGTCGACCCGCTTCCCATCCCCGAAATCGCGCAGCCCGTCGACCATCGCCCCAGCCCCNNAAAGTCCATCGCGACCTCAAGCCAACTCGCCTGTGGGGTTTCGGCTCAACCTCACCCGGCCCCACATTCGAAGCTCGCAGCGGCCAGGGAATCCTCGTCGAATGGGCCAACGAACTTCCCACCCAACATTTCCTGCCCATCGATCACACCATCCACGGAGCCGAAGCCGACAAGCCCGAAGTCCGCACCGTCGTCCACCTCCACGGCGCCAAAGCCCCCGCCGCCAGCGACGGCTATCCCGACGCCTGGTACCCTCCCGGCAAGTCCGCCATCTATCACTATCCCAATCATCAAGACGCTGCCATGCTCTGGTATCACGACCACGCCCTGGGAATTAATCGCCTCAACGTCTTCGCCGGACTCTTCGGCGTCTACATCCTCCGCGACGAGTTCGAAGATTCCCTAAATCTCCCCCGTGGCAAATACGAAATTCCGCTGGCGTTCTACGATCGCATCTTCGATCTCGACAGCCAGCTCAACTATCCCGTCTCCGGCAATCCCAAATCCCCGTGGACCCCCGAAGTCTTCGGCGACGCCTTCCTCGTTAACGGCAAACTTTTCCCCTATCTCGAAGTCGAGCCGCGCCCGTATCGCTTCCGCGCGCTGAACGCCGCCAATGCCCGCTTCTTTCATCTGACGATGTCCAATGGCCAGCCCTTCCATCAGATCGGCACCGACCAGGGCCTGCTCCCCGCTCCCGTCGAACTCAAACGCGTCACCCTCGCACCGGCCGAGCGCGCCGATCTCATCCTCGATTTCTCCGCTTCCGCCGGAGATCAAATCATCCTCAACAACGACGGCCGCACCGTCATGCAATTCCGCGTCGCCAAACCACAGCACAAAAATTCCCCACAAAAAATCGCAACCACCGCCCTGCCCTCAACCCTGCGCCCCGTTCCCAAAATCCCCGAATCCGCCGCCGTCCAAACCCGCAATCTCACACTCGTCGAAATCGACGACGAAGTCATGCACCCCGTCACCATGCTGCTCAACAACACTCACTGGAATATGCCCGTCACTGAGAACCCGACCCTCGACTCCACCGAAATCTGGAACCTCATCAACACCACCGACGACTCCCACCCCATCCACCTTCACCTCGTCCGCTTCCAAATCCTCGACCGCCGCAGCTTCGACGTCTCCGCCTACTGGATGACCGGCAAGCTGAAATTTTTCGGCCCGCCCATCCCTCCCGAACCCAGCGAAGCCGGATGGAAAGACACCGTCCGCGCCGACCCCGCCATGCTCACCCGCATCATCATCCCCTTCACCGGATACCCCGGCCGCTACGTCTGGCACTGCCACATCCTCGAACACGAAGACAACGAAATGATGCGCCCCTACGACGTAATCGCCAAGCCGTGATCCAGCCGCCCCCGGCGAGATTTGTCATCCTGAGCGAAGCATGACGTCCACGAAGTGGACGTCATGCGCAGTCGAAGGATCCCCCTACCCCCGCACACCATCGTCGGCATTACAAGGCATTTCCATCACGCGGTGGCTGAAGGTGCGGACGCCGGCCCAAAATCCCCGCCGACCCGGGCTAGGCCGAGCCACACGCCCGTTCTTAGCGCGAGGGGCCTAGCTTCCCGTTCCAGCCAGCGTCACGGTCTGCGGACTGCCACCGCCCGTGTCCGTGACATAAAGGATGGCGCTACGCGCACCCGTCTTAGTCGGCGCGAACGTAACTGTAATCGTGCAACTCGCTCCCGCTCCGAGCGACGAGGGACAATTATTTGTCTGGGAGAAATCGTCGAAGTCAAAGCCGTGCATCGCAAACAGCGTAACGTTCAGAGGGGCGTTGCCCGTATTGGCGAGTTGCACTTCCTGGGGTGGACTGGTGGTGCCGACTTTCTGCGCTGCGAACGTCAGGCTCGGCGGCGAAAAGGTCACCACGGTTCCAGCCCCCAAAAGGTCGATCACTTCTGGCCGCGAGGAGGCGCTATCAATTACTGTGACCAGCCCGGCGTGGGCTCCCTGCGTAGTCGGCGCGGACGAAGTGCTGATCTGGCACGCGGCTCCCGGCGCAAGAGACCTTCCGCATGTGCTGCTGACCGTATACTGCGCAGAGGCGGTGATCGAAGTGATCGACATCGGCTTTGTGCCAGAGTTGGTAAGGGTCACGACCTGAGGCGCGCTCACCGTATTGACCAGTTGATCTGCAAATGTCAGCCGCGTCGTCGGGGAAAAGCTTGCCACCCCTGTATTCAGTAGGGTTATACCTCCCAAATCCTCGTCCGCAACCACAGCGTCGAGCATGTGATCTCCGTTGAAGTCCCCAAGGGCCAAGCCCCGGGCAATAATTTTACCCGCAGGGTAGAATTGTTCTGCCTGGAATGTGCCATCGCCGTTGCCCGTAAACACACTCAGGCCCGGTGGCGGCTGAGGAGAGCCCTCATTGGCACCCACGATGCCAGCCAGAGCCAAGTCTAATATCCCGTCTCCATTGAAGTCTCCCACCTCCATCTGCCCAAAACCCTGGATCGTGTCGTAATAGGCAGGAGATCCGAATCCTCCCTTACCGTTTCCCAACAGGACGGTGACGCTATCGCCGTTGTTGCCGATTGCGGCGTCCAGATTGCCATCGCGGTTGAAATCTCCGACCGCTACGGTGGTTGGCGACGCTTCCAGCAGTTCCGTCAAGGAAGATTGCAGGGTTCCGTTGCCGTTTCCCAGGAGGACACCGATGGCAGATTCAAAACCGCACTCCCCAACCACCACCACATCGAGTTTGTGGTCGTTATTGAAATCACCAACAGCCAGATTCTGGGGACCGCAAGTAAAAGAGTCGTTGTCGCTGGGCGCCTGAAATGTCCCGTCGCCGTTGCCCAGCAGCACGCTGATGTAAGGGCTGTCGATCACGACGATATCGAGCTTGCCGTCATGGTTGAAGTCGCCCACGGCCACGAACGCCACGTCCGCGGTGGTTTTAGTGCTGATGGGCGCCTTCAACGTCCCGTCCCCGTTGCCCAGGTAGACGTCCACGGTGTTGGAAACAAGATTGGCGACCACGACGTCCAGATTGCCGTCGTTGTTGAAGTCGCCGACGGCCAGGGAATAGGAGAGCTGTGTGCTGTAGGAGACCGGCCTTTGGAACGTCCCGTCTCCGTTCCCCAAGGCTACGGAGATCTTGAAGCCTTGCCCGACCACAATATCCAGATTGCCGTCGTTATTGAAGTCCCCAGCCGCAACCGCAAAGGAATTGCTAGGCATCGGTCGCGTGCTCCGCGTTTCAAACTGCGCCCACGCAGGGGCGCCAGCCCCCACAACAGCGACCCAAGCGACTATAGTGCGGAGGACGTGGCGAGAAGAGAAGAGTCGAGAAAGAAAACAGTGTCGGGGAACCATGGTGAACCTCACATCGGAATTGTCCTGCGGGGGGAAGGGACCAGCTAGCCGCAAAGCTTATCACGATTTGCCGACCCCTCCAAGCGGGCCTTTTTTCCCCGTTCCCGCCTCCAGCGCCCACCCCGCCTCGCAAACAATCCACAGCCCCACTGTGACATCCAACCTTGCCCTCCGCCAAAAATCACTTCATCATGGTCGAAGCACTGACGGCAATTGTCGAAGCATTCGCGGCAGATGCAGCCACATGAGCAACGCACCTAACTCCTGTGGTTCACGTATTTTGCCTGTAACTCTTTTAGAAGACGTATTTTGCGGACAATTTTTTTCAAACCCCGCGCCCAGCAAGACTTTTCATCGCGGAGGGGGGAGGGGGGTATACCCCAAAACGAACGAAGATTGCATTTCTACCGAGGCTACACCGCAGACCGCGTTCAGATTTATTACCGCTGGAAATTCACAGATTGGATTTCACATACAGGGATTCAACGGCAGGCAGGACGGGAAACAGAAAGACCGCAAGAACCTTGAATCAGCAATCAACTGGCAATCTCCCGCACCGCGCGCCGGTAGAATGCGCCGGGTTCTATCGCGGCAGCTTGAAGTTCACCGTGACCTGGGTTTGGATCTCCACCGGATTGCCATCCAGCAGATATGGTTTGTACTTCCACTGCTTCACCGCGTCAGCCGCGGCCCGCGCCAGGGTCGCATCTCCACTCAGAATCTTCACCGCGGAAATGTCGCCATTCTTCGAGACCGTCGCCAGCAGTTGCACCGACCCTTCCACTCGCATGCGTAAAGCATTCGCCGGATACGTGGGCGGCGTGTTCTTAATCAGCAATCCCCGCGAAACTCCCTGCGAAACGCTCAGCGTCTGCAGCACCGGAGCCGGCGCGCTGCTCGAATTACCCAGCAGATCCGGCAGCGTTCCGCCGTTGCCCCCCGCGGCAACCGCTGTGATGTTTGGAGCCGGCGCGTCGCTGGTTAGCAATGATTTTCCAGGCACAGTTTGCGCACTGCCTTTCTTGACCACGATGGGTTGCGAAACCTCCTCCGCCGCTGGAGCCTTATTCTCCGCTACAACTGCCGCTGTATTCTTTGGAGAGTCCGTGTCAGCGTTGGTCTTGCTCTTGTGCGTTTGCGCAGGGGCAGAAGTTTTCCCAGTTCCGGGTTGCGCAGCAACCGTCGCAGTCGGCTTCTCCGGCGTGGCCGAAGATGTTGCTGCCGAGGAAATAGCGGGTTCTGGCGTAGTCACCACCGCACTCGGAGCAGCTTGTTGAACGGGAGCAGTCGGCACCGGTCGCGCGGCTACTGGCGCGGAAGTCGGCGCAGCTCCGCTCGGATGAGCGAACTGTGTCCACGCGAAATAACCAACTACCGCGATCAGCACCACCGCAGCCACCGCCAGCACACCCTTCTTGCTGCCGCCGCTTGCGGACTTGGTCCCAGCCTCGACCGCACCTCCGAAGGTGAACGAAGGTGCAGGCAACGCACTCGCTTCAACCGCAGAACTTTCCAGGCTAACCGCGCCTTTCTCAATCGGAGTTTCCGGTTCAGAAATGACTGTCGAAGGTTTGTCCGGCGCTGCAATGTTCGCCTTTGCCTCCCGCGCCGGAGCCGCCGCACTGGCAGCACCTGCCGAGCCTACTATCGACAGCCCCGCACTCGACGCCGCTGAAGTTTCCTTCTTGCTGGAAGTTACTTCTGGCTTAGGTTCCGGAGTCGACTCCACAATCTTTGGCGCTGCCACTTCCTTAGCGGGTTCTGCGGACTCAGGACTCACGCTGGCCGCGGACGCGGCAAAGCTCGGCGGCGCAACCGGCTTTTGCGGCGGCGCGCTGGGCGGAACAAGCGGGCTCACGGCTGAAGCCGAAGCCGTTTTAGAAACGCTCGGAACGAGTACTGGCTTCCCGGGAGCACGTACTGGTGCAGGAGTCGCAGGCTTCGCCGTTGCCGGGGTTGCTGCGGTGCCGGGTTTCGCGGATTCGTTCTTGCGCAACAATCCTCGCGCAACCCGTAACGTACCTTTCGCCTGCTCCACATTAATGGGCTTGGTTAGAACCAGGTTCGCACCGATCCGAAATGCTTTCGCTACTCCCGCCTGCCCTTCGACTACCGCGACCGCCAGAGCCGATTGGTTGTTCGGGGCGTTGCGTGCGCTCTTAAAAAGCAGCGTAGCATTCTGCTCGTTGTCGCAATCGACGACCACGGCATCGAAGTGCTCGCCCATCAATTTCTTTACCGCGGCGAAGGGTTCGGTGCAGGAAACTACCTCGAAGTCCAACTCGCTGAGAACCTGCGTTACGGTGCGAGCTGTCTTCTCATCCGGACAGAAGAGGAGTGCTTGGTAGCCCATATTAACTTCATCGTAGGTACACCGGTAAGGCGCATCAAGTTACGGTAGTAATTGCACTTTAGCTGCTTTTGCCTTGCCAGACGGGCACTTTCGGGGCTTCGGACATCCGGCGGTGGTCACGCATACAATACCCTGTCATGCGCCTTCCACTCTGGCTCAAAGTTGTTTGGACCGCGTGCGTAATCGTCTGGACACCTTTGTACTGGCGGCAGTATGGCCTGCAGAATTTTCTCTTCTTCTGCGATCTCGGCAATCTCTTTATTGCTGCCGGTCTCTGGCTGGAAAGTGCGCTGATATTTTCCTGGCAGGCCTGCGGGCTGCTGTTGTTCCAGACTCTATTCACCATCGATCTGGCGGGCGCACTTGTCAGCAGTCGACATTTGATCGGCGGCACCGAATACATGTTCGATCCTCATGTTCCGCTGCCGATTCGATTGCTGAGCTTGTTCCACGTGGTGACGCCGCCATTGCTTCTGTGGGCGGTCAGTCGTTTAGGCTACGACCGTCGAGGGTGGAAATTGCAAACGCTGACCGCCTGGATCGTAGTTCCAATCAATTATTTCTGGCGTCCGCAATACGATGTGAATTGGGCTCGCGGACCTTTTTTTGGTGAACAGCACGTCGTGCCGGGAGCCGCGTATCTGCTGGCCTACCTGATCATCGTTCCCGCGGCAGTTTACTATCCAACCCATCGCTTTCTTCTTTGGTTTTCCCGGCGGCGAAACCTTAAGGTCTAATCATCTTTCCCCGCATTTTTCTCGCCGTCTTGCGTCCGGTTGCGCAATGCCGATTGCAAACGCTGGCGATCCGCTGAAACCTGGTTGGAGGCAACGTCTTCATCGATAGCGGCTGGAGAAGACTGTGGCTTTCCTTGCGGCGACTCAGTTCCTCTCCTGCTCTCAGCCTCGGCTTTCTGTTTGGGAGAGGCGCGATCCGAGGCAAGATATAGCGTCTGCGATGAGGATGCGAGGCTGGCGCCGGAGTCCTCTATCAGGTTCATGATGTGCAGCAACACGTCTTCCCGCACGGCTGCGAATTCGTTGAAATCCTGGGTCAAGATGTAACAAAACAACTCCACATTAAGAGCGCTGGCGGTGAGTTCAATTAGCCGCACGCGAATCGAATTGCTCTCGATCTTGGGATTGCCGCTCAGCACGCGGCGTATTTCGGAAAGCACGGCACTGACATGTTCCTGCGAAGTGTCCGTGTGCAGGCCCAGGACAGTTTTGAAAAGCATCTTGTCGCGGCGGCTCAGATTCTCCACGTTGATGGTGGCGACGGTACCGTTGGGAATGGCTAACAGCGTTCTTTCTTCGGTGCGCACGCGAGTGGAGCGCAGGCCAATATCCTCGACTGTGCCCGTGCGATCGCCAAACTTGCAAACATCCCCCACGCGAATTACTTCATCGCCTAATACTGAAACCCCACCGAATAAGTTCGCGATGGTTTGCTGCGCGCCGAAGCCAACCGCGAGGGTGCCGATTCCAACGCCAGCCAGCGCCGTGCTCATATTGAAGCCCAGCACGCTCAGGACAAAGAAAAGGGCCATCACGAAGACCACCGCTTTGACGATGCGCTCGCCCAGAAGCATCAGCGAGCCGGTACCCGAGTGACCATGGGCGAGAGCCCGGTCGCGCACGCGCTGCAGAAACCAGCGAATTACACGCCACAGAATCCAGTTCGCGCCGATGATGGCGGCGATTTCAACGCACTGGAAATAATAGTGGCGCTGCAGCAGGGGCATGCCGAGGTAGCGAGCCAGAATCCGGTGAATCATCGTACCGGCGAGCAGCCACGCCGGCCCGGACACCGATCGCCATTGCTCGAGTTCGGGTTGCCCGCGTCGCCGTGCCCACCAGCGCAGAGGGTTCTGCAGCAGCACTAACAGCAACCACCCAGCCGCGGCCGCCACAGGAATCAGCAGCACCAGCGCCAGCCATTGCCACAATGGCATTCCAGCCAACTGATGCTTCACCACCCATTTGGGCAATCGCGTTTCTACCTGGCGTGCCTGGACCTGATCGTAGAGTTCGGGGAGTTTCGCCAGGGTGTCGGAGGAAATCAGCCAAATCTTGCCCGCGTTGGGATCGGAGACTCGAACCAGTTCCAAGTCGGCTTCCGCGTCGCCAGACGACATGGTTCCCAGCTTCTGCCGGCCCGGCGGAACACCCTCCTGTAGTATGCCTTCCGGCTGATTGCTTCCCAAGTTGCCGGAATACGCGCGGTCCATCACTTCCTTGAGGTTCGACGCCACAGTCTCGCCTTCAGTCTGACGGCGTGAAGCACTCAGCTGCAGATATTGCGCCGCGATGCCGAAGTTGCCCGATTGCGCTGCCTGGAGGAATCCGGAGACCGTGCCGTAGGGCGTATCGCGTCCCAGCGGGTCGGACGGAGTTTTGGGTGGCGTGCTTGCGGATGTGGACCCTTGCAGGATCTGGCTTAGCGCGCTTTGCGCGGAGAGTGGCAGGCAGGCCGCAAGACTAAGAACAAGAAATAAAATTGCTTTGAAAAAGGTGGACATGGTTTCTTTCCCAGATTACGCGCGCTTGGGGCGGAACACGTCTGTGCTGGTGCCAAAAAAAACTTCCGCGGACTCCATCACGGTTTCAGACAGCGTGGGATGCGGATGGATGGTCATGGCTACATCGCTCGCCAGTGCAGCCATCTCGATGGCCAGCACTCCCTCGGCGATCAGCTCGCCGGCGCCGGCACCGACAATGCCTACGCCGAGAACGCGCTCGGTGTGCGGATCAACCAGCAGTTTGGTCACTCCCTCCGGACGGTCGAGTGTAATCGCGCGGCCGGAGGCGCCCCAGGGAAATTTCGCAACCTTGACTTCGCGCTTTTCTTTTTCCGCCTGAGTCTCGGTGAGACCGCACCAGGCAACTTCCGGATCGGTGAATACCACCGCGGGAATCGCGTTAGGTTCGAATGCCACCTTGTGGCCAGCGANNACCGCCGGAATCGCATTAGGCTCGAATGCAACCTTGTGGCCCGCGATCGCCTCGACGGCAACCCGTCCTTCATGCGAAGCCTTGTGCGCCAGCATGGGCTCGCCAACCACGTCGCCAATCGCATAAATGGAGGGATCCGCGGTTTGCAATTGCTTGTTCACCTCGATAAAGCCGCGCGAGTTCACGTGCACATGCGTTTTTTCCAGCCCGGGGATTTCCGAGTTCGGCTTGCGTCCCACGGAAACGAGAACGCGATCAAAGACTTTATCGCGATCTTTTTCCTGTACCGCAGCGCCTTCGAACGAAGCACGAATTCCGGCGCCTTCTTCTTTCAGAGAGGCGACCGTGGTGTTCAGCAGAATTGTCTCGAACATCTTCTCCAAACGTTTGTGTAGCGGAAGAACCAGATCGCGATCTGCACCGGGAAGCAGGCCGGGCAACATCTCAACCACGGTGACGCGCGTTCCGAGCGCGGCATACACCGAACCGAGTTCCAGGCCGATGTATCCGCCGCCCACCACGAGAAGGCTGCCGGGAATGTCTTCGAGGTTGAGGGCTCCGGTCGAATCCATCAGGCGCGGTGAATCCAGATTCAGAGCTGGAATGATGGCAGGTCGCGAGCCGGTAGCGATAATGACGCGGTCAAAACTGAGGTCGACTTGGGTGGAATCTGCTTTGGCGATCCGCAACGTCGTGGAATTCTCGAATGCGGCGCAGCCCTGGATGTATTCCACGTGGTGCTGTTTGGAAAGCTGTCCCAGGCCCCCTGTGAGTTTCTTCACTACGCCTTCTTTCCAAGTGCGCAGGCTCGCGAGGTCGATCTTCGGCGCAGGAAAGTCGATTCCCCAATTCTTGGCTTGCTGAGATTCTTCAATCAGTTTGGCGACGTGCAACAGCGCTTTGGAAGGAATGCAGCCGCGGTAAAGACACACGCCGCCGGGATTTACCTCGGGGTCGATGAGCGTAACTTGCATACCGAGATCAGCTGCCAGGAATGCGGCGGCGTATCCCCCCGGTCCGCCGCCCACTACGGCGATGTGCAACGGTTTAGTTCCTTCGGGAGTAACTTCCGGCGTCTGGTTGAGAGGTTCGTTCATGAGGTGACTTTCGTTGGGTTCGCTCGCCGAAGTTAGCCTTGAACCGAGAGCAAAAAGGGCTGCTCGAACGCTTCCGCGATCCAGCGCAGAAAACGTGCGGCGTCCGCGCCGTCAATCAGGCGATGATCGTAGGAAAGCGAAAGCGGCAGGATGAGCCGCGGTTCGAACTTTCCGCCAATCCACTCCGGCTCCATCCGGGAACGCGAAAGTCCAAGGATGGCGACTTCAGGATGATTCACGATTGGGGTGAATGCCGTGCCGCCGATGCCGCCGAGGTTGGTGATGGTGAAAGTGCCGCCTTCCATATCAGCGACGGTGATTTTCTTATCCCGCGCTTTCTGCGACAGTTGCGATAACTCGACCGCCAGCTCGACGATATTTTTCTTGTCCACATCGCGGATGACCGGAACCAGCAAGCCTCGATCGGTATCCGCCGCTACTCCGATATTAATGTACTGCTTGTAGATGATTTCTTCCTTCGCCATATCGATGGTGGCGTTGAATTGAGGGAAGACTTTCAGCGCCGCGGCGCAGACTTTCAGCGCAATCGCGGTCACGGTCATTTTGCCGCCGGCTTGTTCGGCTTTGGGAGCGAAACGCGCCCGCAACTGCTCGAGTTCCGTGATGTCGGCGCGATCGTGCTGCGTGACGTGCGGAATCGTGTTCCATGATTCCGCGAGATGTTCCGCCGTCTTACGGCGAACTCCGCGCATGGAAACGCGCTCGATCTTCCCCCACTTGGCGAAATCCGGAAGCTTCGGTTCGATGAAATGTCCGGCGCGAGGTGGAGCCTGCGCGGCGGTGGCGAGGGCGGTCAGCGCGGCCTTGGCATGGGCTTTGACATCGTCTTCACTGATGCGTCCGCCTGGCCCCGAGCCTTTGACTTCATAAATGTCGACGCCGAGTTCGCGGGCGAGCCGGCGCGTGTGCGGAGCCGCGGCCACCGGTTCGCGGTGTTCCGTTCCGGCGACCTTGCCCAGTTGCACCGGCATGGAGAACGCAGCCGGACGCGGTTGTGGCTGATCGGGCGGCAGAGCCTGTTCCTCGGTTTTACCTTCGGCGCGAATCGCGGCCTGGAATGCGAGGCGTGCGCCATGCTGTCCAGAGACGTGTTCGACAGGACGATTTTGGGGTCGCATGGTTTCCGATTGCGAAGGTGCCGCACCTTGCAGCGTGAAAATTAACTGCCCAACTTTGATCTTCTCGCCTTCTTTGACCTTCACTTCATTCACAATGCCGCTGACGGACGACGGAACTTCCACGACGGCTTTATCGGTTTCGAGTTCCATGACCGGCTGGCCTTCGGAAACCTTGGCGCCCGGTGAAACCATCAAACGCACAAGGTCGCCTTGTGAAATGTTTTCTCCGAGTTCCTGCAGACGGAATTCGCCGGCGGCCGGGGTGTCGGTGGATCGCGTTCGTTGCGTAGTGGGCTGCGATGCAGAGGGTGATTGCGCAACCGGTTCCACCTTTAAGGATTTTGTGGCAGCCGCTTCGACGGATTCGGGCTGCTCCCGTTGCGGCGTAGGCGTAGTTTCCTGTTCAGGATCTTTTTGCCGCGGAGTTTCGCGCGCTGCCGCGGCGGACGTTCCATTGCTGTCCGCAGTGAAAACTACCTGGCCAACCTTGATCTTGTCGCCTTCTTTAACCAGAATTTCCTTCACCGTGCCGCTCACTGACGAAGGCACTTCCACGACCGCCTTATCGGTTTCGAGTTCCATTACCGCCTGGCCCTCGTTGACCGTCGCACCGGGCGCGATCATAAGGCGCACCAAGTCGCCCTGTTCAATATTTTCACCGAGTGCGGGGAGTTTGAATTCGATCACTGATTCCATTCCTTGCCTGTTTTCGGTTCGCGCCGCAGAGTTCAACTGATGGCCGGGTTCAGCTTCTCGGGATTGATTCCGAGGTCCTGAATCGCCTTCTTCATAATGTCAGCGCCGATTTTCTTTTCCCGCACCAGCGCCCCCAGCGTGGCCAGCACAATATGTTTCGCATCGACCTCGAAAAAATCGCGGAGCGCTACGCGGCTTTCACTGCGGCCAAAGCCATCCGTCCCGAGCGAGACGAGTTGCCCGGGCACCCACTTCGCCAGAGATTCCGGCAGCACCTTCATGTAATCAGATGCGGCGATGAACGGCCCGGACGCATCCTTCAAAGTCTGAGTGACGAAGGGAACCTTCACCTCATCGCCCGGATGCAGCAGGTTCCAGCGTTCGCAATCGTTGGCGTTACGGTAGAGTTCTTTGTAACTGGTCACGCTCCACACATCCGCCGCCACGCCATATTTTTCCTGGAGAATTGTCTGTGCCTTCAGCACCTCGTACATGATGGTCCCGCTGCCCAGCAGTTGAGCGCGCAGCTTGGCCTCCGGCGCATCTGCGGCCCTGAAGCGGTAGAGGCCGCGGAGCACGCCTTCGCGGACGTTGCCATCCTTCGGCATCTCGGGCATAGCAAGCGGCTCATTGGTCACCGTCAGGTAGTAAAAAATCGATTCCTGATCCACATACATGCGCTTGATGCCATCCTGAATGATGATGGCAATTTCATACGCGAATGCCGGATCGTAGGCCAGCAAGTTGGGAACCGGTAAAGCCAGGACGTGGCTGTGGCCATCCTGATGCTGCAAACCTTCGCCGGCCAGAGTGGTTCGTCCGGCGGTGCCGCCAACCAGAAACCCGCGGCAGCGCATATCGGCCGCCGCCCAGATCAGATCGCCGATGCGCTGGAACCCGAACATCGAATAATAAATGAAGAAAGGAATCGTGTTGATGCCGTGGTTCGCATAAGCCGTGCCCGCCGCGATAAAGGAGCACATCGATCCGGCTTCGGTAATCCCCTCCTCCAGAATCTGCCCATTCTTCGCTTCCTTGTAATAAAGGAGTGTGTCCATATCGACCGGCTCGTAGAGCTGACCCACGCTGGAGTAGATTCCGACCTGGCGGAACAACGCCTCCATGCCAAAAGTGCGAGCTTCGTCGGGAATAATAGGGACGATGAGTTTGCCCAACTCCGGATCGCGCAGCAGCTTCCCCAGCAGCCGCACGAAAACCATGGTGGTAGCGACTTCCCGCCCATCCGTGCCTTTGTAGAATTCCTCAAAGTGCGATTCAGGAATTGGCTTCAGCGGCGTAGCGAGCACTTTTCTTTGCGGCATGTATCCGCCAAGCTGTTGCCGGCGCGCCTGCATGTATTTGATTTCGGCGCTGTCGTCGGAGGGCCGGTAGAACGGCGCGTTCTGCAGTTCATCGTCGGGAATCGGAATTCCGAAACGCGACCGGAACAACTCCAGCTCTTCTTCATTCAGCTTTTTTTGCTGGTGCGTGATGTTCTTGCCTTCGCCAGCCTCGCCCAGACCGTAGCCCTTGATCGTCTTGGCCAGAATGATGGTCGGAGCGCCTTTGTGATCCACCGCCGCGCGGTATGCAGCATGCACCTTGATGGGGTCGTGTCCGCCCAGCCGCATGCGCGCCAACTGCTCGTCGGAAAGATGTTCGACCATTTTCAGCAGCCGCGGGTCCGTGCCGAACAGATTTTGGCGGAAGTATGCTCCACTCTCCACAAAATATTTCTGATACTGGCCGTCGCTGATTTCCCCCAGACGCCTCACCAGCAGTCCGTCACGATCGGCGCGGATCAGGCTGTCCCAGTCCGAGCCCCAGATGCACTTGATAACGTTCCATCCCGCGCCGCGGAAGATCGCCTCGAGTTCCTGAATGATTTTTCCGTTGCCGCGAACCGGTCCGTCGAGACGCTGCAGGTTACAGTTCACTACGAAAATCAGATTGTCCAGATTCTCGCGCGATGCCAGGGTGATGGATCCCAGGGATTCCGGCTCGTCCATTTCGCCATCGCCCAGAAACGCCCAAACCTTGCCGCCGGTGGATTGTTTAAGGCCGCGATTCTCCAGATACCGGATAAAGCGCGCGTGGTAGATCGCCTGGATTGGGCCCAAGCCCATCGAAACCGTAGGAAACTCCCAGAAATTCGGCATCAGCCAAGGGTGAGGATAGGAGCTCAAGCCCCCTCCCGGCTTCAATTCACGGCGGAAGTTTTCCAACTTCTCTTTAGGGATGCGGCCTTCGAGATAAGCGCGAGCGTAAATGCCGGGCGCAGCGTGGCCTTGAAAGTAAACGAAATCGCGGTCGCCGCTTTCGGTGCGGGCTCGAAAGAAATGATTGAAAGCAACCTCGTACAAAGTGGCGGCCGAAGCAAACGTAGAGATGTGTCCGCCAATGCCTTCCTGAATTTTATTGGCACGTACCACCATGGCGAGAGCGTTCCAGCGCACCAGGCTCTTAATGCGGCGCTCCATTTCCTGACTTCCAGGGAACGGCGCCTGTTGCGGAAAGGGAATTGTGTTTTGGTAAGGAGTGGTCGCCGAGAACGGAAGGTTGACTCCCGCGGCACGCCGCGCATGCAGCGCCAGTTGCTGAATCAGCCGCCCTGCGCGTACCGGACCACCCTTGGATAGCACATAGTCCAGCGAGTCAACCCACTCTCGCGTTTCCAATACCTCTTGACCGTCAGTTTCCGTCTGAGCCACGTCGAATCTCTCCGTCTGATTATGCTGAATACTCCATGATATTCAATTATCAGGAATCTTGCTGGACGAAGGTCGAGGGCCAAACGTTACAATGCTGAACGTACGTAGGCGCGCGAGACTCAGGGCGTTGCTGAACTTCAAGCGGGGTGCCTGCCGGAGGGCTGAATGTTGAAAATAACGCTGCTCGTGCTGGTTTTGGTCGTCATTATATTCGTGGTTCCGCGCCTGTTCTCGGGTTCACGCGACGCCGCTCCCAGCACGGGCAGCACCGCGCCGGATTTCACCCTGTTCTCGCAGGACGGAACTTCCGTCAGCTTGAAGGATTATCGCGGAAAGTGGATCGTCCTCTATTTTTATCCCAAAGACCAGACGCCGGGCTGTACGCGGGAAGCGCGCAACTTTCAGGCCGATCAATCAAAGTACGATCAGCGCAACTCCGTGGTTCTGGGTGTGAGCGTAGACAGCGTGGACTCACACAAGAAGTTCTGCGCGAAGGAGGGTTTGAATTTCAAGCTCTTAGCCGACCGCGACGGCAAAGTCAGCAGGGAGTATGGGTCGCTGACCAACCTCGGAGTGGCAAAATTTGCGGCGCGGCATACCTTTCTCATCGACCCGACCGGCAAAGTCGCAAGAGCGTACACCAATGTTGACCCCGGCCGCCACAGTGAAGATGTTCTGGCCACGCTCGACCAGTTGCAGAAGCAACCAAACTAGATTTGGTTGACACTCGTCTCCGCCGCAGCTCCGACCTTGTGACCCGCGTCCCGTCGTAAACTAACAGGATGGGAACAGCCGTGCGACAACCCGAGGTGGGGGAGCATTCCGGCAAAAGTGTAGGTTACCGCTTTCCGCCCGGCTTTCAGCGCAATCTTCTGTGGTTTGCGCTGCGCAAATTTCGTCCGGCAAATCCCATCCTTCTTTTTCAACATCTGGCTGAGACCTACGGCGACATCGCGCATTACAAGATCGGGCCTCATCACATTGTTTTTCTGAACCATCCCGAATACATCCGCGAAGTGCTGGTGGTTCAAAACGACAACTTCATCAAGGAACGCACCGTACAGCGAACTAAAATGTTGCTCGGCGAGGGCATGATCACCAGTGAAGGTGCGGCACACCGCGCGCAACGGCTGGCGGCGCAGCCCGCCTTCCACCGGCAACGGATTGGCGAATACGGCGGCATCATTGTGGAGGAAGCGGCGCGCATCCGCGATTTATGGCATGCCGGGGAGCGGCGCGATATCTCCATCGATATGATGCATCTCACACTCAACGTGGTGGCACGCACGTTGTTCGCGACTGATCTGCGGGAGGAAGTTTGCGAGCTTGCTGCGGCAATCAATCGCATCATGGGTCTTTACAATTTTCTGGTGATGTTGCCCGCTGCCGAATGGCTGGTGCATCTGCGGCCGCCGGGACTGGCTGCGTTCGTCAAAGCACGCAAACGGATCGATGCCGTGGTCTATCGGATGATTGCCGCGCATCGGCGAAGCGGCCTCGATCGCGGGAGCCTGCTGGATCTCATGCTTGCTGCCTCTCCGGCCAATGACGCAGCATCGCGACAGTCTCTGCGCGATCAGGTTATAACCATTTTCCTTGCGGGTTATGAAACCGTCGCGAATGCTCTCTCATGGACGTGGTATTTGCTATCCGAAAATCCTGCCTGCGTGGTTAAGCTTCACAAGGAGATCGACGAAGTACAGAAAGGCAGGCTTCCCGGCTTCGAAGATGTCCCTCGTCTGCGCTATACCGAGATGGTGCTGGCAGAGTCGCTGCGGCTTTATCCGCCGGCGTGGGCCATGGGCCGCTATGCGCGCAACGACTTCTCGCTTGGCGACTATTTTCTTCCCGGGCGAACCACCGTGCTCATCAGCCAGTTCGTCACCCACCGCGATCCCAGATATTTTCCCGATCCTCTGCGCTTCGATCCAGATCGATTCTCGACAGAAGGCAAGGCCCAGCGCGCGAGATTTACTTACTTCCCGTTTGGCGCGGGTGCGCGGCAGTGCATTGGAGAATCATTTGCCTGGATGGAAGGCGTTCTGATTCTGGCTACGCTGGCGCAGAAATGGAAACTGCAACTCGTCCCCGGTCACCGCGTTGAGCCGCAGCCGCTCATCACTCTCCGGCCGAAATATGGAATGATCATGCAAGTCGAGCCGCGTTGAAACTGCATCAGTGCTTTCCTGCTGCGCTTTTTGCATCCGACAGGTATATATCCACAACGTGCTGGGCGATCTCGCCGGGTTTGGCCTCCGCCAGATTCGTCAGCACGACCACCGTCAACTGATCATCGATGTAGCGCGCGACGGCAGTTTTGAACCCTTGCCAGGCGCCGTCGTGGCTGATGACGCGATGTCCGTGGCGCTGGCCAGTCACCCAGCCAAAGCCGTAGCCGTCCTTATTTGGTTGGCCGTTCTTCAACTTTGCGGGCGTCCACATCTGGTCGAGGCTCGAGCGCTTGAGCAGTTTCTCGGTGTACAACGCCGCATCCCATTTCGCCAAGTCGAGAATGGAAAAATACAAGCTGCCATCGGCCGTGGTGTTGACCATGGGGGCGACCCATTCCTGATTTTTCAGTTCGCCTTTAACCAGCCGATAGCCGGCGGCGCGATTGGGCACAATATCAGCTTCGCTGATGATGCGCGTCGTCTGCATGCCGAGGGGTTGAAAAATGCGTTGTTGCAGAAAGTCTCCGTAGAATTCGCCGGTGACGCGGTGGATCAAAATTCCCAGCGTCAGAAACCCTAGATTGCTGTACTCCCACTTCGTTCCGGGGGGATAAGCCAGCGGGATGCCTTCAACCAGCTTCAGCAGTTCATTTTCCGTCCAATCTTTGCGGAAATCGAATTTCTCGGGATAGTCGCCGAAGCCGCCGGTGTGGCTTAGCAACTCGCGCACCGTCACTTCTTTCCATGTGGCGGGAGCATCCGGGAAAAAGTTCGTGAGCGGATCGTCGAGGCCGACCTTGCCCTCCTCGACCAGCATCATGACGGCCGTGGCCGTGAACTGCTTGCCGACGGATCCCGACTGGAACACGGTCTCAGGTTTCACCGGCACTTGCAGTTCAACGTTGGCCAGCCCGAAACCCTCTGCCCGCACGATCTTCCCGCCCTGCGACACCAGCAGCGCGAGGCCGGGGATGTGCTGGCGCTGCATTTCCTCGCGCACATAGTTGCCGGCAGCCTCTTGAGCCGCATCACTTTGAGCGCTGAAGCGCGGAAGAAGAAAAAGAGCCAGGGCGATGGCAACCAGTCCAGGGATGAGCGGAGAATATTTGCAGCGAAGATTCATTCGGACCTTCCTGTTCTTGAAATTGTTTCGAAGCATGGCCCCGTTCGTAACGTGGTTGTATCACACTCTTAAATTACTCAGGTCGACCTGAAATTTGGATGGAAGCAGGAAACGGGATTCGTTGTTCGGTGAGACAAGCTGGGAGGGTCGGGGAACTTTACTTGACCTGGCTCGCGGATCTGATTTCACTCATACCTCAGCGCCTCTACTGGGTCCAACTTTGACGCCCGAAAGGCAGGAACCAGCCCGCTGATCACGCCAACAACCAGCAATACTACGCTCGAAAGCACAACGGTCATGAGTGAAATTCGCAGGTGAATATCACCCTGCCCGGAGTCGTCTTCGAACAAAGGTCCCATCATGGGTAGCGTTCCCACGGCCCAGGCAATGAAATAGGAAAGTAACACGCCGATAGCGCCACCNNCGCCGATCTCCCGCGTGCGCTCCGTCACCGAAACCAGCATGATATTCATCACGCCCACGCCGCCGATGCCGAGGGTCAGCGTCCCGACAAATGCGAGAAGCACCTGCAGCCCGATCGTCAGCGCGTCGATCACGGGACGGAATTCATCCCGCCCGAACATCTGAAAAGCTTTCGGATCAGTAGGAGAAAAATTCTGCCGCGTCGCGACGGCGGCTAGTACTTGCGCCATCGCTTTCTTCTCAAACTGCGGCGCGAGCGGTTCAAACAAGAGGACAGCTGCGTAGCGAGTGTTCCATAGATCCCCGGCGGTGGAGTATGGAATCCACGCCGAATCATCGTCACTGCTGAAATAGTTGCTGAGCTGAATCTTGCGCGCCATCACTCCAACCACGGTGAAGCGCACTCCCCCAACTTCCACTGTCTCGCCCACGGCTGGCCGTCCGCTGAAGAGTTGTTCCTTGATGCGTCCGCCGAGAAAAATCACGCGCCGCCGCTCCAGTTCGTCGCCCGCATCGATCCAGCGCCCCTCGGAAGGAACTTCGTTGCGCATCTCGCCGTACTCCGGACAAACCCCTCGAACCGCCGCCGTACCCACCATGCGGTCGCCGTAGGAAATTCCTGGCCGGTTCACGGTTTCGCGGCACACATGCTTAACCAACGGCGCCGTGGCTTTCACCATGTCTACATCGGCTTGTTCGACGACAACTTTTTTCCCGGCGCGCTGGCCGCCGGGTTGCTCGCTGGTCTGCTGCGGCCAGCAAATCACCACGCTCTTTCCGAACGCGTCGAACCCATGCACCAGGACTCCGCGAAAACTGCTGCCGTAGGCGATCAGCAGCGTAACCGTGGCTATGCCCCAGACGATTCCCAGCATGGTGAGGAAGCTGCGCGTCAGGTTTCGCTTCAGAGCGATCCAGGCTTCGAGAATAATTTCGATGAGCATCCGCTATCCGCCGGCCTCATAGCGCAACGCCTCAATGGGATCGATCGACGCCGCTCTGCGCGCCGGATACAACGCAGCACCTACGGCAATGGCGCCCAGCAGACCAGCGGCGACAAGGCCGGAAGTCCAGTCCGGAATCAGGCCCGCAAAAAAATCCGGCATGGGCAACAAGTTCACCAGAGCGCAGAATCCGAACGCCACTCCCAGGCCGATCGCCCCGCTCAGTAAGGCGATAATCACAGCTTCAACAAAGAACTGCCGCAGGATCGTGCCTGCTGGCGCGCCAATTGCCTTCCGCACTCCGATTTCGCGCGTCCGCTCGCGCACCGCAACCAGCATCACATTCATCACGCCAAGGCCGCCAAGCAACAGCGTTACAATTCCGACCGCGCCCAGAAAATATTTCATGCCGTCGGTCATCTGCCGGAATGCTTTGGCCTCCTGCACCGTATCCCAGATGGGGCAGGCTTCCTTATCGTTCGGATCGTAGCGATGCATGCGCGCCAGGGCGACCCTTACTTCGTGTTTGCAAGCTTCGTGCTGTTCCACCGATTTCGGCGTAACCAGCAATTGATCAAAAGTAGTGGGCGTCCCCGGCGGCTTGTCGGGAAAGTCACGCCGCATTGCGGAGAACGGAATGAAAACTTTGTTGACGTCCCAACCGTCATAGCTGGAGTCTTGCTTCTTTTTTTCCATAACGCCAATCACGACGAAAGGGAAATCATTCAGATAAACGTTTTCGCCCACCGGGTTGCGTCCGGGGAATAATTGCTTCGCGGCGTCCGATCCCAGGAATGCCACGCGCCTCGCCTCGCGCATGTCGCTCCAGTCATAGAAACGGCCCCATCCCACGTTAAGACTACGAATCGAACTAAACTGCGGATACGATCCGGTTACTGTGAACGACGCATTGTTGAAGTTGCTGTGGGTTAGAACGGTCCCCTGCTCCAGTTCGGGGATGGCATATTCGCAATCCATCGCCTCCGCCTGCACCACTGGCACATCCTCATCTTCCCAATGGATCAGCCGCCCCGCATGCGTTCCGCCCGCCTGCAGGCTGGTGCGGCCATGGAAGACGATCATTACGTCCTTGCCCAGCGTCCTGGATTGCTCTTCCTGTCCCTTGCGCAGCCCTTCGCCAGCCGCCACCATCAGCACGATCGATACGATCCCCCAGGCGATCCCGAACATGGTGAGGAACGCTCGCAGTTTGTGGGCCCACAAGGTGCGCACCACGTCGACAATGAGATCCCGCAGGGTCATTACGCTTCTTTGATTGGACGCGGCTCCACGGTCAAAGTAAGCTTGCCGCGCCCGCTCAATATATGGATACGTACCGAAGAAGCGTATTGTTGCAGGAAAAGTGGCCCCAAAGGCCGAATAATCTATGTCAGCGAGATGCGCTCAACTAGTTGGAAACTGCCCATTTCTCCATGCTCTCGTCTGTTGCTCTCTGCTGACTCTGCGATTCAAGTTCTCGTTACCGTTGCTCCGACCAGCTCCATCCACTTATCAAATTCGTTCAGCGCCAACTCGCACTGCACTCGGTGGCGCTCTTTGCGGTCGCGAATCTTTTTCTCCAGAGCAGGCAGGAGATCAAAAGTGATGTTCGCCGGCTGGAAGTTCTTCGCATCCGCATGAGTTACGTAATGCGTCAGCGATCCGAACGCTGAGGCTCGCGGCGGCGGCACCGGCTCGGCTCCGTGCACCAGGGTCGCGGCGACCATTCCCGCCATCAGCCCGGTTGCGATCGACTCCACATAGCCTTCCACCCCGCAAATCTGCCCGGCGAATAAAACTCGCGGATGAGCCTGCATCTGCAGCGTCTCGCGCAACAGCGTCGGACTGTTGATGTAGGTATTACGATGAATCTGGCCGTAGCGCAGAAACCGCGCATTTGCCAGGCCCGGAATCATGCGCAGCACGCGCGCCTGTTCTCCGAACTTCAGATGATTCTGAAATCCCACTAGGTTGTAGGAATCCGCCCGCAGATTTTCCTGCCGCAATTGCACCACTGCATAAGGCATTCTGCCGGTGCGCGGATCCTTTAGCCCCACCGGCTTCATGGGGCCGAAGCGCAGTGTATCCCGCCCGCGGCGCGCAATCTCTTCAATCGGCAAACAGCTTTCAAAATAATTTAGCTTCTCCCAATCGCGCTCCTCTACCGACTGCGCGGCCAGCAGCGCATCGTAGAACTGATCGTATTCTTCCCGCGACATGGGGCAATTGATATAGTCCGCTGATCCTTTGTCATAGCGCGCCGCCATGTACACCCGCGACATGTCAATCGAGTCCGCCTCCACGATCGGACTGATCGAATCGTAAAAATATAAGTGGGGCTCGCGCGGCGAGTCTGGACCGTGTTCGTGCGGGAGCGGGCGACTCGCCTGCTCAGGTGTTGATTCCTCTTCGAATACGCTCAACCGCGCAATCTCGGCAGCCAGCGCTTCCGACGTTAACGGTCCTGTAGCAATGACGGTTACCTCGTGTTCTTCAATCCGCGTCACTTCTTCCCGCCGCACCGTGATTCGCGCCTCGGACGAAACCACTTCTGTTACTCTGGCGGCAAACCGCACTCGATCCACCGCCAGCGCGTGCCCCGCCGGAACGGCGCACTCCCGCGCCATTTCCAACAGCAGCGACCCGGCTCGCCTCATCTCTTCTTTCAGCAGCCATGGAGCCGTATTCTCGGAGTCCGATTTCAACGAGTTCGAACACACGAGTTCCGCAAAATCCGCAGTCTGGTGTGCCGGAGTCGACCGCACCGGCCGCATCTCAAATAGTTCCACTTCCACACCCCGCCGCGCACACTGCCACGCCGCTTCCGATCCCGCGAGTCCGGCTCCGATGATTTTGACGCTGGGCATTGTTGTTCGCTTTATTCCGGAGACAGACGCGCTTTACGAGGCTCGTGAATCCTCTCGTTTCTTTCGAGCATTTCTACGAACTGGCGAATCTTTGCGGCCCGAGTGGCGACCTTTTTAGCCGTCTGGATTCGAAACAGCACCGCGTAGCGGTTTGCTCTGTCCAGCGACAAGAAAAACTCTCGCGCCGCTGGATTCGCGTCCAACGCCGCCTGCAGATCCTCCGGCACTTCGGCCCTTCTGGGCGAATCGTAGGCCGATTCCCAGTTCCCATTTTTCCTGGCAGCGTTGATTGCTTCCACCCCCGCGGCCTTCATTCTGCCCTGCGCGATCAACAAAGGTGCTTTTTGCCGATTAATCTTCGACCAAATGCTTTTTCCAGATCGGGGAAGAAACCTTTGTAGCCACGCTTGGTCGCTTTCCGCCTTTTTCTGGCCATCGATCCATCCGTAGCAAAGGGCAATCTCCAGTGCTTCGCCGTATGAAATCGACTTCAGGCGTGATCCCTTTTTCGCCAGCCGCAACCACAAGCCTTCCGAGCGGTGATAATTCTTTTCCAGCCACTCCGCCCAGGCTTCTTTGCCTCGGAATAATCTTAGGTTTTCGGCCAGCGCTTTTGTCCCGCTCTGCGCTTTCATAAAGTCGTGCTCCGCGTGATTGATCGTATCAGGAAGGAAGGATGGCACTGCAGTTTGGAAATACGAGCGGCTGATGAGTGCGGCGGGAAATTGCGTTGGAGCGATTTACTCAAGTCATCCAAAATTCATCTATCATGAGTGAAGCCAGTTTGATCCTGGAGGATTTCGATGGCACGCATCAGCCTGATCGCCCCGGAAACTGCGTCTCCGGAAGTGCGCGAGATTTACGAGACCACGCTTCGCGGCAAGCCCGGCAATGTGCAGAAGGCACTTGCCCATCGCCCTGAGATGCTTAAGAATTTTCTCAGTTTCTACGCCAGCGTCGGGCGCTCCCTTGATCGCAAGTTATACGAACTGATCTACCTGCACGTCTCCTTCATCAACGGATGTCGCTATTGCATCCAGCACCACATCGCATCGTCGAAGCGTGCCGGCCTTACCGCCTCCGACTGGGCGGCGCTCAAGGCTGGAAACTACTCGCACGATAGTGAAAAGGAACGGGCCGCGCTGACCTACGTCGAGAGGCTAACGCGTGCACCCCACGAAATCGCGGAGGCGGATTTCGGCGAGCTGAAGAAATATTTTTCCGATGCGGAGATAGTCGATATTCACATGCTGGCGGGCCTCGCCAACCTCACCAATCGCTTAACCGATCCGCTGGGATTGGAACTGGAATTTCCGGAAGAAAAAATCTAGGGCATTGAGCCATTAAGCAATTGGAGCGGCCGCGAAGATTCTTGACCGGGTCGCTCAATCACCCCAATTACAGATCGCCAAATGGCTCAAGGTTTACAGAATTTGCCGCGCATCTCCCACCCGGCGGGTTATTCGCTCGCGATCCAGATATTCCAGCAACGGAATGGCATACTTGCGGCTCACTCCGGTCAGTTCCTTAAATTTGGCAACGTCGATGGTTTCTGATTTTGCTTTGTACGCTGCCAACCGCCGCCGCAATTCTTCCAGCGCGCCGCGATGAAAAACCAGGTCTTCTGAAACTTTGACCAGTACCTTGTCCCGCAAGAGCAACGTAACAATTTTCTGCCCCCGCATCTTATCGATCTTCAGCCCTGCGATTACCTCCTGTAGCGCCGGCACTTTCAGTCCCGCCGAGGCAAATGCCTCCTCGATCTTCTTTTTCGATTCGGACTCCTCATCCTTCATCACCACGCCGTGGCCCGGCAGCCGTACAACATCGTTTACAACTTCCATCTTCTTATCCCGCACCAGCAGGGCCGCGGCCGCGTCAAAAACCCCCGGGGACGTGTCCACCAAGGTCCGCAATTCTTCTTTGCTGATTCCACCAGTCAGAGGATTCTTTTTATGAAAACCCGCGATCACACTGACCACGTGGAGCTTCAAGACTTCCAGCGCAGCCTGATGCAGGTGCATCTCCCCGGCGCGTACCACCTCACCCGTGTCTGACATCGAAGCCAGGTGCTTTTCGAGCAGAGTTTTTGTCCAACCAGTTTCGGCAACCATGCGAGACATGGAAATTCCCTTCTGCTGCGTTCGTGCGATTCTAGCTTTTAGAATCGCTTTGGCATCGCCGCTGGATAAGATTCTCAGGAAGTCCCCAAGCTTCGGCATCCGCGAAACAGGCGCCGCGTCTAAAACAATCCCGCCGCCAATAGTCACCACCGGCGAAAATTGCCGCAGAATGAACCGATCTCCTGGCAGAAGGAGCGCGGCCTCCGGCAACCTGATCCGCGCAAATGCCTCGTGCCCCGGTAGAACTTGCGCGTGCTCCTTCGTTGCGTCTTTTGCGGGATTTTGTTCCTTCCCCTCGAAGAGAACAATCTCCGCAACGGTCTCCATGGTGTACGCGTGAAGATGCACCCGCGAGCGATCTTTTAACGGGCGCGTCGCAGAAGCTAGGAGCCGCAACAAAACATCCGCCCGCCGCGTCTTCTCAAAAGTTGCCGGACGAACCAGTGTCATGCCCCGCGTCAAATCCTCCGTGCTGGCGCCCGCCAAGTTCAGCGCCGTTCGCTGTCCCGCGGTTGCAGCCTCCGACGTCTCGCCATGCACTTGCACCCCCCGGACCCGCACCCGCCGCCCTGTCGGGAACACTTCCAGTTCGTCCTCGCGGCGAATTGTTCCCGCCACCAATGTCCCCGTTACTACCGTCCCGAAGCCTTTCATGGTGAAGACGCGGTCGATTGGCAAGCGAGCGATCGCGTGCGAGTCCCGCGGTTGCACTTCGGCCGCCGCCGCGACCATCGCTCGCTTCAGTTCGTCCAGTCCCGCGCCCGTCATGGAACTCACTGCGATGATCGATTTTGGGTTATTCAGGAACGTTCCGCGCAGAAACTCTTCCACCTCCAGTCGCACCACGTCGAGCGTCTCCGCATCCACCGCGTCGGATTTTGTCAGCACCGCAATTCCGCGCCGCACTCCCAGCAATTGCAGGATGTCGAAATGCTCCCGCGTCTGCGGCTTGATCCCCTCATCCGCCGCAATCACCAGCAGAACCAGATCGATCCCGCCCACGCCCGCCAGCATGTTGCGCACAAAGCGCTCGTGCCCGGGAACGTCGACAAAGCCTAAGCGCAGCGTTTCCCCGTTGGCGGCGGGCAAGTCCATGTGTGCGAAGCCGAGATCAATGGTGATGCCGCGCCGCTTCTCTTCCTCCAGCCTGTCCGCATCAATCCCGGTTAAAGCCTTTACCAGCGCGGTTTTACCATGATCGATGTGCCCCGCCGTTCCTACAATGATGGATTTCATCCAGCTGGAATCTTACCGGAAAATTTCCTCGATCGCGGCCCTACCCAGCCGTCCCGCTAAATGCGACAATAGAGCTTCCCCATGGCCACTTCCATAACTTCTGTTTTTTCTCCGGAGATCCTCCGGCAGCACGGCCTCACTCCCGAAGAGTACGAAAAGATCAAGCAACTGCTTGGGGCGCGCGAGCCATCGCTGACGGAGCTTGGTGTCTTCAGCGTGATGTGGAGCGAGCACTGCTCCTANNGTGATGTGGAGCGAGCACTGTTCCTACAAATCGTCGCGCGTCCACTTGAAGCGTTTGCCCACGCGCAGCACGCGCGTCCTGCAAGGGCCGGGGGAAAATGCCGGCATCATCGACATCGGCGACGGCTGGGCCTGCGCTTTCAAAATCGAGTCGCACAATCACCCGTCGTTCATCGAACCGTTTCAAGGCGCAACCACTGGCGTCGGCGGCATCCTGCGCGACATTTTCACCATGGGTGCGAGACCGGTAGCAGTGATGGACTCGCTGAGGTTTGGGCCTGTCTCTGCTCCTGTGGGCGCGCGCGACTCGCGCGCGCAGGGACCTCAGAAAGATATCCATCGTAACCACTCCATCCTGGAAGGCGTGGTCAGCGGCGTCGCGTCCTACGGCAACTGCTTCGGCGTGCCTAACCTCGGCGGCGAGACCAAGTTCGAGCCGTGCTACTCTGGCAACCCGCTGGTGAACGCTTTTGCCATGGGCCTGGTCCGCAAAGATGAAATTTTCTATGCTCGGGCCGCGGGCGAAGGCAATCCGGTGATCTACGTCGGCGCCAAGACCGGACGCGACGGCATTCACGGCGCGACCATGGCCAGCGAGGAATTCAGCGAGGCCTCGGAAGCCAAACGCCCCAATGTACAGGTCGGAGATCCGTTCCTTGAGAAGTTGCTGCTCGAAGCTTGTCTGGAAGCTATGCAGACCGGGGCGATCGTCGGCATTCAGGATATGGGCGCGGCCGGGCTTACCTGCTCAACCTGCGAGATGGGCGGGCGTGGCGGCGTGGGCATTGAGATTGAACTCGACCGCGTGCCACAGCGGGAGACCGGCATGACTCCGTACGAGATCATGCTGAGCGAGTCGCAGGAGCGCATGTTGCTGGTCGCGCAAAAAGGACGCGAGCAGGAAGTCTTCCGCGTTTTTGAAAAGTGGGGACTCGATGCTGTTGAAGTCGGCAAGGTCACCGCGGGCAATCAATTGCGTGTTCTCCATCACGGCGAAGTTGTCGCGGAGATTCCGAATCAGGCGCTGACTGACGATGCCCCCGTGTATAAGCGTCCGCTCGCCCGCTGGGAGCCACCTGTGCCCCGCGAGATGCCGGAGCACATTAAGCTCAACGAGGGCGTTGATTTCACGCGATGCCTGAATCAACTTCTCGCCAGCCCGAACATTTGCGGCAAGCGCTGGGTTTGGCAACAATACGATCATATGGTGCAGACCAACACCGTTGAAGCGCCGGGCGCGGGTGATGCAGGTGTGATTCGCATCAAGGGTTCGCAACGCGGACTGGCGATGGCTCTGGATGGCAACGGACGCTGGTGCTATCTCGATCCGCGCCTCGGCGCGATGCACGCCGTGGCCGAGGCCGCGCGCAAGGTAGCGTGTTCAGGCGCGACTCCCGTGGGCGCAACCAATTGTCTGAATTTCGGCAATCCCGAGAAGCCGCACATCATGTGGCAGTTCTCACAAACCATCGACGGCATCACCAAAGCCTGCGAGGAGCTTGAGATTCCCATCACCGGCGGCAACGTCAGCTTCTACAACGAGACGCTCGGCGAAGGCATCTATCCCACGCCCGTCCTGGGAGTTGTGGGAATTCTCGAAGACGTACACAAAACCGCGAAGATGCATTTCGCCACCACTGGCCGCACGATCGTGCTATTGCGTGCGGGCGAAGCAGCCGATATCACCGATGTGGAGAGTGAGTTCGGGTCCTCGGAATACGCCAAAGAAATTCTGGGCGCGCTGTGGGGATATCCTCCGGAACTTGATTTGGAAAAGGAAGCTGCGCTGCAGAAGGCAGTCGTCGAATTGATTCAGCGGAGCTTGGTGGAGTCCGTGCATGACTGCAGTGATGGCGGCTTGGCCGTGGCGTTGGCGGAAAAGACGTTCCCCAGCGGGGTAGGTGCGCGCGTGAATCTCTTGTCTGGCGAGCTTCCGGCGCAGTTTGTTCTGTTTGGAGAGGACGCGAGCCGCATCGTTCTCTCCTGCGATCCGGCTAACGTTTCGCGAATCCAACAAGTGGCGGAGAATTGTGGGATCGATGCGGTTGTGCTGGGAGAAACGATTCCCGAGCGTCTGGAACTCCTGCTAGATGATACGTTGTTGGTTTCGGCGCCAGTTTCTGAGTTAAGCGGGGCATACGAAGCCGCTTTGGAATCAGTGCTGCATGCGGATCCGGAACTTGTGGCGGCGGACTGAGTACATTTTGTGGGCGAGAGCTAAAGGCCAATTGCTAAATGCAGATTTCCGATAAATTCCATGACGAGTGCGGCGTTGTAGCGATCTTCGCTCATCCCGAGGCGGAGAAGCTTGCTTATCTGGGATTGCACGCTCTTCAGCATCGCGGCCAGGAGTCCGCCGGCATTGTCACTTCCGACGGCCTCACTTCTCGCGTGCACAAAGCCATGGGCCTGGTGGCCGACATCTTCACGGAAGATGTACTTTCGAAGATACGCGGTACGCTCGCCATTGGACATACGCGTTATTCGACCGCGGGCGACTCAGCGCTGCTGAATGCTCAGCCGATTCTGGTGCAGTCGAATAAAGGCTCGATCGCAGTCGCGCACAACGGCAATCTCGTGAATGCGGTGGAAGTCCGCGGTCGGTTGGAGCGCCAGGGTTCGATTTTTCAGACGAATAGCGATACTGAAGTGATCGTCCACCTGATCGCGCTCTCGCGCGAACATACTCTGCCGGAAGCCATTGCGGACGCGTTGCGGCGAGTCGAAGGTGCGTTTTCGCTGGTGGTGATGAGTCCTGACCGAATCATCGCGGCGCGCGATCCGCGCGGCTTCCGGCCCCTGGCCATGGGACGCATTCCCGCGCTGGAGGGCCAGAAACGCGACACCATTGTTTTCGCCTCGGAGACTTGCGCGTTTGACCTTATCGGAGCCACTTACGAGCGCGACGTGAAGCCTGGAGAATTGATCGTCGTTGGCCCGGAAGGAATCAGCTCGCGTTTTTATTCCACCGCCGCACCCCAGTCGAGTTGCATTTTCGAGCATGTTTACTTTTCGCGCCCTGACAGCGTGGTGTTCGGTCGCGCTGTGCAGACCAGCCGCGAAGAACTGGGAAGACAGTTGGCGCGCGAAGCGCCTGTGGAAGCCGATCTCGTGGTCCCGGTGCCGGATTCGGGCGTTACCGCCGCCGTGGGCTACGCCGCCGAAAGCGGCATCCCATTTCGCTTTGGTCTGATCCGTAATCACTACGTGGGGCGCACGTTTATTGAACCGAGCCAGAGCGTGCGGGACTTCGGTGTCAAGCTGAAGCTGAATCCTGTGCAATCACTTTTGGAGGGGAAGCGCGTGGTGCTGATCGACGATTCGATCGTGCGCGGCACCACCAGCCGTAAGATCGTTCGCATGATCCGCAGCGCGGGAGCGAAAGAAGTTCACATGCGGATTTCATGTCCTCCGACGATTTCACCCTGCTACTACGGCGTGGACACGCCTTCGAAAAATCAACTGATCGCCGCCAACAAATCCATCGAGGAAATTCGCGAATACATCCGCGTCGATTCACTCGCTTACCTCTCGCTGGAAGGGCTCAAGAAGGCTTGCGGCGATGGCGAGAAAACTTCGTATTGCTCCGCTTGCTATACCGGTAAATATCCAACGAACATTGTGGATGTGGACGAGATTCAGCCTGCCGCAGTGCCGCGATAAGAAGGCATCCCCGGAGAGATTTTTCGTGCCGCGATGACCCGCGGGATCTCCTGAAGATCATCGATGATGCGTAGCTCCTCCCACCCTTTCAAGAGCTGCTTGGCACCCTCCACGATCGTTCCGCTGATTTCCATCACCAGCCAGCCTCCGGGCCGCAGGGCGGTGCTGGCTTGCGGGATCAGCCGGGCGATAATTTCTAATCCGGTGGGTCCGGCAAAGACTGCACTACGCGGCTCGAATTTGCGCACTTCGAGTTGGACTTCATCTTCTTCCGACTCGCCGACGTACGGAGGATTGGACACGATGAAGTCAAAAGAATTCTCTTCGAATCCTGTGAGCAGGTCCGCTTCGTGGAAACGAATGCGCCCTTCCAGTTGATGGCGCACAGCGTTGACGCGCGCGAGTTCGAGAGCCTTGGTGGAGACGTCGATCGCGTGGATTTCCGCCTGGGGCAATTCTCCGGCGAGCGCCAGCGCAATGCAGCCGGAGCCGGTGCCGACATCGACGATGCGGAGGATGTTGGGCGGGCATTCTTGCTCGGCCCGCTTCTCCTCGTCGGCGAGTTCCAAAACTGTCTCGATTACGTGCTCGGTCTCCGGACGTGGAATCAGCACGGCGGGCGTGACGATCAGGTCCATGCCCCAGAATTCCTGATGACCGGTGATATATTGTGCGGGCACACCGCGGAGTCGCTCCGCAAGCGCGCTCTGGTAGCGGGAAGTTTCATCGGCAGTCAGATCGCGCTCCGGGTGCGCATACAGGTAAGCACGGTCGCAGTCCAACGTGAACATCAATAGAAGTTCCGCATTCATGCGCGGAGAAGGAACATTATTCGCGGTGAGTCGAGCGACCGCCTCAGTGAGCGCCTGTTTCAGTTGCACCCGTCCATTTCACCACAGAGCACCGGGGCGCGGATAAAAACCCAGACCGTGGGCACTTACGTCGCGCGTTACGTCTGGCGAGGATTGAGTCTGATAATTTCCGAATTGAGCACGGCGGTGAATGCGACCCAGGCGGCATAGGGGATAAACGCGTGGGCGGCTGCGCGATCGACCTTTCGAGCTGCCATAATGTAGGAAAAAATCATCCCCTCGAGGGCAATCACGTCGGCCAGCGCGAGCCCTGGACGATGCTGGCCGAAGAATAGTTTCGACCATTTCGCATTGGCGCCGAGTTGCGAAATCCATAGGCGTAACGCGTGTTTGCGTTCGCGAGACGGCGCGGCGCTCCATATCCGCCATCCTGACCACGCGATCATCGCGTAAAGCGATGTCTCCACAATTGGGAAAACATTATCCGGCGGCATGAAACTCGGCTTGTCGAGATGGCGGCGCCAGGTGTCACGGCTTTCGTTGCGGCTGTAACGCGAACCGTACCAGGCGGCGCCGGCTGTGGCCAGTCCGAAGCCAGCCAGCGCCAGCAAAGAGCGAGATTTCCCGTTCGACATAGTGCACCTTAGGTGCGGAATCTCTCCAACCGGTTGCTCGCTCGGCAGCTGTTTATGCGCGCAGCAAAGCACTCCCTGAGAGGAGAACGCACTTTTACACCACGCTGGCGGTCTCTTGTTTTAGCTTCTCCGCCTGATAGTGCGAAGTTAACGCTTCAATGAGCGGCTGCAATTTGCCATCCATCACAGCTTCAAGTTGGTGGATGGTGAATCCGATACGATGGTCGGTAAGCCGGTTCTGCGGAAAATTATAGGTGCGGATCTTCTCGCTGCGGTCGCCAGAGCCAACCATTGCCTTGCGCTCTTTGGCCAGCGCCTGCTGCTGTTTTTCCATTTCGATTTCATAAAGCCGCGAGCGCAGCACGCGCATGCCTTTTTCGCGATTCTTGATTTGTGACTTCTCATCCTGGCAGCTCACCACGGTGTTGGTTGGAATGTGCGTGATGCGCACCGCGGAGTAAGTCGTATTCACCGACTGCCCGCCTGGGCCGGATGAGCAGAAAGTGTCGATCCGCAGGTCTTTGGCTTCGATCTTGATGTCCACATCTTCAGCTTCGGGCAGCACGGCGACCGTAACGGCGGAGGTGTGAACGCGTCCCTGCTGCTCCGTTGCGGGAACACGCTGCACGCGGTGCACGCCGCTTTCATACTTCAACTGGGAAAAAACTCGATTGCCTTCGATGATAGCGATGACTTCCTTCAATCCTCCGGCCGATGACTCTGAGGACGAAAGGATCTCCACTTTCCAACGCTGCATTTCGGCGAAGCGCGTGTACATGCGGAAGATTTCCGCGGCGAAGAGAGTCGCCTCATCTCCTCCAGTTCCGGCGCGGATCTCCAGAATAATATTTTTATCGTCGTTGGGATCTTTCGGCAGCAGTAAGACTTTCAGCTCTTCTTCGATTGCGGCCACTCGCGGCTCGAGCTTGTTGAGTTCCTCCTGCGCATACGCCCGCATCTCGGGATCTTTTTCCTCGGCGAGCATAGCTTTACTCTCCGCGATGCCGCGCGTGAGGTCTTTGTATTCCCGATACTTCTCAACGATGGGCGCGATTTCGCTGTGCGCCTTGGCGGTCTTCTGGTATTTCGCCGAGTCGTTGACGATATCCGGCGAGGCCAGGGCGCTGGTCAGCTCTTCGTAACGGGCTTCGATTTGGTTTAAGCGTTCAAACATCAGTTCTCAGTTTTCGGTTCTCAGTTCTCATTTACTGATTTCGATTTCTCGTTCCCGGTCGCAGTTCCCCGAGCACCGGCGACGGAAGAACGAAACTTTATTCTATGGGTTTCGCCGAGAACTGAGAAATGGGAAACGGGAAACGGGAAACTCGTCCGGGGGGAGCCCCCTAGGCAATCACCAGTTCGCCGCCATTCTGTTTTTCCAGAGCCATGGCATGATCGAGCGCAACGATGGCGCATTGCGCCTGCTCGTCCGACGGAGGCTGCGTGGTGATGCGCTGCAGCCACAAGCCGGGAGCGGTCATTAGGGCGAAGAGAGAGCCACGATGTTTGGCGGCGAAGCGAATGATTTCATACGAGACCCCGGCGATGACCGGCAGCAGCACAATGCGCGACGCGAATCGTGCCCAGAAAGTCGTGAACGGAATCAGCATGTAGAAGCCGATCGAGATCAACATCACGGTCATCAGAAAGCTGGTGCCGCAGCGGGGATGGAACGTCGAATACTTCTGCACCGCCGCGGTTTCAAGCGGATCCCCGTTCTCAAACGCGAATACAGTTTTGTGCTCAGCACCGTGGTATTCATACACCCGCCGGATGTCCGGGAACAGCGAAACTCCCCAGATGAACAGCAGAAATAAAATCAACCGCACTGCGCCATCGATCAGGTTGAAAACGATCTGCCCGCCGAAAGCGGGATTAACCTTCTTGAGCTCCGTCGCCGCCAGCAGCGGCAGATACTTGTACATGAAGATGAAGAATGCCAGGGAAATGATGACATTGCCCGCGGCGAGCCATCCGCTGATAGACGCTGCTTTTTCTCGCGTCTCGGTGGTGGAGGATTTCGCCGGGGAGGGTTCCGCCTCGCTCCGCACCGACGGGACGGCCGAGGTCTCATGGTTCTTGGAAGAGGCGTCGTCCTGCATCATGTCTTCGATGGCGACGTTCGCAGAAAAACGCAATGCACGGTAGCCGAGCGACATGGCGTAACCAAGCGTCATCACTCCGCGCACGATGGGCCAAGCCATCCACTTGTGTTTCTCCGAAGGGCGCTCGAGCGGCTGGCTCATAGTTACCACTTCGCCGGAGGGTTTACGGCAGGCAATTGCCCAGGCATGCGGAGAACGCATCATCACGCCTTCAAGCACAGCCTGCCCACCGACCAGAGTTTCTTCGCCGCTTTCCAGCGCGGGAAGAAGCTGCACGGCCACAAGGAAACGCACGAGATTACGCAGAGATTGCACGATGCTTAGATGCTCCAGCCGAGGAAAAGCGCCAACAAGTAGGTTATCACAGGGGGCAAGCCGCAATCACCAGGCCCCCCTCAGAAAGCCTGGCCCTTCGGCTATCCTTTGGGAGGACATGCTTAGATTCGCGCAAACCTGCGAGGCCATCGCCGCTACGACCAAGAAGCTGCAGAAGACGGCCATTGTCGCGGATTACTTGAAATCACGCAGCGGGGACGAAGCCGCGGTATCGGCAGTGTTTTTTTCCGGAAGAGCATTTGCCGCGTGGGAGGAGACGACGCTGCAGATCGGCGGCTCTCTGTTGTGGCGCGCGGTCGCAGAGCTATCCGAAAAGGATGAATCTGCACTTACCGCGGCTTATCGCAAGCACGGAGATTTGGGTGCGGTTGCCGAAGAGGTTCTTCCACACCGATCCGGCCAGGGCCTGAAAATTCTCGAAGTTGCTGACACCTTCCAGCAGCTCGCAGCAGCGCGTGGGCCCGCGGCAAAGTCCGCGCTGGTTCGCGATTTGCTGGCGCGAGCCACACCGCTCGAAGCCAAATACATCGTGAAGATCATGACTGGCGATTTGCGGATTGGACTGAAGGAAAGTCTGGTCGAGGAGGCAATCGCCAAAGCCTACGGTACCGGCCTCGCGGACGTGCAGCGCGCCAACATGCTGCTGGGCGACATCGGGAGGACTCTCCAGCTTGCCGTCGAACACAACCTGGCGAATGCGAAGATGCGGATGTTCCATCCCCTGGGATTCATGCTGGCCAGCCCGGTCGAGTCGGCCGAGGAAGGGCTGACTTACTTCGCTGAGGCTGCCGTGGAAGATAAGTACGACGGCATTCGAGCGCAAGCGCATGTTTCGGGCGGTGTGGTAAAGTTTTTCTCGCGCACGCGGGACGAGATCACAGAATCATTCCCGGAGTTGCCTGATGCACTCGCAGGATTGCCCCAGGATGCGATTCTCGATGGTGAGATCGTGGCTTGGGAGTATCCGCAGGATCTGGCTCGCACACAGAGAGTTGTGGATGAATCCCCATCCGAAGCAGGGGAGATGAAAGCTGTGGGACTTGGCCGGGCGCGCCCGTTCTCAGTTCTGCAGCAACGGCTTGGGCGAAAAAAAGTGAGTGAGAAAATGTTGCGGGAAATTCCCGTGGCATACCTTGTGTTCGACGTGCTGTACGCGGGCGGTGAGTTGCTGATTGATCGTCCGCTGCGGGAGCGGGCGCAGATTCTGGATGAACTGCTGGCTGGAGAAAGAAAAGTCCTCCGCCACGGAGACACAGAGGCGCAGAGGAAAATCGGAACACAAGGGAGGTTAACTTTCGACAGCGAAGAAGAGATTTCAGCAACCAGAATTATTCGTGCCCCGGTATTCCTTGCGGGAATACCGGAAGAACTAGAAAGCCTTTTTGTGGCTGCGCGGGCCCGGGGCAATGAAGGATTGATGATCAAGGACCTCGCTTCAACTTACGCGCCGGGCAAGCGCGGCAAGTCATGGCTGAAGATGAAGCGCGAGTTGGCTACGCTCGACGTCGTCGTAACTGCCGTCGAGTTTGGTCACGGCAAGCGCATACGCGTGCTCAGCGATTACACGTTTGCCGTGTGGGATACGAATACGAATAACGCCCGGCTGGTGAATATTGGTAAAGCGTATTCTGGACTGACCGATGCCGAGATTTCCGAGATGACGCAATGGTTTCTCGAACACACCATTGAGGATCATGGCTTCCGGCGGACGGTCGAGCCAAAGATTGTGCTGGAAGTCGCGTTCAATAACATGATGCGGTCCGACCGGCACGAAAGCGGTTACGCGCTACGCTTTCCGCGGATCGTGCGGCTGCGTCCGGATAAGACACCGGAAGAGGCAGATACGATTGAGCGGGTCAGGGAGATCTTTGAAAAGCAAAACAGTCACTCGTAATATCGAGAAGGACGAGGTTGGTTCTCTCAGTGGCTATGGTGATGATGCTCTTCGCTCTCGCCCACCGGAATCACACACCCGTGCGCTACTTCGCACTCCACATGCTCGAACTGAATCGTGGTGTGGTCGATGCGGAAGCTGTGATGTAACCGCTCTTTCACATCGCGCAGGATGCGTTCGCTGACCGACGGCGGAATGTCCGCAATCGAGATGTGACAGGAGAGCGCACGAGTTTCCGAGCCGATGCTCCAGCAGTGCAGATCATGCACGTCGTTGACGCCCTCAACCGAGCGAATTGCAGTTTCGACCAGTTCCAGCCTGACGCCGCGGGGCGTGCCTTCGAGCAAAATGTTCAGCGTCTCGCGCACGATGCCAAATCCGGACCACAGTATCAGAGCGCCAATTCCGCAGGAGAGCGCGGAGTCGATCCAGGAATCTCCGGTGATCAGAATCGCCCAGCCTCCGGCGATGACAGCGGCGGTAGATAGCGTATCCCCGACTTCATGCAGCAAAGCGCTGCGGATGTTGACATCGCTTCCTGATCTCTTGCCGGAGCGGTAAAGCAGCAGCGCGATCACTCCGTTCATCACTACGCCAGCGGCTGCGACCCACATCATCACAGACGCTTGTACCTGCTCCGGATGCTGCAAGCGGCGGAACGCTTCGTAAAAAATAAAGAAGGAAACCGCGACCAGCGACACAGCATTCACCAGCGCGGCCAGCACTCCCGCGCGATGGTAGCCATAGGTCTTGGTGGAACTGGCAGGGCGTGATTGCAAATAGACTGCGACCAGGGACAGCAGCAGCGCTAAGAAATCGGAAAGATTATGTCCGGCTTCGGAGAGCAGCGCCAGCGAATGGGCGCGAATGCCGGCCACCACCAGCAGCGCGATGTAGGCAAGAGTCACGCCCAGCGAGATCTTGAGCACCCGCTTGGGACTACCGCCGCCGTGGACGTGGCTGTGCATTTATTAAGTGTACGGGCTGCGCAAGCGGGCTTCAAGCGCGCGGCGGGACATTAAGCGGGACATTAGAATGATCGCCCTGTCAACCCTCAGCGATTGAAAAGATTCTGCAGGTAACGGTCGTTGTACATGGTGGTCGTGCTCTGAACGAACTCCAGAATGCGGTACATTTTTTCGCGCGACTCGCGGCTCATCTCCTTGAATTGCACCGCGACTCCCGATCCCGGATGGATTCTGGCGACGCTGCCTTCTGCGCTCAAATCAACCTTTTCCATGGAAAAAACCACCTTGACGTTAGAGCCAGGGGTGAGGATGGCAGCGGTTTCCACGTAGCAGCCTCCCAGGCTGATGTCGATCAGATTGCCGAAGACTGGTGCATCGCTTCCTTGGGGATGCAACTCGATGGTCAGCCGGCATTTCATCCGCGTGTGCAGCCGCTGATCTTTCTTAGTAGGCTGTTTTTGTTTCTCCATGTACATGCGGCGGTCCGCCTCAGTCAGCAACTGCTCGGCGTCGTTGCCATCGTCCGGAGAAACTGCGACTCCAATACTTAACGAGAGCATGTCTTCTCCGCAAACATCGAACCCTGCCTGCCGCGCCAGAGGCCGAATCTGCTCGATTTTCTTGACCGCTGCATCAGCGGGCAGCCCTGGGGCGATCACCACAAATTCGTCTCCGCCCATGCGGGCAACATAGTCGTACTCGCGGCAGCTGTCTTTCAAGGCTTGCGCAAACAGACGCAAGACCCGATTTCCCTCCAAATGGCCGAAGCGATCGTTGATCTTCTTGAACCCGTTCATATCACAGACCATCAGCGTGAGCGTGACCTTATCCCGCTTGCAGCGGGCCAGTTCGCGATCGAGTTGGAGAAACAGCGACCGGGCATTGGGCAGGCCGGTAAGGTAGTCCGTGGTGGCTGAACTCTCCGCTTGCTCATACTTCAAGGCGTTTTCAATGGCCAGTGCCATCTTGCCAGTGACCGCCAGCAGGATTCGCAGATGATCGGAAGTGAACGCATCGCGCTCCGCGCGGTAAAGCGCCAGAACGCCGATTACGCCGCTTACTCCCTCGAGCGGCAACGCCAGGGCTGAACGCAGCGTGCTGAATTTGGCGGGATCGTTCAAGTACCCGGGTTCCACCGACGGATTTCCGTTCACAATCGGTTTCTTATTCTGCGCCACCCAACCGGAGAGACCGTCGCCCATCGGAATCCGCAAAGAAGCAAAGAGGCGGTAGTTGTCGCCATTCACATATTCCGGAATCAACTCATCGCCTCGCCGGATATAAATGGCGATAGCGTCATAGGGAACCATCGGCTTGAGTTTTACCGAGAAAACAGAAAGAGTTTCACCCAGGCTCAATGACGCTCCCAGATCCTGGCTCAACTCAAACAATGATTGAGCCTCCTGGCGCGCGGCTGCGATCGACGAAAGAAAATTCGCTTCCCGCCCCGGTGTATCCGAGACCCCGGCGCTTTCGAATCCCGCAGCCGGCTCCGGCCCGCGCGTAATCTTTATCTCGCCGGAGCGTATCGGGCCGCCATCTTCCGCTGATTTCTTCTGCGCCAGATTCTCCAGCGACTTGTAACGCCTCTTCAGCACGTCTACTACCTTCGGATCGAACGACTTCCCGGACTCGGCCGCGAGCCGCTGCATCACTTCATCGAGTGGCATCGCACGCCGGTATTGCCGGTCGGACGCCAGGGCATCCAGATAGTCGACAGCGGACAGAATCCGTGCCCCGATGGGGATTTCCGTATTTTTTAATCCGTAGGGATAACCGGATCCATCCCATTTTTCGTGATGGGCCCGCACGATCGGCACCACCGGGTAGGGAAAACGGACGCGCTCCAGAATTTCCGCGCCCACCACTGTATGAATCTTCATCTTCTCGAACTCTTCCGGCGTGAGCCGGCCGGGTTTCGAAATGATGTGTTCGGGCACGGCTAACTTGCCGATGTCGTGCAGCAAAGCGGCCGCGTGCAGGGCTTCCAGCTCAGTCCCCTTCATTCCGAGTTCCTTGGCTACTTCGATGGCGTAGATACGCACCCGCTGCAGATGGTCGTGCGTAGTCTGATCCTTGGCTTCAATGGCCAAAGCCAAAGCCTCAATGGTTCGCAGATGCAGATTCGCCATTTCTTCCACGTGCCGCTTTTCATCTTCCAGCTTGCCCAGATACAGCCGGTAGGAGCGGTAGATGAGATAGATGGCCGGGACAAACAGCAGAGAAGTTTCCCAGTTGAAGGCGTGATTGAACCACGAAATCGCGGCCGCAATTCCAGCTCCGACCAGGTAGTAAGGGAAAGACCAGAAGTAGCAGTCCACCAGAATGCTGCGCAGCGGCTTGCCTTCGCTGAGCGAAATCACCGCAGCAATGCTTCCCGCGTTGACAATGAAATAAACCGAAACGGTCAGGCACAAAATCAGCGGACGGTTGACGATGAGTTCATTGCACAGCCGATTGTGATAGACAACATAGGCCAGAGCGGTCGAGAGAGAGCCCGCACAGACGTTGAACGTCACCTGAATGGCGGTTGGCCGGTTCGGGTATAAACTCTGAGCTATCATCGCCACGGCACCCAGAGTCATCGCCTCCGAATAGCCCAGTTCGGCAATCCCCACCAGGATGAACAGGAAGTTCACCGAAAGCGTTCCCGTAATTCCAGGCAGGGTGACGCGCAATCGTGAAGCCAAAATTGCGACGCCCAGATAACAGATGAATTCTGCGATGTTTCGGCTGTTCTGGTGGATGGCGGCCTGCAGTAAACACGCAGTGCCGGCAGCAATCACCAAACTCACCAAGACCTGGGCCCCGAGCGGCAGTGCTCTCCACGAGTTTGTACTGGCAGACATTTGTGTAGAGATCACCCAGCCATAGCTGCCGCCAAGCGGTGCGGCGGCCCTTCTCAAGGATAAGCAGTCGGCCGGTTTAGCGACAGGGATTTGAGCGGTAGATAGGAAACTTCAGTAACGCCCAAAAGTACTGGGAATCGACCTAACTTTCAGCGGGAAACATCTGCAAATTTTTTCTCAGCGCCGCTAAATGTTTCAGGATGATGGAATTGGTGGCGGCGCGTGGACTCGAACCGCGGACCTACGGATGAGTCGCCAAC
Source organism: Acidobacteriaceae bacterium (assembly GCA_003164855.1). Classification (GTDB taxonomy): domain Bacteria; phylum Acidobacteriota; class Terriglobia; order Terriglobales; family Acidobacteriaceae; genus Sulfotelmatobacter. Next base: position 56,472 of record PLUI01000069.1, read on the forward strand.
CCGGCGATGATTCTGAAGAATTTCAACGAAATAGCTCGGTAGATTCCGGCAAACTCCTGCAAAATCCGCAATCCCGCGTGCCAGTTTTAGTGTCCGGATTTGCAACAGTGGTGTCCTGAAACGGACGGCGCGGACTAACTTATCGCATATTAAGTCGTATAGAATGTGACGCTTAGTATTGGCAAGTGTGATGCTGATACCCCGGCAGGGAGGGTAAGAACATGTCATTCGTTCGCGATCTGAGAGTTGCAGCTCGCTCGTTAATTCGGACTCCAGGGCTGGCGATTGCCGTTGTTCTCACGCTGTCGCTCGGCATCGGCGCGAACGCTGCCATTTTCACGCTAGTGCGCGGAGTGCTGCTCAAGCCTCTTGTCAACCGCGGCGAGGACCGGCTGATCTATATCCGGCAAAGCGCTCCCGGCATCGGCGCCGAAAACGCTACCTTTTCCGTACCCGAGATCCAGGATTTGCGCGCGAGCGTAAAAACCTTGAGCGCGTTTGGCGATTTCTCCGCCATGGACTTCACCATGATCGGCCTCGGTGAGCCTCGTTCCATTCAAGGTGGCGTCGTCAGCGGCACGTATTTCGACGTGATGGGCCTTCGTCCCGTGCTCGGTCGCCTGATCGGACCTCAAGACGACGGTCCCAATGCCGCCGGCGTCGTCGTTCTCACCTACCGTTTCTGGGCGACCACTCTTCACAAGGATCCTTCCGTCCTAGGCAAAACCGTTCGCCTCGGTAGCATCGGTGATCGCTCTGCGACAGTCATTGGCGTCCTCGAGCCTTGCGTCCCCTATCCCCAAGATACCGAAATCATCGCCAACATCGTCACCAGCCCGCATCATCTTTCCGCAACCATGGTCACTGGCCGCATCCATCGCATGACCGAGCTTTTCGGCCGTCTCGCTCCCGGAGTTGCTCCCGATCAGGCTGGCGCTGAGTTGCGTTCCGCCTACGCCGCGATGAAGAAGGAGCACCCCGAAGCCTATGCGCAGGAAGCGGACTTTCAGATCGCTACCAGGTTGCTTCGTGACGAGATCACGTCGGGCGCCCGGACCGTGCTGCTGGTGCTGCTCG
>PLUI01000199.1 GCA_003164855.1 Acidobacteriaceae bacterium
GAGAACTCCATGACACTGCTCAGCGTCCAGCCCGAGAGAACCGCACGCCCAGCGCCGGAACTGGTCAGCTTTTCCAGCTCAGGCCGGTACACGGCGGCAAAACTTATTCGGTGCCGCTGGTCGAGCAACGAGGGAGCGTGGGTATTGCTGAAGTCGAACTGATTGTTGAAGTCCATCCCATCCAGCATCATGCTCTTAGCAAACGTGTAAGAAAATTGCAACGCAAGGCCTCGTGACAAGCGGCGCTGCAGCTGCGCGAAGAAAGAGTTGTAATAGTTTTGCGCGGGGCTGACCAATTCGTCGATCTGGCCCAGGCTGGGATTGATGCGGCCTTCAGTCAGCAAGCCGTTGTCCATGTTCGGCAGGGTGATTGTCGGACCGCCACAGGGCAGCGTAGCTGTGCCCGGAGGACAGACCGTGTAGGTCGTCGTGCCCGCCAACGGCATCAGATTCAAATCATAGGCGCTGCCCGAAAGGAGGTGCACCCCATGATTCCACATGGTACCGATACTTAACGTTGTGTTCTCTGAAATCTCGCGTTCAATCTGCAAACTTGCCTGCAAAATATACGGCACCCTGAACTGCGGAGAAACCAGGGATATGTCCGGAGAAGCCCCGAACAGAGGGGAATTACCCGGGAGGATATTGGGGAACGTGGGCAACTGTTGGTTCGGCGGACCTGAGGTGTAACTGGCACTTACCTCCGACTGCTGCGACGCCAGCCCGTTCGAGATCACCGCGTTGCGGTAATTCAGCCCGTTCATGTTGGTATAGAAGTCCCCGAATCCCCCGCGCACCACAGTCTTCGATGCAGGCTGCCAGGCGAATCCGAAGCGCGGCGCCACGCGTAGAAACTGGTTGGGATACTGTCCAGTGAGCGGGAAGGCCGGATTTTCCGCCGGCTGCGGATATACCTGGAAGTCCTCGCGCAAACCCATTTCCAGGGTTAACTGCGGCAACGCGCGGAACGTATCCTGCACATAGAATCCATAGTAAGGCACGGCAAAAGAAAAAGTCGGGTTGCCCGCAGCCTGGCTGAAATTGATGTATTCCCCGAGCGCAAAGGCTTCCAGATTCGGAAATTCATACAGGCCGAGCGGCGACCCGAACTCGATAGCCTCGTTCGGATCCGCGCCGCCGTCGTCGGTGTCCGCATCCCGGGCGCGGTTAAAATCGAACCCCAATTGCAACGTATGCTTTCCGATCACATAGTCCACCCGGTCAGCCAGAGAATACTGCCTTTCAAAAACCCCTCCCACGGAGAAAGGAGCGTTGCCCAGAATGAAAGCGGCGGGACTATCCAGTACGACGGTAGGCGCGTTCCCAGCCACTCCGGTCGGCGTCGAGATCTCGTTGTCCTGCGAAGTGCTCGCATGAAATTCGTTCAGCAGTCTTGAGGAGAACGTGTGCGTCCATCCCAGGCTGGCCTGGAAGGTATGCACGTAGGCGTTCGCCAGCGTCTGCGTCCCATAGTTACCCACGGTCGGGTCAATGATCACGCCTCCGGGCGAGTTGAAGCGATTCAAATTCAAAGTCAGGAACAAGCCATCGCGGGAAGTGGCCTGATAGTCCAGCCGGGGCGTAAACACCAGATCGTTGCGCTTTCTCGCTTTGAGGCCCAGATTGGAGTTCAGCGCGTTCACAGTGTTCGACACTTGCTGCAGGTACAGGGGATTGGTCGGATCAGGCGAGGTGTCGCTGCCCGGCACGGGCAAGGGTCCGTTCGGCGCGGGCAACGTCGTCCCAGCCGGAATTCCAAAATTAGCGAGCAAAAAAGAATCTAAGTTCGCTGGCGTCGTCGCCAACGCCGAGTTGATGACTGGAATCGGATCGTTCCGCAGTTGCTGCTCATAATCCACGAAGAACCATAAACGATCGCGCCGAATCGGCCCGCCCAGCCCCCCGCCGAATTGCTGTAAAGCATCTTCCGGTTTCTGATTGCCGGCGGCTTTATCGAGGGCGTCGTTGGCCCCCGTCGCGGAGTTGCGGTTGTAATAAAACGCACTGCCATGGTACTCGTTACCCCCCGACCGGGTCACCGCATTCACGAAGCCCGCTCCGCCGCCATACACTGCCGTGTACGGGCTGACAGCGACTTGAAACTCCTGGATCGAATTCTCGCCATACAGATACGGGATGCGATTGCGGCCCACAATGTCGGCGAAGTAGTTGTTGGTCGCGTTGGATCCGTCGACCGTGAAGGCGTTGGACCCGTTTCCGTTGGCATATCCCGAATCCTCACCGCCCTGTTGTCCGGCGACGCTCACCAGGCCGGTGTCGCCGTCGTAGCTGGTATTCGGCGTGAGCACCATAAAGTCGGTGTACTTTCGTCCGTTGAGCGGTAAGTCTTCAATAAGAGAGCGCTCGATTACCGTGCTGACAGAGGATTCCTCCGGCCGCAGCAGCGGCGTCGTCCCGGTCACTTTCAGGGCGTCCACGCTGGCCCCCACCTGCAGCTGGATGTCTTGTACCGTAGTATTTCCTATCAGTACTCGCGCCAAGGCCTGGACGTCGCGAAAACCTTTGAGACTTGTCGTGATGGAATAGGTGCCCGGCATGAGCACGGGAAGCCGGTAGAGTCCCGCATGGTTTGTCTCCGCGGATTGGTTCACGCCAGTGGCAAGGTTCCTCACAACAACCGACGCTCCCGGCACCACCGCGCCACTTTGGTCTGTGACCCTTCCACTCAGCGCGCCGGTCAAAACCACATTCTGGGCCTTCAGCAAAACACAGCTCGCCAACACGATTAAAACGCCGCATACCGCCGCGCGATTGGCCACCGAAGGCATTCTCTGGCTTGACTGCACCATGGACTCTCTGCTCATTTTGGTTTGTAACACACGAATTGGTTTGTAACACACGAAACTAACGAAAGTAGCAGGAGATCGTCTGCTACTACCATGAAGCGTAGCAGCCCTGGAATCCAACAGCGGCAGTTTTCTGGCTTGCACCTTAAGGCTTGCACGGAAACGCATCGAGCGGCCATTGGGCTAGGAACCGGCCAGGAACGCCGGTCATCACCAACGCGCGTGAAAAGCGGCATGTTAGGCTTCTGCGGGAGCCTATGGAGACGCTACAGTGATTCGTCGGATCTTTAAAGCATTTCAATACCGCGATTTCCGCCTGATGTGGATTGGCGCCTGCACCTCCAGCATCGGCACCTGGATGCAAATCGTCGCCCAGGGCTGGCTCATTTACCGCCTTAGCCACTCCGCGTTTTTATTGGCTATGGACCAATTTCTCGGCGGCATTCCCATCTTTCTCTTTTCTCTGATCGGCGGAGTGGTGGCGGATCGCGTGGAGCGCCGGAAAATTCTGCTCGGCTCACAATATGTTCAGATGGCTACCGCCGGCCTGCTAACCATCCTGGTGGCGACCGGTTTGGTGCACGTCTGGCACATCCTGTGCCTCTCCTTCATTTCCGGGTTGGCCCAGGCCTTCGGCGGACCAGCCTACTCGGCCCTGATTCCGACGCTGGTCGACAAGGACGACATGCCCAATGCCATCGCCCTGAATTCGATCCAGTTCAACGTGGCGGTCATGGTCGGGCCGGCACTGGCCGGGCAGGCCTTGGCGAAGCTGGGAGAGAAGTGGTGCTTCGGCCTGAACGCACTGTCCTTCCTGGCTCCTATCGTGTCGCTGTCGATCATCACCACCCGCTTCCTGCCCGTGAAAACGACCGAGTCCATGTTCGTCAGCCTGAAGCAGGGAATCCGGTTCGCTCGCAAGCAAAGTTCGATGGAGGCGCTGATCCTGCTGGCTTTCTGCATGACCGCACTGGCCATGCCGATGCGCACTTACATTCCCGTATTCGTGAAAGATATTTTCCATCGCGGCCCGGAAACTTACGGGAATCTTCTCGCGCTGATGGGGCTCGGTTCGATCTTCGGTTCGTTGATGATCGCGAGCGCGGGCAACTTCAAGCGAAAGGGGCTCGTGGCGCTGCTCGCGCTAATCTGCCTGGGTGCTGGGATTTCCGGATTTGCGCTTTCAAAATCTGTTCCGCTCAGTGGAACCATTTTGGTCCTGGTGGGCGCTTCCATGATGGCCGTCTTCGCCACGGTCACTTCGCTGGTGCAATTGATAACCACGAACGAAATGCGCGGGCGCGTGATGAGCGTCTACAACGTCGCCTTCCGCGGAGGCATGCCCATGGGCAATCTTTTGTCAGGCTGGCTGGTTCCCATCTTTACCGCGCCGCGAGTCCTGGCGGTGAATGGAATTCTGCTGGTCGTCTTGGCCCTCTACTTCCTGCTGCTGCAGCGCCGCATGGCTGCTCTCTGAAATCGCCTGCTCACGGCACCCGTTGAACTTGGAATTGTGTAGAATACGCCGGAGTAACGATCGGTGCGGATCAGGCGGAATACCGCCGGTTCCTTCGGGGTAGAAATCGAGTGGCTGATACCACGAAGATTCGAGAAGGTAACACGCAAGCCCCGCAGCCAATCCCGGAAATCACCATTCTCTGGATTACCGCCGGCCTGGGATGCGATGGCGACACCATCGCCATGACTGCCGCTACCCAGCCCAGCATCGAAGACATTGTCCTCGGCGCAATGCCTTGGATTCCCAAAGTCCATTTGCATAATCCCTTTCTTGCTATGTCGAATGGCGATGATTTCCTAAAGCCTTTTCATCTCGCCGCTGCAGGCAATCTGTCTCCTTTCATCCTGGTCGTCGAAGGCTCGATTCCAAACGAAAACAACAAGCAGGAGGGCTACTGGGCGTCTCTCGGGACAAATCAGAAAACCGGCCAGCCGATTACCACCTGCGAATGGATCGATCGGTTGGCGCCTCGCGCCTGGGCGGTGTTGGCCGCGGGAACTTGTGCGACCTACGGCGGAATCCACGCCATGGAAGGCAATCCTACCGGCTGCATGGGCCTTCCCGATTATCTCGGGTGGCAGTGGAAGTCGACGGCAAATATCCCGATCGTGTGTGTGCCCGGATGTCCCGTGCAGCCGGACAACTTCATGGAAACAGTTCTCTACCTGTTGTATCAAGTCGCCGGCCTGGCGCCGATGATCC
>PLUI01000101.1 GCA_003164855.1 Acidobacteriaceae bacterium
TCGCGGCTCACCAGCTTATAGGGTTTGGAGACTTTGATCACTTCCTGCACGCCCGCCATCTCTTCCAGCGTGCCCTGCTCCACTTCGCCTTTATTCCCGGTAATGCCAATGGCGGTGCGTTGCGCTCCCGGCATGGCATGCGCTCGATAACCCAGCTTTTCGATTTTTTCGCAGACGCTCCGCACCTGCTCTTCTGTAGCGTGCGCCTTCATCACCACTAACATAATTTCCTCTTGGACGAACCATGTGGGACAGCCGCCCCCGCCTGTCCGCGTCGAGCGAAGCTCGACTAGCTCTGCTCGCCGCTTCAAGCCAGTCGGCATATCAAGTCTATCGTTGCCAGCGGCTGCACCGCAATCGCAGCACCCCTCCCGGCCCCAGTTCGGTGTTACGACTCCCGGCGGCGGAAAACGTACAAATACGCACGATCTCCCCACTCGTGCTCCAGATCGCCCGCAATTGCCAATCGATCTACCAACTCATAGTTGTGATGAGCGAACTCCCATGCCTCCGCAAGGAAGCCCGGATTATGTTCGATATCGGCTTTGGTTCCCCAAGAACGCGCAACGTCCACGTAGACCAGGAATCTCGGCTGCGCTCTTTGCAGCTCCTGCATCATGTCATTCTGCATTCGCCCGGAAAATTTCTGCTTTTCCAATAAAGGATAGGCATACAGATAGCTGCTGGCGCAGTGCCGGCCAGAGTAGAAACAAATCTCCGGCTCCGAACCGAGGACTCCAACCGTATCTTGCCTCAAGGAATGTTCTTTGATGTAGGTGGAGACCACAGCTGCCTCTACAAATGGATCCTTGTCGAATATCTTTCGGCTCAAGGAGACGGCATCGAGTTGAAAGAACGTCTTGTACTGAGTGCGTGCGGAAATCCCAAACACGATCGCGAAGTACAGCACTGGAAGCCACGCTGCCAGTGTGCCGAATCGTTTCTCTATCAAGCTCTGTCGAACCGCGCACACGCCAATTCCCGCGCACAACGCAGCCGCGGGCAGCATCAAGATAAAGTAATGCGGACGAAAGTACAGGCCCGGGCAAACTGCTAGAAAAGAAAACAGGAAAAAGCTTGTCACGAACCCCGCGTGTGCCCGCGCGTAGCGGCTCCATGCCGGCGCGGCGAAACCAACGGCAACAATTTCCCAGATCGCGAATGGACGTACCGCCCACGGAACCCCGGCTCGCAGCAAGACCCACGCTTCCGGCAGAGTTATGATCGAGCCATATTCCCGCGCGTAGGACCAGGTCCAAAACCAGAAGCTCGAAAAAACTCCGGTACGAAACAGAATCAGGCACGTCACTCCGAACGGTAATGCCGTACCTGCGAGCAACACGCCGCCGCGGACCGCAAGCTGGCGCCAGGGAAGCGGCCGCCTGCATTCCCGCCACATCCAATACAATCCCCCGAAGACAGCAAACAAAATTCCCGGCTGCTTCATCAGGAACGCCATCCCGAAGCACAGTCCACTACCAAAATAAAGACCGGCTCGTCCGGTCTCGATGGCATGCAGCAACAGCAGAATCCCAGACAGGGCTGCGAGAACCACAAAGTGGGTCGCGTGTCCGTAGAGGCCTAGCACCGCGGGACGGCAGGAAAGAAAACTGTAAGTGATTCCAGCGATTGCGCCTGCCAGCGGCCCATACAAGTATTTCGCCAGAAGAAAAACCAGCAGCGTCGCCCCAATATTGACCACCATCAATCCAATCCGAATGCCTGACGCGGTCTCGCCGAAGACCACCATCATGGCCGCGTAGGCCGCGTAGGTACCCGGCAACTTCATGTTGCAGGCAATTTTGTAAGGTGGAATCCCTTGGAGCATCAGTTGGCCAACGTAGGCAAACTCTCCCTCATCGCGTTCCAGAGGCATATTGCGAAGCCGCACCCGAATGAACGCGAAAAACATCATCACCAGTACGAGTGCGCCCACGTATACGTACTTCGCCCAGCTACCTCCGGGCTTCGCAACCATGGTTGCATCGTCCGGACAGGTCGTGTTTTTGCTGGCGAAGGTTCTCATGCAAACTTGAGCGTTGGACCGTCCCGCGAAAAGAAATCCATTGTACTGGGATGCACCTTCTGAGTCGCGATGCGCCTACCGGCATCCAAACACTGCAACTTTAAAATTCTTCTGGAGACCCCGTTCATGAAAGCAGCAGTTGTTCCTTCCGTAAACGGCAAGTGGGAAGTAAAGCAGTGGGAAACTCCCAAGCCCGGCCCCAACCAGGTCGTCATCAAGATACACGCCAGCGGCCTCTGCTACACCGATGTACACCTCACTCACGGTTTGTTTGCACTTCCGTTCCCCCGCGTGCTGGGCCATGAACCTGTGGGCGAGATCGTCGAGCTCGGCCCCGGCGTCACCTCCCGCAAAGTTGGGGACCGCGTTGGAGTCGGCTGGGTACAAAAAGGAGATGGCACGTGCGAGTGGTGTTTGCGCGGCAAGAAAGAACTGTGCCAGCACGCTATCTCCACCGGGATCAACCTGCAAGGCAGCCACGCTGAGTACATGCTGGCCTACGCTGACGCTACTATGCCCATCCCGGCTGCTCTCAGCTACGAGCAGGCCGCCCCGATTTTCTGTGCCGGTTACACCGTCTGGAGCGGTCTCCGCCTCGCCGATCCCAAACCGCACGAGCGCGTCGCTGTCGTCGGCATCGGAGGCCTCGGCCACCTCGCCCTGCAGTATTCCAAGGCCTCTGGCTTCGACACCATTGCCGTCACGAAGAGTAAAGATAAAGAAAAAATGATTCGCGACCTTGGCGCCGACGAAATCGTCGAGGGCGGAGAAAAGCTGATGGCTGCGGGCGGCGCCGACGTTCTTCTGGCGACGTCCAATTCTTGGTCCGCCACTGCCGACGCCGCCAAAGGCATGCGCCCCGATGGCCGAATTATCCTGATGGGAGTCGGCCCCGAGCCGCTGAACTACACACCCGAACTCATGTTCAAGCGCGTCCGCCTAATTGGCTCGTCGCAAAATGGTCCCGAATATCTCTACGAGGCCCTCGACATCGCGGCCAAAGGCAAAGTAAGAGTCGTGGAAGAAACCTACAAACTCGACGACATCGCCAAAGCCTACGATCGCGTCGCCGAAGGCAAAGTACGCTTCCGCGCCGTAATCACGATGAACTAAATCGGTCTCGGTCGCCAATTCGGGATCGCTTGGGTTCGGCAGTTGACACCGTTGGTCCCGCTGCTGTAGGTTCCCTCCGTTCGCTTGCTCTTACAATCGAAGAGCGGAGGTACATTGTGCGAAAGCTTTTCTGGACGGTAGTTTTTACGTCGCTTGCTTTCAACCTGGCTTTGGCCCAGGACGCGACGAAGGTCGAACCGAAGCACTACATATTAGCATTCGAGAACGACAAGGTGCAGGTGGTTTACATCCACTATGGCCCGCATGAGAAATCACGAATGCACTCTCATCCCCAGGGCGTCGTGGTCGACCTTACTGAATCTCATCTNNTGATGCGCGCTCCCAGGAGCCGACAGGTCCCGTTCCGCTACGGTGAAGTAATCCTCAAATCGTGGCTCGGGCACCCGCGCCAAACCGGAGTCTCGTTGTAAAATCAGAGTTCGTCCATCGGCTAAACTGTTCTCTCTATGCCTGCGCAAGAAAACTCGCAAGGCACCACCGTTGCCCCCGCCGGTAACGCCGGCCATCCCGACGACCGTTACGATCCCCAGCGCGCGGAAACCAAATGGTTCGAGCGCTGGCAAAACGATCCCCAGCTCTACGCCGCCGAGCCCGACTCCACCAAAAAGAAATACTACGTCCTGGAAATGCTACCCTATCCCTCCGGCGCGCTCCACATGGGCCACGTCCGCAACNNTCCGGCACGCTGCACATGGGCCACATGCGCAATTACACCATCGGCGACGCCGTGGCGCGCTACAAGTGGATGTGCGGGTACAACGTGCTGCATCCCATGGGCTGGGATTCCTTCGGATTGCCCGCGGAAAACGCCGCCATTCAGAACAACACGCCGCCGCGCCAATGGACCCTCGGCAACATCGCCAAAATGAAGGCGCAGATGAACCGCCTTGGCTTCGCCTACGACTGGTCCCGCGAAGTTACTACCTGTCTGCCCGATTATTACCGCTGGAATCAGTGGTTCTTCCTGAAGTTCTACGAGAAAGGATTGGCCTATCGCAAGAAAAGCAAGGTCAACTGGTGCCCCAAGTGCGCCACGGTGCTTGCCAACGAGCAGGTCGTCGACGGCTGCTGCTGGCGCCACGAAGATACTCTCGTCGAGCAGCGCGAGCTAGAGCAGTGGTTTCTACGCATCACGAAATACGCCGACGAATTGTTGCGCGACCTCGAAAAGCTGGAGGGCTGGCCGGAAAAAGTTCGCACCATGCAGCGCAATTGGATCGGCCGTAGTGAAGGCACGCTGGTCGATTTCAAACTCGACTATTCCCAGCCGCACAGCGGATTCGGCCCGGCCGGCGCCACCATCAGCGTCTTCACAACGCGCATCGATACAATCTTCGGCGCGACTTCGGTCCAACTCGCGCCTCAGCATCCCATCGTCGCCGATCTTGCCGCGTCCAATCCCGATCTCCGCGCCAAAGTTGATCAACTCATTGCCGAGCAGCGCAAAGCCAAAGAAGCAGGAGACATCGGCGAAATTGAAAAGCACGGCATCGCCACGGGCCGCTACGCTATTAACCCCTTCAACAGGGAAAAAGTTCCCGTCTGGGTGGCCAACTACATCCTCATGGATTACGGCACCGGCGCCATCATGAGCGTTCCCGCACACGACGAGCGCGACTATGAGTTCGCAAAAAAATACAAGCTCGAAATTCGCCTCGTTGTTCTTCCCATCTCAAACGACCCGGAAGAAACCATGGCCGAGCCAGCGCTTCCTTTTGTCAGCCACGAGGGCATGCTGATCAACTCCGGTCCATACAGCGGCCTTGAGTGCGCCGATGCCATTAAGAAGATGACCGCACATGCCGAGGAAAACGGTTTCGGCAAAGCCACCACAACGTATCGGCTGAAAGATTGGGGAATCTCGCGGCAGCGCTATTGGGGCACGCCAATCCCCATGCTTTATTGCGAGAAAGATGGCATCGTTCCGGTACCGGAAAAAGATTTACCCGTTATCCTGCCGGAAAATGTTGATATCACGCTCGCGGGCGGATCGCCGCTCGGAAGAGTACCCGAGTTCGTCAACGCAACTTGTCCCCAGTGCGGCGGCCCGGCGCGTCGCGAAACCGATACCATGGATACCTTCGTTGACTCGTCCTGGTATTTTTATCGTTACACAGACGCGCACAACGACCATGCTCCGTTTGACTCGAAGACCGCGCAGTACTGGTTTCCCATCGATCAATACATCGGTGGCGTTGAGCATGCCATCCTGCATTTGATCTATTCGCGCTTCTGGACCAAGTTCATGCGCGACCTCGGCCTCATCACCAACGATGAACCTGTCGCGCGCCTCTTCACCCAAGGCATGGTGATCAAAGACGGCGCAAAAATGTCGAAGAGTCTTGGCAATGTTGTCAGCCCCGACGAGATGGTCGCGCGGTATGGCGCTGACGCCGCGCGCCTCTACAGCCTCTTCGCCGCTCCACCCGACCGCGATCTCGACTGGCAAGACTCCGGCATCGAAGGCATCCATAGATTCTTAGGCCGCGTGTATCGGTTCGTAGTGCGTAATGCCATGCCGAATGCATCCGTAGAGACGTTGCTTGCGACGTCTCTCCCGCCAGCACAGCGTCAGATTCAGCGCAAACTTCACCAAACCATCAAGCGGGTCAGCGACGACTTCCAAGGCCGCTGGCACTTCAATACCTGTATCTCGGCGATCATGGAACTGGTGAACGAACTCTACGCCTACGAAGAAGGTACAGCTTCTGAGACCGGAAGCAGCGCTTCACCAGTTCTCTTGGCGGAGGTGCAGCGTAGCCTCGTTCTCTTGCTCGCACCTTTCGCACCTTATCTCGCCCATGAACTCTGGGAGATGCTGGGCGAAAAGGGAAGTCTGCTCAAAGCGCCATGGCCAAAATACGACGCTGCGCTTGCCAGGGAAGACGAACTCGAAATTCCCGTGCAGATCAATGGCAAATTGCGCGGCCGCATCACCGTGCCCGCCGATGCGACCGAAGAATTCGTCGTCGAAAATGCCCTGGCTGACGAAAAAATCAAATCCGCCATAGCGGGCAAGCAGATCGTGAAAAAAATCTACGTTCCCGGCAAGCTATTGAATATTGTCGTGAAGTGACCAATGTGAAAAAAATGGGCCCGCGCATTGCGGACCCAATTACCAAAAATAAAACTACATTATTCTCCTACGAATACCAGCGCTTCGGTGTGGTTCCCAAATTCGATCTCATCGAGTTCTTTCGTGTTGTTATCGAGCGTCCTTGTAAGAACCGCATCATAGGGAGAAGGTTTCTGCAGGTCCTGGATTTTGCCCTGCGCGGTGGCGACGGTCCTGCCATTTTGTATGATGTTAACCTTAACCTCATTGGCTGGACCATTCCATTCAGCTTTATAGTCGCCGGGGGCAAGCTGGGTTGAACCGACTTGAACCGTATCCGACAGAGTAAACTTTCCGGAATGACTGTCCTTTGCGAATGCGCTCACTGAGAACAGAAGCGCTACCGCAGCGAATGAAGCCAAATATTGCACAAATTTCATTTTTTATTCTCCTAAGCCTATCTTCTTACTTCCTCTAAACAGATGCTCGCTCATCCTCGCCGGATGCAGATATACCGCACCATGTATGTAAAGTTTCTTCACGATGAGAGCATGCTTAATCGGGACGCCGGCACGCGCCAGCTTTGACACGTGCGGTATTCTAGTCAACGGGCAAGAGCGAATGTCTGAGCCGTCACCCACTATCGAAGGCTTCCGCGCCGCGTTTCGCCGGCCAGCGCTGACGTTTGCAGAAATAGCGTGGCGCTGGACGATTGGTGCAACCACCGCGGCCTTATTCATTTTCTATTGCATCGAGTTTCTCGACACTTTGCCCGTAACCAACGCCGACTCGATTCTGTTGTCGACTCGACAGCCCATGCTGGTGGGAAAAGCCATCGCACACATCCTTCGTGGCAGTCTGAACCGAGCCATATCTGCGGCCGTGTTCGCCGCGCTGGCCCTTTCCCTGCTATGGATCATCGCGGCTTCCATCGGGCGTCTCGCGACTGTCCGCGCCTTGCTCACCTACTTCCGTAGAGATGTTGCTGGCAACGCCTGTGCCGCCATTGTTTCCCGCCCCACCAACGAAGACGATGTCTCTACCAAAGCGCGTGACGCGGGAAAGCCGCGGCCCATCCGTGCCTTGATCGATCTCAGTTTCTTGCGCGCCTCTGTATTGCTGGCAATGATTCTCGCCTTTGCCGGCGCGGCAATTCTCGTCAGCTTTATTTCTCCGAATGCTAACCCGCGGCCAGGTCTGAGTGTCATTCTCTTTTTTCCAGTTGCCGGATTGATCTGCATGGCGGGTTGGGCGCTGAACTGGTGGCTTTCCATGGCTGGAATATTCGCAGTCCGCGATGGCGAAGACGCACTGGCCGCGCTTTCGGCGGCCGTCACCGTTTCGCGGGAGCGCACTGCTTCCGTATTCGCGGTAAGCATTTGGACTGGTCTGGCGCATCTCGTTGCTTTCAGCATTGCCACGACCGCGGTTTCGTTGCCGCTCGCTTTCATTCGCGTCGCGCCATCACGAATCGTGATCGCAGGCATCATTCTTGTGACGCTCACCTATTTCGCGGTTGCGGACTGGCTTTACATGGCGCGCCTCGCCGGCTACGTTTGCATCGGGGAGATGCCGGATGCTGTGGCGTCATCCGCGCCAATGCCCGCTCCTCGGCTCGAACCAACCCAGGCCACAATCGACCGCGACGAACCGATCCTGAGCGACCTTCCAAATCTTGCCGTAGAGACGTAGCTTGCTTCTTCCGGTGATAATTCGCCAGTCTCCGATCGAGAGCTTTACACGAAGCATCCGATTTGAGAAACTCATCAGTGGAAACCCAATCCATACTTAACCAATCGATCGTCATCCTCGACTTTGGCGCACAGTATACGCAGCTCATCGCGCGCCGTATCCGCGAACAGAATGTTTTTTCCGTTGTGCTGCCCTGCACCGCCTCGCTTGATGAGGTGAAGAGCTACGCGCCTGCCGGTATTGTGCTCTCGGGGGCGCCGTGGTCGGTGTATGACAAAGACGCGCCGCCCGCGGATGCACGTTTGTTCGAACTGGGGGTGCCCGTGCTGGGCATCTGTTATGGGCTGCAGTTCATGGTGCACACCTTGGGCGGGAAAGTGCGGCCGGCGGACAAGCGCGAGTACGGGCACGCGGAGATCGACATTGTCGCGGAGTCGGTGTTGTTTCAGGGGCTCGAGAAACGGCAGGCGGTTTGGATGTCGCATGGTGACGAGGCGCTCGAGCTGCCCCCAGGGTTTGAGCTGACCGCCAAGACGGCTCACGCGGTTGCGGGAATTCAGAATGTGGCGAGGCAGTGGTTCGCCGTGCAGTTCCACCCGGAAGTTCACCACACGCGCAATGGCACCGAGATACTGCGCAACTTTGTGTTTCAGATCTGTGGAGCGAAGCCTTTATGGACGCCGCAGCATTTCATCGATTCGACTATAGAACAGGTGCGGCAACAGGTGGGAAGCGGGAATGCGATCTGCGCGCTTTCGGGCGGAGTGGATTCTTCGGTTGCTGCGGTGCTCGTAGACCGGGCACTGCGCGATGGGGGCGGCAAGTCGCGTCTAACCTGTATCTTCGTGAACAACGGCGTGTTGCGCAAGAACGAGTTCGAGAAGGTTCAGCAGACGTTGCGCGGCAAACTTGGGCTGCGGCTTGATGCGGTGGATGCAACGGAGCGATTTCTGGACAAGCTTAAGGGTGTCAGCGATCCGGAGAAAAAACGGAAGATTATTGGGAACGAATTTATTGCCGTATTTGATGATGAAGCGCACCGCATCGAAAAAGAAGAAGGAAGCGTTGACTATCTGGTGCAGGGGACGCTGTATCCGGATGTGATTGAGTCGCGGTCGGTGCGGGGCCCGTCGCAGGTGATCAAGTCGCATCACAATGTGGGCGGATTGCCCGAAAAAATGAAGTTGAAACTAATCGAGCCGCTGAAAGATTTGTTCAAAGATGAAGTCCGCAAAATTGGACGCGATTTGGGGATGCCGGAGGAGATTTTGCAGAGGCAGCCGTTCCCGGGGCCTGGGCTAGCGGTCCGCATTCTAGGAGAAGTCACGCCGGAGCGGCTGGGGCTGCTGCGGGAGTGCGACGAGATTGTGGTCACCGAAATTAAGAGCGCGGGACTGTATACGAAGATTTGGCAATCGTTCGCGGTGCTGCTGCCGGTGATGTCGGTGGGCGTGATGGGCGATATGCGGACCTATGCGTACACCTGCGCGGTGCGGGCAGTGAGTTCGGAAGACGGGATGACGGCGGACTGGGTTGCGCTGCCGCACGAAGTGCTGAAAAACATTTCCACGCGGATTGTGAATGAGGTGAAGGGTGTGAATCGCGTGGTGTATGACATTACCTCAAAGCCTCCGGGGACGATTGAGTGGGAGTGAGGCAGTTCTCAGTTCTCAGTTCTCAGTTGTCAGTTCTCAGTAA
>PLUI01000193.1:0-35081 GCA_003164855.1 Acidobacteriaceae bacterium
TCTGGCTGAACCGAGCCGCAGAGCAAAGTGCTCTAGAGTCCCGCAAACATCAGTTCGCCGTAACCGGAATTCTTGATTGAAGATTAACATACCGGGTCGTACTCACCTACAAAAAACTCACGAATCGCGTACGCATAAAAAAGTTGCAAGTTCTTGCAACTTCCATGCGTTTGCAAATTCTTGCACACCCGTGCGGATCGCATATCCTCACGCCGCAGAGCCGTTTGGCGATTCAATCATCGACCTTTCTAAAGACCCTTCCTTGGCAGGAATCTTCCCGAATTCCGGCCGCAGAATTCGGTCCGGACAAATCCAGTCCAGCAGCGGCGTCGCCATGAATGTGGTCACCAGGGCCATTACCACCATCATGGAAAACAGCGCCGGTGAAATGATTTTGATATCGAGTCCGATATCAAGAATGACCAGCCCCATCAAACCGCGGGTATTCATGAGCGTACCCAGCCCCGCAGCTTCACGCCACGCCATTCCACTCAAACGCGCCGCTGCCATGGACCCGCCCAACTTGCCGGCCGCCGCTACCAGGATGATCAGGCCGCAGTAAAACCACATCGCCGGACCCTTGACCAGACCAATGTTGGTACGGAGGCCGGTGAAGGCGAAGAATAGCGGCAACAGCAGAGTGATAGTGACGGTTTCGAATCGGTCGAGAACGTAGCGCACGAACTTAGGTTCCTTGGGCATGATGGCGCCCATCAGGAACGAGCCGAACAGCAGGTGGATTCCCAGGCGCTCCGTGCATAAGGCGGAGGCCAGAGCCATCAGAATCAAAAATGCCATTCGATTCTCGCTGATTTCGCCGTACTTCTGAAAGGTGCGCTCGAAACCGCGCAGCAGGAAGCGTACGCCGTAAATCATGATCAGTGCGAAAACCAGAATGCCGCCCAGGGTGACCCAAATCGAGGTTGTTCCGTGAGCGGCGCGGATGAGCACAACAATGTAAGCCAGAATGCACCATCCGGTTACATCGTCCACCGCGGCGCATGCGATGGCTACAGTCCCGAGCTTGCTCTTCATCATGTCGCGCTCGATCAGAATGCGGGCCAGCACCGGGAATGCGGTCACGCTCATGGCTGCGCCCATGAACAGCGCGAAGTTGGTGAACGACACACTATCGTCCGAAAGCCTCGGGTACAGGTAAAGAGCGAGTAAGGAAGCCAGTACAAACGGTGCCGTGATGCTGACGTGGCTCACCAGCACGGCGGAGTGGCTTTGGTGCTTCAGTTCCTTTGGATCAATTCCCAATCCCACTAAGAACATGAAGATCACCACGCCCACCTGGCTCAGCGCATTAAGAAATCCCAGGCTCGCCGGCGGGAATAGGTAGGCGGAGAATTGCGGAGCAATCCAGCCCAGCAGCGAAGGCCCAAGCAGAATGCCGGCAAACATTTCTCCCACTACGCGCGGCTGGTGGAATCGGCGAAACAGGCTGCCCATCACACGGCATACAGCAAGGATCACCGTGATCTGCAGAACCAGATTGAACAAGTTCGGCATCAGTGGCCTCCCTTGGACGTGGCCGGAGCTTGGCGCTCGGCCTGGAATCCTACGGACGCGCAAGATTGGCAGTTCGGCACCGAGAGCGTGCCGGTCAGCAAATTCGGACCTACTCTTCGGTCGACACTGGCGAGAAGGAGCATCTCCCGTCCAGTTACACAACTACTGTCAGATGATTCTGCCGTCCCCATGAGATCCGCCCGAAGGTTGGCGCCATCGAGCGTGCCTGAAGCGGTGAGTTTTGGGCCGCTGGGAAAGGTGAGCACGAAGCTTCTTCCCGATTGTGTAATCGCGAGCGTCTTGTCGGGAAGAGCGGCAAGCGCCTTGCCGCAAGGCAGCGAATCGATCTGCGCCGAGTCAACCCGCATTGTCCACAGGCCCTCGATAAAGACTGGCGCGGTTACATTGCGTCCAGCCTTAAGAATTCCCGCCAGCCCTACCAGAGGGAGAATCACTAGGAATGCGTATGCCAGAACAAAATTTCGATTGGCGGCGGACATTTGGCCCTCTTACCGATCCGGGGGAATTTTTCATGCCGTGCCCGGAACCTTGCCGGGATGCCGCGGCGAATCCGGGCAAAAACTAGAAGCTGGCCCTGGCCGAGGTCAGGGCCTCTCAACTCAAAAGATTCGTCGCAGCGGGGAACTGCAACGTTATATCAAGAACTCGCCCGCACGTCTATGCAGACGGCTGGCTGAAAGCATTCGCCGTCAGATCGCCCAGCAACTTGTGCCACGGATGCTTTTCGTTCTGCTCGACTTCCGTGACCATCTTGCGCATCTTGTCCAGCACCGGCGGCGTCGCATCGTCGTAAACGTCCCCTTGCAGCAACTTCAGAACGTCCAGCCGATACCTGGGATCGTTGATGAAGTAGGTGAACAGTACGTTCAGCCGGTAATAGACAGTGATGAAGTCGTACCAGTTCTTGGTTCCGCGGCGCAGAGTGTCTTCGTAGTTGGCAAAGCTTTGCCGAGAGAATTCGTTCTTCTCCAAAGCGCTCAGAATATCTTTATGAGCAAACCGTGAGCTGTTCAGCGCGATGCTCACGCCAGTGGAGAAAATCGGATCGACGAACCGTCCCGCATCTCCCACCATTAGGAAACGGTCTCCGCACAGTTGCTTCATGGCATAACTGTAGTCGCCCTCATCTTTGAATGGACGAATACGGTTCGCCTTGCGCAGAGTCTCCTCAATCATCGGCCGTGTGCCCACCGAGCTCCAGAAAAACTTCTCGCGATCTTCTCTCGACTTGGCGAAATTTTTCTTCTGGGTCACGACTCCTATGCTTGTGACATCGTCAGAAATCGGAATCTGCCAGATCCACGTGTTCGAAATCGGCAGGAAGTGAATGTAAATATAGTCGAGGTTCGTATCCCGCTTGGCGAACACCTTGCGGTCGTAGCCATCAAACCAGGAGTGAATGGCGTATTGATCGAAGACCGTGTCCTGGACCTTCAACTTCATCTGATTGCCCAAAAAAGTATTGCGGCCGCTCGCGTCCACCACCATTCTTGCGCTGACGTTCATTTCCTTCGGGCCCATATTGAAGCGAATCAGCGGCTCCTTGGGACCGAAATCTACCGCGCTGACTTTGATGCCGTCATAAACCGTTGCTCCCAGCTTGTTAGCGTGCTGCAACAGCATTAAATCGAACTTGCCTCGGTCCACGTGGTAGGTGTGGTTCTTATCCACGCCCGCCTGCTGGCGCTCGTCGAAGCGAATGTCGACATTGCAATCCGGAGCCAACCCCTCGAGATCGTGGACGTACGGAACCTTGTGGTCGTCAGTCGTCCACACCGCGCCATACTTGTGCGGAAACTTCGCCTCTTCCATCTTGGGAAGAAAATCGAGATCTCTAAATACTCTGGTCGAAGACGGAACCAGCGACTCGCCCACGTGCGGACGCGGAAACAGCTCCCGCTCAAAAACCACGCAACTTACGCCGGCCTTGGCCAGGTAAGCGGCCATGGACGATCCGGCCGGTCCCCCGCCTATAATCGCGACATCAAAATCTGGCTTCGTAATAACCAACTCTTCCTCCTGGAATCCCTAAAGACTTTTCGAATTACAACCCGTTACTGGCTGGCCTGCTTGAACACATCCACGGTCATGTCTCCCAGCAACTTGTGCCATGGATGCTTCGGATTCTGCTCGACCTGGGAAACCATCTTCTTCATTTTCTCCAGCACCGGCGGCGCCGCATCGTCGTACACATCGCCCTGCAGCAGCTTGAGCACATCCAGCCGGTAGCGCGGATCGCCGACGAAGTAAGTGAAGAGCACATTCAGCCGGTAATACACGGAGATGAATTCGTACCAATTCTTGGTTCCAAGACGAAGCTTGGTTTCGTAGTCGGAGAAACTCTCGCGCGTGAAATCATTTTTTTCGAGCGAGCGCAGAACATTGGTATGCGCAAATCGCGAGCTGTTCAGAGCGATACTCACGCCCGTGGAGAAAATCGGATCCACAAAACGTCCCGCATCGCCGACCAGCATGAACCGGTCGCCGCACAACTGCTTCATGGCATAGCTGTAGTCGCCTTCATCCTTGAAGGCGTGCATTTGATCCGACTGCTTCAGCTTCTCCCGCAGCAAAGGCCGCGTTCCCACCGCTTCCCAGAAAAACTGCTCGCGATCCTGCCGCGATTTGGCGAAGTTTTTCTTCTGCGTGACCACGCCAATGCTGGTAACTGAGTCAGTAATCGGAATCTGCCAGATCCATGTATTCGAAATCGGCAGGAAGTGGATGAAAATGAAATCCAATTGCGCATCCTTCTTGGCGAACGCCCGGCGGTCATAGCCGTCAAACCAGGTGTGAATGGCGTACTGATCGAACACCGGATCTTTAATCTTCAGCTTCATCTGATTGCCCAGGAAAGTGTTGCGCCCGCTGCAATCGATCACCATCCTGGCGCTGACGCCCATTTCCTTGGCGCCCATGTTGAAGCGCACGATCGGCTCTTTCGGCCCAAAATCCACGTCTTTAACTTTGACCCCTTCGTAGACCGCCGCGCCCAGTTTGTTGGCGTGCTGCAGCAGCATCAGGTCGAACTTGCTGCGATCCACGTGGTAGGTGTATTCCCGGTCCACGCCCTCTTGCTGGCGCTCGTTAAAACGGATCTCCACATGCGACTCGGGTTTAATCTCGTACTTTTCGTGGCTGCCCTTGAAGTCCATTTCATAAGCGCCCTGGTCCTCAGCCGTCCACGCTGCGCCGAACTTGTGCGGGAACTTGGCTTCTTCCATCTGGCCAAGAAAATCCAGGTCGCGGAAAACTCTCATTGCGGAAGGCACCAGCGATTCGCCGACGTGCGGGCGGGGAAACAATTCGCGCTCGAAAACCACGCAGTTCACGCCCGCTTTGGCCAGGTACGCGCCCATGGAACCGCCTGCGGGTCCACCGCCAATAATGGCAACGTCAAAATCTGGCTTCGTAAGAACCAATGTACTTGCTCCTTTACGTTAAAGACTTAGTAGATGGGGTGCTGCGAAAAATTGGTCGATTGGGGGGTAGACCACTGCACGCTGTGTTTGCTCACTATGACGGTTATTTGACCAGACTGTCAAGAGACCTTTTACTCCATTCGCCATCCCTCATTTATTAGTTTCTTGGTAACGTGTAATGCGTTACCAGAGTCATCTCCGTACGTGACCGCACCCATGCGCTCCAGCAATTCCGCAGCGTCAATGCAATTCGATTTCTTAGGGAGCAAAATGTGGGGGCGCCTTTATCGGCGGGAGTGGGGACTCCAAACGCCCAATCAAGAATGCATCGTATCACGATGCAAAATTCTGGTAAAGAAAAACAAATAGCCCTCGATCCCGTAAGTCTTCACCGCAAAGTGCCTTACCAGCCACCCCGCTCCCGCGAAAGCAGCCAACCTTTTCTTCGGATTTGGTACTACCTTCGCTGCGCAACTTCTCACCGACCGCTGGGTTATGCTTAGTATTCTCAATCGATTAGGAGAGGTGTATCCCCCATGTCTACCGTTAAGTCTGCTCGCATTTTGGGCTCGATTGCGGCACTCTCGATGGTTTTGGCCCTGGTCGCTTGCGGCGGCGGCAGTAGTTCGCACACCAACCTTCAGGTTCCTGGCCCTGCCATAACGACGCAGCCGGTCGGCCCCGAAATCGCCAGTGGCCAAACCGCCGCTCTAACCGTTGTGGCTTCTGGCAGCGGTACCCTTTCCTATCAGTGGTACCAAGGGCCGAGCGGGACGACCACAAATGCCATCAGCGGCGCGACCTCAAGTTCGTACACCACGCCCAAACTAACCGCAACCACCAGTTATTGGGTGCAGGTGACCGACGCGAACGGAAGCGCCGCCAGCAATACGGCCGTGGTCCTGATCGCTGGTCCACGGCAGGTGCAAGCTCTTCTTTCCGGTAATTTCGCTGGAGCCACCTATTTCAACACCTTCCTATCCAACGTTCTTCCCAACATTAGCGGCGTGAGCGTCGCGCTGCAGTGGAACCAGATAGAGTCGACAAATGCCCAAGGCACGGGCTCTGGCGGGTACGACTTCTCCTCCTTCGATACCAGCCTCCAGCCGTTCGTGCAGGCTGGTCGGAAGGTGAACCTTATCGTGTGGCCCGCGACCGAAGGCGGCAACAACGACCCGAATAACGGAGGGTCGACTCCGGCCTATGTGTTGAGCACTGGGTATGCGACGTCATTGAATACGACCGCGCAGGACATGACGGTGTGCCCCAATTATACTGGCGATTCCGGCAATCCTTACTATGCGGATACGCAAAGCGGAAGCGGAGGAATATGGAACGCCTCGACAAACCAGGATCTAAGCGGCCTTCCGGTTTCCTACGAATTACCTTTCATGACCGCCTACAAGAATTTTATTCAGGCCGTCATCACTCATTACAACCTGGCGGGCACGACGGTTAACGGAGTGCTCGTCCCGCAGATCGGCTACATTCGTTTTGGCTTCTCTCAAGGCGGCGAGAACAGTCCGGAATGCAATCAGTTCTGGCCGAACTTCTCGCAGACGACCTACGTCACCAACTACGTCGGCCCTATGACCCAGTGGGTCGCCCAGCAAATCCCTACGATGACCATACTCGAGGATATGCACGCCTTGGGTAATCTGAGTAGTGAATCGGCTTCAGTCTACGTAGCCTACCCTGACCAGGAGGCGCAGATCGCCGTGGCCAACGACCTTGGCATCGGCACCAACGGCTTGCAACAAAGTGACATCACTCAGTTCGCCGCAAATCAGCCCTGCGATTCTGACTGGTGCAATATGTTCGCCCTGTATTCCAACACGACGTACGCCAGCGCGCCCATCACACTTTCGCTTCAAACGTTGCAATGGAGCGATCCGACGAATGTGGCCCAAACCGGATCGTTGGCGGCCGTAGGTAGCTTTCCCGGGCTCATTCCGTTCGCGAAGGCCCACGCCGCGAACAATCTAGAGCTCTACCTGGCGGACGTTGGGCTGGCGTTCGATAGCGCCAACTACCAATCTTACCCCCACGCCTCGGCGACAATAAATGCGACTTCGTACAGCAGTCCGTACGCAGCGGCTATCCAGGATTTCTTGTCCACAAATCCTTAGCCAACACGCCTGCTACACACTTTGGTGGTGCAGTTCCCACGCTGCGCCGCGATCGGCGTCTCGTCTACTTTTCCACATGGCACTTCAGTGCCATTTACCGCCTTTGGCCTTTGGGTCTAAAGTCCCTCTAACGATGTGCTCAGAGCGGGTATTCCACAAATTCCCGTCTCAGAGTGAGAGCAACCCCCACTTCGTTGTCCCGGATTGCCGTTGCTAGGGTTCGGGTGCGCGAACGGTGTCTTGATTAACTACCCATCCTCAAGGAGAACGTAGAAATGGCTCAGCCCGCAGTTCCATTGCCTCAAAAAATGGACAGAATCAGGGTCCTCGCGGCCGAAAGCACTCGCATGAACAGCCAGTTGCTCGCCGAAGCATTGGCGCAGGACTGCCAACTGGAAGTCATGGGCATAGAGCCGAAGCAGGCATCGATCCTGGCAGCCGTAGCCCAGCAGAACCCCCACGTGGTTCTGATCAGTTCGGCCTTGGAAGATTCAGGCACGCAGGGATTCGATTTGGCACGGCAGATTGCTGCGACCTGTCCCGGCACCCGGGTCATACTGTTGATGGACAATTCCCATCCTGGCTCCGTGGTTCAGGCATTCCGCTGCGGCGCTCATGGAGTTTTCTCCCGCACCGAATCCTCGAAGAGTCTCGCCAAGTGCATTCACAGTGTTCATCAAGGCCAGGTTTGGGCGAACAGTGCGGAACTGCGCTGCGTCATCGAGGCCCTGCGGGAATCGGAGCCGATGCGCCTGGTGGATTCCGGCGGCGAAGCCATCCTCTCCAAGCGCGAACAAGATGTAGTTCGCTGCGTTGCCGAAGGCTTGTCCAACCGCGAGATCGCGAGCTGCCTGGGACTTACCGAGCACACCGTCAAGAATTATCTCTTCCGGATTTTCGACAAGCTCGGCGTTTCCAGCCGGGTGGAAGTCGTACTCTACGTTTTCCGTTTTCGCAAGGATTGGGTGGGTGCTCCTGCGAGCCAACATTCTCCCGTCCGTGCCTCCGGACCAAAACTGATGAGCGCAGCAGTGAAGACGGCCAGCAGGATGCGTCTGGCGGTGCCGCCGTCCGCGGTAATGGCGAGAATCTAACCGGTTCGAAAACCCGCGTCCCAGGCTCCGGCCCTAATCGAGCCCCAATGTGGCCGCAGCCATGTCCACAATAGCGCGTCCGATCACCAGCGACGCGGTTGCTGCCGGCGAAGGGACGTTGAGCACATGCAGCATCCTGCCCGAAGGTACAAACTTAAAATCGTCCACCAGTGCGCCTTCGCGTGTCACAGCCTGGGCGCGGACTCCGGAGCCTCCAGGAACCAGGTCCGCGTTCTGTACCTGCGGAACCAATCGCTGCAAGGCGCGAACGAACGCCGTCTTGGAAAAAGACCGGTGAAATTCATCGAGCCCGCTCCGCCAGTTCTTCGCACCCATCCGCCAGAATCCCGGAAACGCCAGCGCTGAAGCCAGATCGCGCAAGTTGAAATCCGTGCGCCGGTATCCTTCACGACGAAAAGCCAGAACAGCATTGGGTCCGGCATCCACGCTCCCGTTCACTCGACGCGTGAAGTGCACCCCGAGAAACGGAAACCGCGGATCGGGCACGGGATAAATGAGCGCTCGCACCAACGATGAGCGCTCGGGAATCAAGTCGTAATACTCGCCGCGAAAGGGAACGATCATCACTTGCGGATCGTCCCCGGCCATTCGGCTGATGCGATCGCTGAAAAGTCCAGCGCAGTTGATCAGCGCCCTCGAGGAAAATGCGCCGCGGTTGGTTTCGACCACAATCTCATCCGTACTTCGCCTCAGGCCAATAACCGCGTGCGAGGTCAGAATCGTCCCACCGCCGCCGATGATGAGCTCCGCATATTTATCGCAGACTGCCGCATAGTCGGTGATTCCGGTGGAGGGAACGACCAGCGCCCGCAATCCGCTGGCGTGCGGCTCGATCTGGCGTAACTCCTCCGGCCCAATGGATCGCAGCCCGGTCAGCCCATTCGCTTCGCCGCGTCGCCGCAATTCCTCGAGCCGCGGGAACTCTTCCTCGTGAGTAGCTACAATCACTTTGCCGCAGACCTGGTGAGGAATCCCGTGTTCGCGGCAAAACTCCACCATCGCGGCCGCGCCGGTTACGCACAACTTCGCCTTCAACGAGCCCGGCTTGTAGTAGACCCCAGAATGAATCACCCCGCTATTGTGGCCGCTCTGATGCCGGCCCACGCCGTCTTCCTTTTCCAACAGCAGCAGCCGAACACGGGGGAATCGTCGTGTAATTTCAAGCGCCACAGCCAGGCCGACAATGCCTCCGCCGACGATGATAGCGTTGTAGCGCGAATCAGTCATGATCGGCGATGGCGCCCGATCATGTACTCACATTTCGCGGCACTCCGTTTTTTACTTTGCATCTTAAGGGTTCACGATCAAGGTTACTGTGGCCCCCGCAGGTTGGCCGATGCTGGGGGGAGATCCCACTACAGTAATCGTATAGGTGATCGGTGTGCCCTGTACATTGCCACCGGGAGTGCTGCTACCGCCGTTGCTGCCTCCGCCACAGGATGGCAAAAAGAATAAGAAGGCAAGCGTCAATCCCAAGAGCACCGCCGGGCTGCGACGCCGCCTTCCTGCCGCACTCCAGATGACGACTGCTGCAAAGCCCAGCCAAATTGCGTAACGCCAGGTGCTAGGCCTTCCTCCTGGAAACCATAACTGCCCGCTCGCACTTTGCGTGGTCACCGTCATCACTACCGCGGAAGCGGTGGAATCGCTCAGCGGGCTTGTCGGATTCGGGGAAAACGCGCACGATCCCGTGAACAGCGGAGTGGCTGTGCAGCTTAATCTGACTGCATTGCTGTACGCCGCGCCAATGGGCGCAACGCTTAAGTTATATGTGATCGACTGTCCGGCGGTGATGGTTTGGCTAGCCGTTGAAGGACTGGCAACAATTTCATAGTCTTGGGCTACCGTAAACGGCAGTGTCACCGAGTGGGCGAGAGCATTGTTCGTGGCGTCTTGCACATTGATGATGATGTTGTAAGCGCCGGGGATGGAATTAGTGGGAATATTAATGGAGGCAGTTATTGTGATCGGAGAACCGCTGATCGGGATTGGGTTCGCAGGAGTGAGCGTGCATTGCGTTCCCGAGAGCGCCGCGGTATTGCAGGTGGCGTTGACTTTGCCGCTGTAGTCCGGCGTCAGAGATATCTTGGCTGAGAACTGGGCTCCCGCATCTACGATACTGGGAAAAGGTTTGGTGACCGCAAGTGTAAAGCTCGCTGGGACGACCGTAAGCGGCAGCGTTATCGAATGAGCGAGAGTGTTGTTGGTGGCATCCTGCACGTTGATGTTGATGTTGTAAGTACCCGCCGCCACGTTGTTGGGAATATTGATTGTGACCGTTATCGTGACCGGAGAGCCGCTGATGGCAATCGGGTTTGCAGGAGTGAGCGTGCATTGCGTGCCTGGGAGGGCTGTCGCATTGCATGTGGCGATGACCGAGCCGCTGTAGTTTGGCGTCAACGATATCGTAGCCAGCTGCTGAGATCCTGCGACCGTGCTAGTTGGGAAAGGTTGCGTGACCGCGAGTTGGAAATTACTCCCTATGGTGAGGGAGAGCGTGGTCGAATGCGACAGTGAACCTGACGTTCCCGTAACCACCACGCTGTAGACGCCGGGCGTGACCGCAGTACTCGTAGAAATTGTCAGCACCACTGCCGCTGCGCTGCCGCCGGGCGTAACCGGGTTGGGGGCAAAGCTGCACGTGGCATTCGCCGGCACGCCGGCGCAGGAAAAACTCACAGCACTGTTGAAAGAAGCGCCCACCGGCACCGGCATCACGCTCAGGTTGTAGATGGCGGATTCACCGGCGCCAATGGTTTGACCGGGTGGAGCCGGACCGAAACCGAAGTCCTGCACCGCGAGCGCTATCGTCCACGTGTGGCTTGGTTCGCCGGTCGAGTCCTGGGTATTGATCGTCACGTTGTAGCTGCCCGGGATCGCGTTATTCGGAACGCTCACGGTAGCGGTCACCGGAACGACTGCACCGCTACCGATCGTAATCGGGCTCAACGGACTGAGCGTGCATTGCGCGCCCGGCAATGCCGTGGCGTTACAGGTGGCGACGACAGAACCACTGTAAGAATCCTCGGAACTGAAAGTGAGATTCGCTGTAACCAGGCCGCCTGGAACGGCTGTGAGAGTTTGCGTGCCGGCGATCGCGTAGTCACCAACCGAGAACGGAACTGGCAAAGAACTCGAAATCGAACCAGACGTGCCCATCACGCTAACCTGGTAGGTTCCTGCGGAGAAACTGGTTCCGTTGATGGTGAGAGTGGCTGTCGCAGGAAACGAACTTACCGACGCTGGGCTAATGCTGCAGCTACCAGTCCCGTATGTGCTCACGCAGCTCAGGCTGACGGTGCCGGTAAATCCGTCTTGTGACGAAATAGTTATCGGACCCGTGGTGCCTGTGCTGCCCGCCTTTACGTTAGGAAAGGGTGCAGCTTCAGTGAGCACAAAAGTAGGATTGAGGACAACATCCACCGCAAATGTTGTCGCCAGAGGCGCGGGTGCTCCGGCGGTATTAGCCTCCAGCGTGATCGTATAGTTGGGCGGGCTGAGTGGAGTTCCCGCCGGCATGGTCACGTTCGCCGTCGCGTTAACCGGCGAAGCGGAAGTCAAATTAAAAGTAGCGCTGGGAGTGAATCCACAGGTCGCTCCAAATACAAGTTGACCAGCATTGCAGCTCAGAGTCACGGTTTGATTGAACGAACCTTGCGCCGTGACTTGAAAACTCACCGCCGGCGAAGTCGCGCCGCGAGGCTCGATCACGCTGCCGGGCGAAGGCGCCGTCATGCTGAAATCCACCACATTCAAGGTCAGCGCCGCAAGGTGCGTTGTATTATTCGGATCCGTGCCCAAACCTTGCACATTGAAGTTGTAATCGCCAACTGTGCTGCTGCCCGCATTCACGGAAAACGCCACACCTGCGAAAGTCGGCGTGAGGATTCCAGGGCTCGGAACGCATGGCACGGGAGGCGCCGAAGTCCCCGCTATACAGCTCAGCTCCACCGAATTATCGTATCCATTAATCGAGGTCACCGTTCCGTTGAAATTTGCCGTGCTCCCCGGAAAGATAGTCAACGACGGATTGGAAACGACAATCTGAAAATCCGGCACGGCCAGCAGGTTGTACTGCCAAACGCCGCGGCCATAAGTGGAAGCCCGCAGCAGCTTCTGTCCGCCTGAGTTAAAGATCGCGAGAGCAGTTACTGCCACGTTGGGCAGGAATCCACTCTGCTGGCCGCTCGAACCTGGTCCGAGTTCCGTCCATGCCGCACCTGGCGTCAAACTCTGGAACACTCCTTCGTCCGTGCCCACGTATACCACGTGCGCAACCGGATCAACCACGACTGCATTCACCGGAGAATCCGGCAGCGCATTCGCTCCCGTCCCGGTAACATCGGTCCAACTCGTTCCCGCGTTCGTGGTCTGCCACACGTGTCCCGGCCCGCCCGTGAAGCCCATCACGGCAACGTAGGCCGTGTTGCCCGTCGGGTCCGAAGTGTCAATCGCCACGCTGGAGATTGGGAACTGGTTGGGATTGATGCTGGTGCCACTAGGACCATTCAGCGTGACATTGGCGAATGTAGAACTCGTCCCCGAAACTGCCGTAGCATTGGTCGTCACCCAAACATTTCCGCCTACCGGGGAACTCAATTCGCTGGGCCCGGGGCCGTCGGTGGTGGCATAGATGACCTGCGATCCATTTGCATTCGTAGGCCCACCGGCCGCCAATGCCAGAACCAGATTCACCTCCGTGCCTGCGCAGGTTCCGGTACCCAGCGTATCGAAATTGAGGCTCAACAGCGTGAATGCGCCGCCCGATCGCGGCCCTTGCCACACCCGGCACGTCCCCACCAGCATCGAACTGGTGGATTGCGCATCGAGAATATAGGGAAAATAAAACGCTCCATCGTCGCCCCCAACGTCGCCACTGCTCACGACTACCGTGAAGCTGCTGTCGGTGCAGTTGGTTCCGGAGGAGCATTCCTGGATGCCTAGGCTTCCGAACCCCGTGTCCGGGTTCGACGCAAACCAGTCGTCGGTGTTGGGATCGAGGGCATTGTATCCACCATCGCCGGACAAAATATTTCCCCAACTCGAACTCGTCGTCGCCGTCGCGGTTGCCGGAGAACCATTATCCTGCGTCCCTCCGAAAATCGTGTTCGGATCCGTGGGATGCTCGGAGAAGCTGACGAACTGGGTCATCGAACCCAGGTTCTGATTGAGATCGTCGAATAGATTTGTGCCGGAACACGAGCCGGTGGTGAGCCCGGTAAATCCGTTCAGCGCGCGATAAATGCCGCCGTCGTTGGCGAAATACATCAGGTCGGCGTCCGATGCCGTCGGAATCGTATACGCGAGTGCGTGCTCGTCGGGATGCACGTGCGCCGGCGCCCCCAGCGGGTCGCAGCCATAAACGTGTGTCAGATTTAGAAACGGAGTGTTCGTGCAGGATGGATTGATCGAACTGATCGAGCACTTATAAAGATTGATCGCGCCGGCATACAGATCCGTGGCCGAAGCCCCGTTCGGAACCGCCAGCAGCGCCAGGTTATAGAATCCCTGCTCTACCCCGCAGCCATCGAAATCACCGCAATTGATGATGCCGCTGTCGCTGATTTGGGTCCACGAAGCTCCGCTGTTCTCGCTCTGCCAAATGCCTTGATCCGCCGGGTTGTTGTTCGAGTCGAGCGAAACAAACCAAACGTACATCTCGTTTCGTCCCGGCACTACGGTAATCTCACCGCGGTAGATCGGGCATGTTGTCACGTAGTTCTGCGGGCACGCCGTTGTGCTCAGCAATCCCGGAGCACCCGGCTGAACGGCCAGAGCCGTCCACGTCACGCCGTCCGGCGAAGAATAAAAACCGTGGTAGCGCAATGCCGCGAAGAACAATCCAGCAGCGGCGTTGTACACCACCGAAGTAGCCGATGTCGACTCGCTCGCCCCGCCGGAAAAAAGCGCGTCGTAAGTCCAGGTTTGTCCGGCGTCGGCGGAAGTGTAAAGGCCGCGGTAAGTGCTGGCAGTCAGCGCGCCGTCCACCACTCCTTCCGAGCTGGCTGCCATAGCCGCGACCACCGTATTCGTGTTGGCGGTACTGAAAGCCATGCGTGTGCCGCCGAGCCCGCTAAAAGACAACGTTCCGCCGTTGGCGGTGGGCATCAACGCCCACGTGCTGCCCCCGTCGGCGGAGCGCAAAATCCCCAGGCCGAAATAAGAATCTCCGGAATTGTCCGCCTCGCCCGTACCCACAAGAATCACACTCTGCGTGGGATCGGAATTCCCCGGCTGAATCGCAAGCGACCCAATCGATAGCGTAGCCTGGTCGTCGGTCACAGTCGTCCAGGTCACGTTGTTCGCAACGCTGGTAGCCGCATTCGTGGATTTCCAAACTCCTCCCTGCGCGCCGCCGATATAGATTGTGTTTCCCGTGGCGTCCGCCGGATCAATCGCAACGGCAGTGGCCCGGCCCGAAACCTGGTTGTAGTTCTGAAAGCCCGTTCCTGTTGCGTCGGAGGCCAGCGGCACAGGGCCCAACGGCGTCCACCCGCTGGATGCTGCCGGTGCTTGCGAATTCCCGCGCGCCGCCCGAGCCAGAGCCACCCGAGCCGCCCGCGCCTGCATCTTCACCTGATAAGCGCGATAACGTAACTCGGCAGCCGATTTCCCTGGAACTTTTCGCCCGTGCGAAAACCACTCCGCCCGCTCCTCTTCGTGATCGTTATCCGCATCCGCGACCGGCGTTGTCTTAACATTTTTGTTCGCTCCTGGAGCTTGTGCGATCGCAAGCGATGTGAGCATCAAAAGTGCAAGCAGGGAAGCGGAAACTGCGCGGCAGAACCTGCTACAAATCGGCCTGGTACAGATCATAGATACTCGATGGTTGAGGCAAGTATCGGAGTGAGCCGTGGAACGGTCAATCTCAAAAGCGAATAAAGTCCGCGCAAAACCATTATGGGAAGCTATTCTGGGAATTTAGGCAGCGCGCTGTACAATCTCCACGGCCAGAAAATATGTCGATTGATTGGCAGGCGTTTCAACTCACCATAGAACTGGCGGTGGTCGTGTCGGCTATCCTTCTTGTTGCTGGCCTCCCGCTCGCTTACTGGATTGCTTTCTCGCGCTGGCGTTGGAAATTTCTGGTGGAAGCGCTGGTCGCATTGCCGATTGTGCTGCCCCCAACCGTGCTCGGATTTTATGTTCTCGTCGCACTCGGCTCCCAAAGTCCACTGGGACGCTGGTGGCAATCTCTGACCGGCCACACTCTGGCGTTCACTTTTACCGGACTCGTGATCGGGTCCATTCTCTATAGCCTGCCATTTGCGGTGCAGCCCTTCGCCGCTTCTTTCTCCTCGGTCGATCGCAAACTGCTGGCAGCCTCGGCAACTTTGGGAGCTTCGCCGTTGCGCACTTTCTTCCGCGTGATTCTCCCGCTTTCCACGCCCGGTCTGGTCACCGGTATAGCCCTGGCCTTTGCCCATACCATGGGCGAGTTCGGCGTGGTGCTCATGGTCGGAGGCAATATTCCCGGCGTAACCCGTACCGTCTCCATCAGCGTTTATGACCAGGTGCAGGCCTCCAACTATCGATCCGCGAATGCCATGGCCGTGCTGCTGTTGATCTTCTCATTCACTGTGCTGACGGTGGTCTACGCTCTGAATCGGCAAACGCTACATCAAAAATCATGGCCTTTGAGCCCGCTCAAATAACGAACCTGCAAATAAGCGAATCCTCGATGCCTGCGCCCGTGGAACCGAAATCCGCAAATCCAACTCTGACCGCAAGCATTCGCAAGAGCCTTGCTTCGCCCGAGCGCGAGTTCTCCCTCGACGTGGAGTTCAACGCCGCCCAGGGATTCACCATCCTGTTCGGTCCCTCGGGATCCGGCAAAACCACGCTGCTCGATTGCATAGCTGGACTGGCCACTCCGGACTCGGGTCGAATTGAAATTGGCGAGCGCCTCCTGTTCGACGCGAACTCTCGCAAGAATCTTTCAGTCGCCAAACGCGGTGTGGGATACGTCCTGCAGGATCTCGCACTGTTTCCTCATCTCACGATCGAGCAGAACGCCGAGTATGGCCTGGCGTATCTTCCGCGCTCCGCCCGCAAGCAGCGCGTCGCCGAAATGCTGCAGGAGTTTCACATCGATCATCTTCGCCAGCGCCGTCCCGCCGAGATCTCAGGTGGAGAACGCCAGCGCGTGGCTCTGGCGCGATCTCTCGTCACCGATCCCTGTCTGCTTCTGCTCGACGAACCTCTCGCGGCTCTCGACGCAGCCACCAAGGCCAGGATCATCGATGATTTGCGCCGCTGGAATCAGGCGCATCGCATCCCCATNNCATCGTCGCGCAAGGTACTCCGCACGAGGTACTGCGCGCTCCGCTTCAGGAAACCGTTGCCCAGTTGGCCGGCTTTGAAAACATCTTAGACGCCACAGTCTGGTTGGTCCACGAAGACCGCGGCACCATGACGTGCAGAGTAATGGCCAGCAGAGTGACGACCAACCCAGTAACGACCCGCCAGTCGCCAGACAGCAAGCCGGATGGTTACATTCTTCTGGAGACGCCTCTGATTCGCGCCGAAGCAGGCTCGCGTCTCCGCATAGGAATTCGTGCCGGCGACGTTCTGCTCGCCATCAATAATCCCGTAGGACTCAGCGCCCGTAACGTGATTGCGGGTCAGCTACTCTCTCTGGAAAGGCGGGACATGATCGTCTCCGCCCGCGTCGACTGCGGTGTGGAAATGAATGTTCACCTTACTCTCGCCGCCCGCGACGCCCTGCACCTCGAAGCCGGACGCGAAGTGTGGTTGGTGATCAAAACTCACTCCTGCCACCTGATGCAAAAGTGAGAAGTCAAAATGTAGAAGTCTGAAGTCAAAATGTAAAGGTTCTCACTTCTGCATTCTGGATTCCCTCTTTTTCCATCTCAATCACCGCCACCCACTGTCCCTGCCGCTGTTCCGAAAATACAACGTGGCCTCCAAGAACCCCCGCCGCCGCTGCGGGCGGCAGATCGCGATGAAATCCGAAGAACCGCGTCTTCAACTCAGTCCAGCATTGCCAATGGTCCCACCACGCCGGCCCGGGTTCGTATTTCGTTGAGAAAATAAAAGCGACTTCATAGTTGGACCGGGACGCCGCCGAACGAAAGTCCGCCGCGGAAAGCACTTCGTCCAAAGAGAAATCCTCGATGCGTACCACGCTCATCGGCCTCGTAACATACCCAAGCCACGGCCGCGTCAATTCATCCGCCGCCGGCCACGCCGTCAGCACCCGCGCCATGGGATACCGCGCCTCCAGAAACCGCTCGCCATCCTGGTGCAGCACAATGTAATCGCGGTAGGCAAGGTTATCCTCCGGCGAAAATCCGTACGGAGGATTCCAGAACCACGCCGCCACAAAAGCCAGCACCACAAACCCGATCACCGCTTGCCAGAACACCACTCTCCGCCACAACGTCGAAACCGACACGATGATCATCAGCGGAACCGCCGGCAGCATATAGCGAGCCAGCACCGCGCCCCCAATCAACGCCATCGCCACAACGTAAGCGACCACGACCACATAGAAAATCATTTGCACCGGAATCCCGATGCGAGCGCGTTCTCCATGCGAATCCTTCCGTGCCGGCAGCATCCCCATCGCCAATAGCATCGCCAAAGTCAAAACCCATAAATGAAGATAGCCGCCGATCTGCCACACTCGCATAACCAAAGCCAGAACAAAACGAATAGGACTCAAAGTCGCCGCCACGTTATAGCGGAAGAACTCAGGATTGCCGAAGACATATCCCGTCCGCGCATAGTGGTAGCCATACCAAAGCGCCAACGGCAGTACAGGGAATAACAGAGAGAAGATGTGCCACGCGCTGGATTTTGGGTGGCGCAGCGCTTCAGCGCTGCGATCCCCTGCCTCTCCGGATGTGGGCTTTAGCCCCTGAGGGATTTTCTCCCCTTCCCCCCAAAGCCCGCGCCACGAACTCCCGCGCGCCAACAGCCCGACCATCTCCCATCCCGCCAGCGCCAGCGGAGCCAGAATCGCGGTCTCCTTGGCCAATGCCGCGAGCGAAAACCACACTACTGTTGCGGCCATGCTTCCTTCCAAGTATGCCGCCAGCCCCCAGAAGATAAGCCCTGCCGCAGCTAAATCCACCTGCGCCAAAGAACTTTGCGCGAAAAATACCGGATACACCGCCGTGCACAACGTAGCCGCAATCGCAACCTGCGTATTCGCCACGCACTCCGCCAGCCGAAACACGCCCAGAAGCGAGAAAGCCGCCAACACCAGCATCGCCGTCCGCGCTACCGGCGGAGCGTAGCCCGCCACTTTCCACCACAGCGCAATCCACGCCATCACCAGCGGCGGATGCGCGTTCGAAACCGTCGAATGCGGAATAAAACTCCCCGTGAGCAGAATGTCGCGCGCCGCCGGAACGTAGTAGCCGGCTTCGTCCCAAAAGTAAGGCAGCCGCAACAGCGGCAGGTGCAGCAGAAAGATGAATACAAAGATCACCGCGAACACCAGGGCCGGGTAAGCGCGGGACCATTGCGCGCGATGACTCTGCTGGGGCACAAACGTCAGTATTTTCTCCCAGGATGCGGATGTAGCGGCCGCGGTCGCCACAGGCGCACAATAGCGGCAATCAATC
Source organism: Acidobacteriaceae bacterium (assembly GCA_003164855.1). Classification (GTDB taxonomy): domain Bacteria; phylum Acidobacteriota; class Terriglobia; order Terriglobales; family Acidobacteriaceae; genus Sulfotelmatobacter. The sequence continues at coordinate 18,798 of PLUI01000193.1, forward strand.
CCACCGGCGCGAATATTCCGAAGACAACTCCGAATAGCAGGAGAATGTAGGGTGAAGTTGTCCAGAGCCGTCGCACAGTGTTAAGCCGGACGAGCATCGCAAGGGCAACGATCGGCAACGCCAAGCAGAAACTTGTCCAGATTTTGTTTACTTTCGGCGGCGCCCCGACCATCCTGTTCCAGCCCATTCCCACCGCGTGAACAATGATCGGAAATACAAACGCGAAGGTAAGGGAAAACGCGAGACGATGGAGGTCTGTTTCCATTTTCACCGAGGGTGCCGACACGGCACGTGGAGGCAGCCTGCCTCTTCGCATCCGATCTTGACGTCCTAGTGCACCGGCCCGGACGGCGTCAGCCTCGGGTCCAACTTGATCTCGCCGAAGGCGCTCTCGTAGCCGGAGACGTTCTGCTGCAGCAGTCCGAGCAGCGCCTTGGCCTGTTGCGGGCTCAAGTAAATGCCTTGAAAGTTGCGGATCTCGACTTGCGTCTCATTCTGCTGTTGCACGGTGCCAAACACGAGGAAGAAATCCCAAACGTTCACTCGCATCTGCACGCTGTTGGCATAGTTTTCCCGGTAGTCGGGGGCATTAACCAGCTTGACATTGGGTTGTGGCGGAACGCTCATGTCAAGAAGTGTAATGACTTTCAAGGCAGAAAGGGAAGCCGTCGCCGTCGAATCCGCGCATACTCGCCCTGTTGTTCCAGCCATCGGTTCCATTCCATGTTTATCCCGAATTAATCCCGATTAATGCTGACAAAAAGTGTCAGCCTGCCTGCAAGTTTCTGGCGGAGCGCTCTCGCCGCGCCCGCCGCGAAAGGTCATGACCATAAGCTACTTTGCTGAAATCAAAGGGGTTGTAGGATGTCCTTACCACTGTCATCTGGCGTTCAAAGTGCGAGAGTTGGTATGGTTTTCAAATTGAATTGCATGAGTTCTCTATGACCCATAAGCCCGACAACTCGGCCATCGAAGAAGAAATTATTCTCCCCGAAAACCTGCTGCCCCTAGGTTCCGTGCTGGGCGAAGGCGTTACTCCTCTGGACGTGAGCATGGTTCTCGCGAAAGTGTTTCGCGTGCAGTACGCCGAAGTCGCCCTCCTGCGGTTGGATGGCGGCCTGCTCAAGTTCATTTTCCCCGAGCATCTGCGCACCACCGGCGCGATTCCAATCTCCAGCAAGGCCGTAGCCGCGCATACTGCTCTCAGCAAGAAAGCCGAGATCTTCAACAATTTCGCGCGCGTAAAACACGCCAGCATCTTCGAAACCATCAAACCGATAGGAGCCGAAGCCGAGGTTGCGGCAGTTCCCGCTCCCATTCAGAAGCTGATGTCCGTCCCCATACTCGATGCGCATTCGACCGTGCTCGGCGTCCTTCAGATCTCACGGAAAGGTTTAGACCCGCGCTTCACACAGGACTTCAGCCGCGAAGACCTTCACGATCTCGAACTCGCCGCCGGCCTGCTGGCCGCTTCGCCCGTAATGTTGTCCAACTAGGACCTAGCTCACAAGCGGTTTCGGGAACGGCACGACTCAGGCAGCCTTACGCTCATCGCACAGCCGCTGGTAGTAATCGCGCCCACGCTCATACCCTCGCCGAAACGGTTCGTCCACGTTCGCTCCCGGATGCTGACGCTCAAGTTCTTCGATCTGAACCGTCATCTCCCCTAAGACCTGATCGTATTCTTTGCAGCGCGTGCGCGCGTGCAACGCGCTCTCGAATCCCATGCGATAGAACTTCTCATCGTCACCAAACTTCCTGCCCACAGACACAGACGAATAATGTTCCTGCTCGGCTCCTCGCAAACCAATCCACCACTGTTCGCGCGCTGCGTCCACTTCCTCCGCCCCCTCCGCTTTTAGCAACTCGCGGAAGCGTGCTGCTTCGGCTCCATCCTGCGCCGTCACAATCAGCACACTCCGCCCCTTGCGTAATGCGTCCTCGTAAACAAACATCTCATCTTCCGGCAGCCCATCGGTCATGGCGTTTTCCGCTTTTCCCCCTGCGGCCGCGCCAATGCCTGCTCCCGCTGCGCCGGCAAATGCTCCTGCCAGCAGCCCAATCGCCGTGATCGGCCCCACTCCTGGGATCAACGCAGCCACCACCAGCGGACCCGCCGATAGTCCAGCCGCTCCTCCCAGCAACGCGCCAATCGCTTTGCCCATTCCCGGTTGCTCCGTGCTTTCCGTGGGAGCGGATTGCAATTCCGTCGCCCCACTTCCCGAAGTCAGGCTTTCCGGCGTCAACAGCGTGACCCGGCCCTCTGACAGGCCGGCTGCTCGCATCCGGCCCAGAGCCCTCTGCGCGTCCGCCGCCGAACGAAATACTCCAGTTACGGTTTTCATCGTGACCACCTTTCATGAGGCACGGCCGCCCACGCGCCCGCACCCTTGGATTCAGATGATCTGTCCCCCGGCAAGGTTGCAGCTTATAGATTCTCACGGTGATGGATGTGTCAGAAAATCGTAAGTGGAAGGAGGGCCGCGCAGAAATTGGGGAATCGGGAGAGTATCATGCGTGTACCGAACAAAGTTGCTGAAAACGGAGTTCAGGAATGCACGAGTCCATTGACTGGCCGAGGACGCGGCCGCCGCGCCCTCGCAACCGCCGGCGCTTCTTTATCATCATTCTTATCATCCTTGGCGTCGTCTTCTTCGGCGGCCGGACCTCATTGTCCTATTACGTAGACCTGCTCTGGTTCCGGTCGCTCGGCTATGGGCCCGTCTTCTGGAAAACACTGAGCCTTCAGTGGGGAATCTTCGCGGCTTTTGCTGCCGCCACGTTTCTCATTCTGTATGGATCGTTCTTGGCTCTGAAGCGCGCCCATCTTCCCGATCTGCCCGAGGGCCACACTATCGTAATCGGTGGACAGCCGGTGAAGCTGCCGGTTGAGCCGGTTCTGCGCCTCATCGCGCTCGGCGCCTCGCTCGCCATCGCCGCCGCCACCGGCGCCGCCATGATTGCGGAGTGGCCTACCCTCGCTCTATTTTGGTATGCACCCCCAACCACCAGCGTCGTTGACCCGATTTTTGGCAAGCCGCTGAACTTCTTTCTGTTCACCCTGCCCGCGTGGCAGCTCATTTCCGGCTGGCTGCTTACGCTCGCCGTGATTCTGTGTGCCCTCGCCGCTTTCTTCATTCTGGTCACCGGCGGATCCCGCGTGCTCGCCGGACGTCTCAGCCGGCACGTCACCTTGCCGTGGCGCGGACTCTCCATCGCTTTTGCGTTTCTGTTGCTCATCCTTGCCATGCGTGCCTACATCGGCCGCTTCGAACGCCTGCTTGAAGATCATACGGTCTTCGGCGGAGTTACCTACACGGATGCGCACATCGCGCTCACCGGGTCGCTCATCGTTTGCGGCGCTCTGATTCTTGGCGCGGTGATCGCAATCGTCAACGCCGCGCGGGTTCCGCAGGGGCGCTGGCTGGTCGCGGCCATCATTCCGGCCGCAGTCTGTTACATCGCGGTTCAAGGGATCGCATGGTACGTCAGCAGCTTCATCGTCAAACCCAACGAACTGGTCCGCGAGAAACCCTACATCGTCTTCAACACCGAGTTGACCCGCCAGGCCTACGGACTGGACCGGGTCACCGAACGCGAGTTCCCCGCCGAGACCACCATCGAGGCGGCCGATGCGGCGAACAATCAGGCTACACTCCGCAATATCCGGCTGTGGGACTGGCGCGCCCTGCAGGACACGCTGCGCCAGATTCAGGAAATCCGCACTTACTACGACTTTCCCGACATCGATATCGATCGATATGACATAGACGGCAGCACGCGCGAAGTGATGCTCGCCGCGCGCGAACTCAACGTCGATAAGCTGCCGGAGAGCAGCCGCAACTGGATTAACGAGAAGCTGATCTACACCCACGGCTATGGCATCACCATGAATCCAGTCAATGGCTTCACCGCGGAAGGCCTGCCCACGCTGATTCTGAGCAACATGCCGGTCCAGAGCACGGTGCACAGTCTCACCGTGACCCGGCCCGAGATTTATTTCGGCGAACTCACCAACACTGACGTCTACGTGAAAACGCGGCAGAAGGAATTTAATTATCCCCAGGGCGAGAGCAACAATCTTACTTCGTACGAAGGCGATGGCGGGATTCTCATCGGTGGTTTCCTGCGCCGCATGACCATCGCGCTCGATCAGGACGATCTCGCGAAACTGCCCTTCAGCGATGACGTGAATAAAGACAGCCGGCTGCTGATGCGCCGCAACATACGCGATCGCGTATCGGCGCTGGCGCCGTTCCTCACTTACGATCCCGATGCCTACATCGTCCTCGGTGACGACGGCCGCCTGTCCTGGATCATGGATGCCTACACCATTTCAGACAGCTATCCCTACTCGACCCACTATCGTCTCAATGAAAATTCCATCAACTACATGCGCAACAGCGTGAAGGTGGTCATCGACGCCTACGATGGAACCACGACGTTTTACGTGTTCGATCCGGCGGATCCCATCATCGCCGCGTACCGCCGTATCTTTCCCGATCTTTTCAAGGATGCGTCCGCCATGCCCCCGTGGCTCCGCAAGCACGTCCGCTATCCCGAGTTGCTGCTCAAACTGCAGGCGGAAGTTTACGGCCTGTATCACATGACCGATCCCGAAGCCTTCTACAATCGTGAAGATCTGTGGACGGTCGCCACTGAAGTCGGCATGGGCGCGGGAGGCGAACAACAAACCCAGGCCATGCAGCCGAATTTCGTGCTCATGAAACTCCCTGGTGAAACCGGTGAGGAGTTCGTGGAGATTCTGCCCTTCACGCCGGCGAACCGCAATAATCTCATCGGCTGGATTGCCGGCCGCAGTGACGGCGCACAATACGGCTCGTCTGTGGTCTACAACTTTCCCAAGACCAAACTGGTCGACGGACCCATGCAAGTCGAAGCCCGCATCGACCAGAACGCTCAGCTTTCCGGACAGTTGACATTGTGGAACCAGCAGGGCTCACACGTGCGGCGCGGCGCCCTGCTCGTGATTCCGACTGGGAAAGCCCTCTTGTATGCGGAACCGATTTACCTTCAGGCCGAGAGAAGCCCGATGCCGGAGCTGCGCCTCGTCGTCCTCGCCCTGCAAGATAAGCTGGCCTACGGACCCACTTTCGAATCGGCGATGGCGTCGCTTTTTGGCGGAGCAGTCTCGTCCTTAACTGCCCCCACAACCAGCGCCCCAACCAGCGCCGCCTCGGCGGAGCCGGCGCGCGGCGCACCCGCATCCACCGCGTCGCCCCAGCCCGCAGCCGATCTCAACGCGCTCATCGCCGAAGCCGCCAAAGATCTTGCCGACTACCAGCGCCTGACCGCGGAAGGAAAACTCGGCGAGGCTGGACAGAAACTAGAAGAGTTGAAGCGCGTGCTCGACAAGCTGAACGCGCGACAAAGATAAAAGATAAACCGCTACAAAAGAGCAAACACGCTACAAAGACAGAAGACAAAAGATAATCTGCAGCCTTACCGTCTCCTAATATCCGATCCGCCCCCCGCACCCACTCAAATAAAGAGTCTAACCGTCGAACAAATCATCTGTGGTTATAAGTCCTTGTTCGCAGCAGAAGCCCGGAGCAGAAACTCGGAGCAGAACCATGGCAGCCAGTCCAAACTTTGCAGCACCACCTCCCGCAAACCCTCCCCTGCTTAATCTGGATCAGGTTGAAGATCTTCTCAAGCTGCAAAAGGCCGCCCAGAAAATCAGCTCCATCCTCGACCTCGATCAACTCGTTGACAAGGTCGTAAATGATATCGCCCGCTCCTTCGGATGTCTCGATTCTGACATCTACCTGCACAACGTAGAGCGCGGCGAGCTTTTGCTAGCCTGCGCCCATGGCTGCACCGGCTGTGAGCTTCACGGCCCCGGCCACAGCCTGAAGATCGGGAAAGGCATGGTCGGCTACGTCGCATCCACCGGCCAGATGCACTACGCGCCCGATGTGCGCCAGGACCCCTACTACATCGGCTGTGAAGAAACCACGCTCTCCGAAGTTGCCATTCCCCTCCATGTCGAAGGCCAACTGGTGGGCGTATTCACCGCCTCCCACACGGCGCTCGATGGCTTCAATCCCTGCCAGTTGCGCCTGCTCCAGGCCCTGTGCAGCGATGTCGCCGTCGCCGTCCACAACGCTCGCCGCTTTCAACTCGAACAGCGGCAAAGGGAGCAAATGACGAGTGAGGCTCGCGAGGCCCGCGTCATTCAACAAGCGCTTCTCCCCAAAACGTCTCCCTCCATTCCTGGATTTACCGTATCTGGGCTCTCCATTCCCGTGGGCGCCGTGGGGGGCGACTGGTACGACTTCATTCCCATGGACAAAGGCCGTTGGGGACTGGTCCTGGCCGACGTTTCCGGCAAGGGAACTGCCGCCGCGCTGCTCATGTCCGCTACTCGTGGCATCTTGCGATCCCTCGCCGGCGCCGCCTGCACTCCCGGCGAAGTGCTGATGAAGCTGAATCGTCTTCTGGTCGAGGACTTTCCCGCCGGCCGTTTTGTCACCATGGTGTATGCCGTCCTTGATCCTGCTAAGCGCACTTTGACTTTCGCTAATGCGGGTCATCCGCGGCCTCTTCTGGTCACCGGCACTTCAGCCCAGTTCCTCGATGTCGAGCGGGGAATTCCGCTGGGACTGGGACCAGGCGATTTCTCCGAGGTGGAGGTCAACCTTCCCCTGGGTTCTCGCCTGGTGTTTTACAGCGACGGCATTACCGAGGCAGAAAACCCAGCGGATGAAGAGTACGGCCTGGTGCGTCTGCAAGAACATTTTCGGCGAACCGATGTCTCCGCAGAAAGCCTCCTCGATGACGTACGCTCCTTCGCCGATGGTTCCGATCTGCGCGATGACGCCAGCGTCATCCTGGTAAAGGGTTAACCCCCTCACCATATTCTCGGAGGGATCCCGTAGCCCAGAGGACCACGACATGGCAGTTCCGTATTACCACGTTGATGCATTCACGGGTGAACTCTTTGCCGGTAATCCGGCGGGGGTCTGCATCCTTTCCGCTTTTCTCGCCGATAGCATCATGCAGAAAATTGCGGTTGAGAACCGGCACAGCAACACCGCTTTTGTTGTTCCCCGCGCGGATGGTGATTTCGACTTGCGCTGGTTTACACCCAAAATCGAGGACGACCTCTGCGGCCACGCGACCTTGGCATCCGCCTATGTGCTCGCGCTGCGCAAGCACAAAGTGTGGCCGGTTTGCTTCCACACCCGCAGCGGCATGTTAACCGTCGCTCAAGGTGAAGACAAAGACAGCTTTGCAATGGACTTTCCCGCCAGGCCGCCCCAACCCTGTGAAACACCAGTCGGCCTCTTCCCAGCCCTGGGTGTTAGAACCGCGCTCGTGACCAAATCGCGCGATTACCTCGTGGTGGTCGATCAGGCTGAGCAAGTGCGAGCGCTCTCGCCCGACATCGCCGCTCTTGCCAAACTGGACGCAGGCAGCGGAACGATTGTTACCGCTCCCGGCGAGGGTGACGTGGATTACGTGTGCCGATTTTTTGCACCATCGATCGGCATCGATGAGGACCCCGCCACTGGCTCGATACACTGCACCTCGGCTCCCTATTGGGCGGCGCGGCTGGGTAAGGCTTCGTTGCGTGCGCAACAACTCAGTGCCCGCGGTGGATCCATGCACTTGACAATCGCTGGCGATCGCGTGAAGATCGCCGGCCGCGCACGCTTGTACCTTCACGGCACGCTCGAACTCTAGCCCAAGCAAGACCGGGCGGAGAATGTCCTGCGCAAAACCCTTATGGCTGCACAAATACTTCATTGAGGTTCCACAGCGGCCCAACGGCCTCTTGTGCACGGCCATGCTAGGTCAAGGACACCTACTGCAGAATCTTGCATCTTGACGCTGATCCCGCCCCAGAGGACAATCGTTGCGCCATGGCGAAGCGAATGACCTGCATCGTTCTTCTATTTTGCGCGGCGACGATTTCTGCGCCCGCACAGCTCACTACCTTCGCAAGTTTCGACAAGACCGATGGAAGAGACCCCGGCTTTCCCGGAACTCCGTTCGTGCAGGGAACCAACGGAATCCTTTACGGCACCACAGTAGGTGGCGGGGCCAATGACGAGGGCACGGTATTCGAAATCGGCCCTGCGGGAAAGATAATCCTGCTCTATAGTTTCTGTTCTCAGCCGGGCTGTAGTGACGGTGCCGTCGCCAACGCGGGGCTGGTGCAAGCCACCAACGGAAATTTCTACGGTACGACCGCCGACGGCGGCACCAACAACATGGGGACGGTATTCGAAATCACCCCACAAGGCAAATTGACCACGCTCTATCGCTTCTGCTCTCAATCGGGCTGCAGCGACGGCGCGGATCCTTCGGCCGGATTAGTGCAGGCCTCCGACGGCAACTTCTACGGGACTACCTATGCGGGCGGTGCGAATGGTGACGGTACGGTCTTCAAGATAACTAAGGCTGGGGCACTAACCACGCTGGCGAGTTTTAGCGGTGCCAACGGCACGGGGCCTGATTTTGGTTCCCTCATCCAAAGCAGCGATGGGAACTTCTACGGGACAACGTTCGTGGGCGGCGCCAATGCCAGCGGTTGTGGGGATAACAGAGGCTGCGGCACGATCTTCCGAATGACGCCTCATGGCGAGTTGACCAGCCTTTACAGCTTCTGCGCCCAACCAAACTGCACTGACGGCGTCGAACTCTTTGGCGGGCTGGTGCAAGGCACGAACGGTAACTTCTACGGGACAACAGCAGTAGGCGGGACCAATGGCTATGGCACCGTCTTCGAAATCACCCCCGCCGGCAAGCTAAGAACGCTGCACAGCTTCGACTCGACTGACGGCGCCTATCCGGAGGCCGCGCTGACACAAGGTACCGACGGAAATTTCTACGGCACAACCTCAGGCGGCGGCGCCAATGGTGATAGAGGCACGGTTTTTGAAATCACGTCGGCAGGCACGCTTACCACGCTCTATAACTTCTGCTCGCAATCGAACTGCTCTGACGGCACTGGTCCTTTTGAAGGTTTGATGCAAGCCACCAACGGCGAGTTCTACGGAACAACTTTCGCAGGCGGTCTCAGCTCGAACTGCATCGGAGGATGCGGCACTGCCTTCAGTTTGTCGACCGGGCTCGGCCCATTCATCGAAACCCGTCTCAGCTCCGGCAAGACGGGTTCACCCGTAACAATTCTCGGGAATAATCTCACCGGCGCGACCGCCGTTAGCTTCAATCGCACCCCAGCCGCGTTTACTGTTCTTTCGGAGACGGAAATCGAAACCACCGTACCCACCGGCGCCACCACGGGATTCGTCACCGTAGCCACCCCCAGCCGCACCCTGACGAGCAACAAGCCATTCCAGGTGATTCCGTAATCGCCTGTTAATGCGGTCCGGCCCTTCCGTAATCTCCCATTCTTGGGGACCCGGTCCGATACTGAACTTTGCGGACATGATATAACTCTATCCAAAGCACGCCTCACACCATGCCCCGCGAAAGCGCTTCGGAGAAACCACTGTACCCTTGCAAATCTGACATGAAGATCGTCCTGGTTATGCTGTTGGCAATCGCGGGACTCGCAGCCGCGCCAGTTTTGGCGGGCGCGCAATCGCCGGCCGATTCGGCAGACCCGGCCGCCACGTTTGCCGGGACGACTCCCGGGCAACTTAACTTTTACACGCGTCCAACCGAGGCTACCAAGCTGCACAATTACCTGTTCGACGGGTTCGGGCCTTATCCCATCAGCGTGGTTGCCGGGGCTGCCGCTGTCAGCCAGTTGGATGATTCTCCGCCGGAGTGGAAGGAAGGCGCAGCAGGTTTCGGCAGGCGCTTCGCGTCCGACTACGGAATGCAGGCGGTAACCGCCAGCACCCGCTATGCGCTCGCTGAGGCCTTCCACGAAGACACCTTGTATTACCGCTGCCAGTGCAAAGGCGTTTTTCGCAGGCTGCGCCACGCCCTGATTTCGACCGTCACATCACGCCGCGGGGAGGATGGCCGTGTCGTCTTTTCTTTCCCTGCTCTGGTCGCTCCCTACGCCGGTACCATGACTGCCGTCTATGGTTGGTATCCCCGCCGCTACGATGCCATGGATGGGTTTCGCATGGGCAACTACAGCTTGCTGGGGTATGCAGGCGCAAACCTCAGTCTTGAATTCCTCTATACCGGACCACGCTCCTGGATTTCCCGGATGCATCTCAACAACACCCACGGAGCGCCGGTCGCGACATCGTACTAGCCTTCCCCTCGGCCTACGGGAAGCCGACCGCGAGCCAAGCATACATATCAATACTGTGCAATTGTGAACAGACGCCCGATTGAGGGCGTTGGTACGCTACTTTCCAAGGTAAGACGGTGTTAAAAGGGAACTATCGCGGTTAATCCCAAAACCCCCCGCGTCGTTTCTTTCGTTACTCTGTGGCGCAGCTTGTTCTCCTCCGCTGCGCCATTTCTATTCAGGGCTTAACCCTTCCAAACCGGTGGATCAGCGCGTTGGCGATGTTTCGCCAACAGCCCACTGCGGACAGGCGCTACAATTCTTCCCCGGAGCGTCAATCAAATTCTCATGAGAGAGCTAACCGCAGACCTTTTCATCTCGCTCGATGGTTTCGCCTCTGGCGTGGATCAACCCCCTTACTTCGGCTACTTCGGACCAGATCTCGGGAAGTGGGTGCGAGAGCATCTCGACCAGCCCCAGATCATCGTTATGGGACGAGCCACGTATCAGGCACTGGCTCAGTTCTCCGCGGCTGCCACCGATGAAGTCAGCGCCAGAATGCGCGAGCTACCCAAATTGGTATTTTCGAGCACGCTGCAAGGGCCGCTTATTTGGAAAAATACACACCTGAATAACGGCATCGCAGCCCACGAGATCGCTGCACTCAAACAGCAGGATGGAGATCCACTTCGATCCATTGGCAGTATCAGCCTGGTAAGAAGCATGTTCAAGGCAGGAGTTGTTGATCGCCTCCGCCTCATGGTTTTTCCCGTAATCCTTGGCGCGAGCGGCAGAGAGCCAATCTACCCCGATTTCCCGCAGACCAGGCTTGAACTCACGCAGACAAGAGTTCTTGATTCGGCGGTCATCCTCCTGGAATATCGGCCAGCGCTGAACCGGAGCGGATCGGGTGTTTCGCTGCCACTGAAATAAGACCCATCCCACAACCTCAACCAGTAAGAAAAGGTTGATCTCACCTGTCCAACCGGGGGCATGCTCTTAATGACAGGAATTGCGCGACCAAACAACATTTTTCTGTATCTAACTCGACCAGCGAACACTGAATTGTGTCATCATCTCTTTTCCTGGAACCGAGACCGTGCATGGCTAAACCGATTTTGCTAAGCGTGGATGACGACTCTGACGTTCTGCGGGCGATCGAGCGCGATCTTCGTTCGCACTATGGCGCTGAATACCGGGTCATCGGAAGCGATTCCCCCCAAGGCGCGCTCGACCTGCTGAAACAGTTGAAGGTGCGCAATGACAGCGTGGCTCTGCTGCTGGCCGACCAGCGTATGCCGCAAATGGATGGGGTGGAGTTCCTGCAGCAGGCGATGGAAATCTTTCCCACCGCGAAGCGCGCATTGCTCACTGCGTATGCCGATACCAACGCCGCCATCAGCGCCATCAATCATGCCAGCATCAACTATTTTTTCTTAAAGCCATGGGATCCTCCCACCGAGCTCCTGTATCCGCAATTGGATGATTTGCTCGACGATTGGCAGGCTTCCTTCCGTCCGACTTTTCAAGGGATCCGCTTGCTAGGCACGCGCTGGTCGCCACGATCCTACGAGTTCAGGGACTTCCTGGCGCGTAACCATGTCCCCTACCAATGGATTGACGTCGAGGCTTCCGCCAACGATCCAGAAACCAGGCGCCTGATGGATGCGCTGGGTCCGGAGGCCGCCAATCTGCCGGTGGTGCTCTTCCCCGACGGCACCAAGTTGCTCGAGGGTATACCCGCGGACGTCGCACAAAAAGTCGGGTTGCGCACGCGTGCCCAAACCAGCTTCTACGATTTGGCAATTGTGGGCGGAGGGCCGGCTGGATTGGCCGCCGCCGTTTATGGAGCCTCCGAAGGTCTGCATACAGTGATGATCGAGCGTGAAGCACCCGGCGGTCAGGCTGGCATGAGCTCTCGCATCGAGAACTATCTTGGATTTCCGACCGGGCTCAGTGGCGGCGATCTGGCGCGGCGGGCTGTCGTGCAAGCCCGGCGTTTCGGGGTGGAAATCCTGGCGCCGCAGGAAGTCGTTGGCGTCCGAACCGAAGGGCCTTACCGAATCATCAAGCTGGCGGATGGAAACGAGATCTCCTCTCACGCGCTGATGATCGCTACCGGAGTCCAGTGGCGTCGCCTGGATGTTCCGGGCATAGACAGATTGCAGGGCGCGGGGATTTACTATGGCGGCGGCGCCACCGAGGCTTTGTCCTGTAAGGGTGAGATCGTCTACGTAGTGGGCGGGGCGAATTCAGCGGGTCAAGCGGCCATGAACTTTGCCAGATACGCCGAGCGCGTGATTATTCTTGTGCGCGGCGAATCGCTCTCCAGCACCATGTCGCAATACCTGATCGACCAGATTAAAGAGACGCCCAACATACAACTTTGGACGCATGCGGGCGTGGTCGAGGCCCACGGCGAAACCCATCTGGAAGAAATTTCGGTTCTTTGTTCCGATACCGACAAAATCGAGCGCGTGCCCGCAAGTGCAATGTTTATCTTTATTGGAGCCCTGCCGCGAACCGATTGGCTGGCGGGTATGGTCGAGCGCGACGAGCGCGGCTTCCTGTTGACCGGTCCTGACCTCATCCGCGACGGCCAACGTCCCAAAGGCTGGGCGCTCGACCGCGATCCCTTTCTGCTCGAAACCAATGTTCCCGGCATCTTTGCCGTAGGCGATGTGCGCCACGGTTCTATAAAACGCGTGGCTTCCGGAGTGGGTGAAGGATCGGTGGCGGTGCAATTCATTCATCAGTATCTGAGCAAGGTATAAATGGTCGATAAATCTGAACTACTTCGCGTTTCCGCATTTGCTGATTTGCCGGACGATCAGCTCGCCTGGTTCCTCAGCCAGTCGCAAGAGATGAATCTCAAAGCCGGCGACGTTTACTTGCGCCAAGGCGCTCCAGCCGATGCGATGTTTGTGATTCTGGAGGGGCATCTTCAAGGGCGCGGCGAGATTGCGGGCGAAACCGTCATCTTTGACCTGGAGCCGGGTGACGTTACCGGCATACTTCCGTTCTCGAGGATGAAGCAATTTACGGTGAGCGGGCGAGCCGAAACGGACGGCCGCGCCTTGCGATTTCCCGCCTCGCTGTTCCCGGAGCTGGTGCAGAGAATGCCGGTGCTCACCCAGCGTCTCGTGGGCCTGATGTCCGACCGGATCCGTGAAACCACCCGCCGCGAACAACAGCAAGACCGCTTGGCTTCTTTGGGAAAACTTTCGGCAGGGCTGGCGCACGAACTCAACAATCCCGCCTCCGCTGCGAAACGCGCCACCAGCCAATTGCGCGACATTCTAACGAAAATCAGGAACGCCAGTCTCGAGCTGGGCAGGCGTGATCTCACGCCCGCTCAGAAATCGGAAATCGAAAAAATGGAAGCCTCGTTCACCCAACCGGATGTAGTTCCCCCGGACGCGCTGACCATCAGCGACCTGGAAGACCAGATTGATTCTTTGTTGCGCAGTCACGGACAAAACGACTTGTGGCTATTGGCAGCCGGCCTGGCGCGACGGAATATTAAGCCGGAGATGGTGGAATCGTTGTTCGCCATCCTCGATGCGGGCACCGCTCGCGCCGCTCTGGTCAGGATCGCCGCTTCGGTGGAGGTCGCGAGTCTGTTACACGAAATCGAGAGCAGCACCTCGCGAATATCGGATTTGGTCGGCGCCATCAAGGAATACACCCACATGGACCAGGCTCCGGTGCTAAACGTTGACGTCATCAAGAGCCTGGAAACAACGCTTACCATCTTGAATCACAAGCTGAAGCAGGGAGTGGTGGTGCGGCGCGATTACCAGCGCGTTCCACTTCTTGTGAATTCATTTGGCAGCGAACTTAACCAGGTCTGGACCAACATCATTGACAACGCGATCGACGCAATGCACGGCAAAGGCGAACTTCGCATCCGAACCTATCGCGACGACGCTTGCGTTGTAGTTGAGATTGGCGACAACGGTCCAGGAATTCCCGATGAAGTGCAGCCTCACATCTTCGAGCCTTTTTTCACCACCAAAGGAGTTGGGGAAGGCACCGGCCTCGGCCTGGATACGGTGCAGCGAATTGTGAAAAAGCACCGGGGAAGTATTCAGGTTAATTCCAAACCAGGTGACACGCGTTTTCAAATCTGGCTGCCCTTGGCCGGAACTCCGACCTAGGGTGTGGGAGCCGTGCAACAAAAGCTCATGCCGCACTCGGACATTCGGACCACCTTGAACATCTACGCCCCTGTGGTAACCGACGAGATGCAAAAAGCCGCCTCCGCGTTGGCTGGATTTGCCCCTGAGATCCGTTAACCGATTTGCCAGTGATTTGCACCGCTACAAGCCAAAAAAATGGCCCCTCAGCCGAGGGCCGCCCCCCCCCACACTTTGGGCCTTCTTCCCGCAACGCCACTAGGGCATTCTTTGCTACATTATCTACAGGGCTATTTGGGAAAGTAGAAGAGTGATGTTAAAGCGACCTCAAATTCCGGCCACATACGCATTTAAGTGCGCTCTTCTCCTTTTGGCGTGTGCCGTATTCAGTTGGGGATTGCAGGCAAAGCTTTCCCTTTACAAGAGTCCACAATCTCCATCTACTGTCACAGTTGCCAAACTTTTGACAGAGAGGCGTTCCGCCCAGACGGTGGCCTTGCTTGAAAAGGCCCTCAAACCAGGTACGGCTCGGGAGACGTTGAACCTGATTCCGTTATTGGTTCTGGCCCAAGCGATTTTGTTTCTTACATTCAAGTTTTACAAGGTTGAAATGAACTTCTGCTGGTCTCGCAGATGGAACTTCCACGATCCGCACCTCACGCAGCGTCCTCCTCCAGCCTTCTGTTAATCCCTCCTCGGCGATATGTTTACGACAAACCCGGCCTATTCTCAAATATAGAATAGGACCGTTGAGTGATCGCCAGTCCCTTTAAGGAGATGTACTGTCGTCGATTCCAATCCCGAACTCGCGGGATTGAAAGTTAGGTGGCTCCATGCATCGTAACCGAATCCTTTGGATTGCGGGGGTTCTCTGCCTTTTGTTGGCAGCTCTNNGCGTGGCAATCTGGCCAGCTCCCTCACCGTTGCCGGTCAATTCCAGCCCTATCAACAGGTGGATCTTCACGCCAAAGTCTCGGGATATATTCGCTGGATCAAAGTCGATATCGGCGACCGCGTTCGTCAGGGCGAAGTCCTGGCTCTTCTGGAAGTCCCAGAACTCCAGAATCAAGTGGAGGGCGCTCAGGCCGAGGTCCGCCACAGCCAATCTGATATCACTCGCGCACAGAGCGAGATCGTCAGCGCCGAGTCGACGTACTCTGCCGTGCACGCCGAGTACACGCGTCTGGAAGAAGCTTCCAAAGAAAGGCCTGGGCTGATCGCGGAGCAGGAGTTGGATGACGCGCGAGCCAAAGACCAGCAAGCGGCAGCACAGGTCGGCGTCGCCAAGGCCTCGCTCGACGCCATGCAGCAACAACTCGGCATTTCCAACGCGACTCGCAGCCGGCTCGAAACGATGTCCGGATACGAGCAGATCATCGCCCCCTTTACGGGTGTCGTGACGAAGCGCTACGCGGATACCGGCACGCTGATTCAAGCCGGACAGGACAACAACACGAATACACTTCCCGTGGTACAAGTGGCCGAGAGCGACCTGCTCCGTCTTCGCATGCCCGTGCCGGANNCGAACCATGCTGACCGAGGTCGATGTCCCGAACCGTGATCTGAGTCTGAATCCAGGGATGTACGCGGAGACGACAATTCAACTCCTGCAAAAAAATGACGCTCTTATTTTGCCGGCACAGGCCGTGGTGCAGAGCGGCGATCAATCCAATGGCAATCAGTCTTATGTCCTGGTAGTGGATGCGACGAACCATGTCGAGAAGCGCAATGTGACTCTGGGAATTCAAACCTCGAACCGCGTGGAGATTACCAGCGGCCTGCAGGCTGGGGACAACGTGATCGCCTCTGGACAGACTGGCTATCAGCCTGGGGAAGTTGTGTCCCCGCACGCAGCGTTCATTCCAACGGCGGCGCAGGAGGTGAGCGAGTAATGTCCTCTTTTGCCATCAAGCATCCGTTCTTCATCCTGATGCTTTGTCTCATGGTGATCGTCGTGGG
>PLUI01000193.1:35188-35358 GCA_003164855.1 Acidobacteriaceae bacterium
GTCAGCAATATCTCGAATCTCGCCATGGCGAATTTGCGGCGCCTTCCGCCGGGAACCCTGCCTCCGGTGGTGCTCAAGTTCGACGCTTCGAATCTTCCCGTGTGTCTGGTCACACTCGAAGGTCAGGGTCTCGACCAGACGCGGCTTAAAGATCTGGCGCAGTTTGAGGT
>PLUI01000294.1 GCA_003164855.1 Acidobacteriaceae bacterium
CTCTTCCGCGAGTTTGCCGTCACTCTGTCTACGGCTGTTTTTGTCTCGATGATCATTTCGCTGACCACGACGCCAATGATGTGCGCCTATCTCCTGAGGAACGAGCGCACAGAGAAACATGGCCGCCTCTATATGGCCAGCGAAAAGTTCTTCGATGGAATGCTGTCCTTGTATCGCAGTACCCTGCATTGGGTGCTGGACCATCCGGCCATCACCCTGGTTGTGCTCTTCATCACCATCGCGCTCAACGTCGTGCTGATCATCAAGATACCCAAAGGCTTTTTCCCGGTGGAGGACACGGGCGCGATCGTGGGTGCAGTGCGCGGGCCGCAGGATTCATCTTTCCCAGCGATGGACACCTCCATTCGGCAGATTGGCGCCGTGATCAAGAGTGATCCGGGTGTCGCGAACGTGATTGCGTTCACCGGTGGCAATGGAGCCGCGAATACTGGCTTCGTCTACGTTGCGCTCAAGCCGTTGGCCGAGCGCAAAGTCACCGCCGCACAGATCATTAACCGCCTGAGGCCCAAATTGAATCATCTGCCAGTGGCTTCCGCGTTTCTTCAATCAGTACAAGATCTGCGCATCGGCGGCCGCTCCAGCAATGCGATGTACCAGTACACGATTGAATCCGACACGGTTGAGGATCTTATCAAGTGGGGACCGACCATCCTGAATCAGATGCAGCACCTCCCCGGCTTTCAGGACGTCAGCTCCGATCAGCAGAATGGCGGCCTCGATGAGATGCTGACCTATGATCGCGTGACGGCGGCAAAGCTCGGTCTGACCACACAGTCGCTGGATTCGACCTTGTACGGCGCCTTCGGTCAATCCGAAGTCTCCATCATCTATACGCAATTAAATCAGTATTACGTTGTGTTGGAAGTCGCCCCCGCATATTGGCAAAGCCCGGAAGGATTGAAAGACATCTATCTTCATACGTCGGGCAGCGGCAACATAGGCGGCAACATTCCGCTGCTCGCGGTAGCCAAAGGCCAAGCCAACACGACCCCACTGGCGATTAACCATACTGGCTTATTTCCCTCGGTCACTGTGTCCTTTAACCTGGCGCCGAGCGTGTCGTTGAGCGATGCTACGTTGAGCATTGATCAGATGCAAAAGCGCCTCGGCACGCCTTCTACCATGCAAGGCTTTTTCGCCGGCACCCTTCTGGCCTACCAACAGTCTCTGGGCACCGAGCCGGTGCTGATTCTGACGGCGCTGCTGGCGGTCTATATCGTTCTCGGGATTTTGTATGAGAGTCTCGTCCATCCCGTGACAATCATTTCGACGCTGCCCTCGGCGAGTGTAGGCGCCATGCTCGCATTGATGCTCTTCAAGCAGGATCTGAATATCATTTCCATCATTGGCATTGTGTTACTGATCGGCATCGTAAAAAAGAACGCCATCATGATGATCGATTTCGCTCTGCAGGCAGAACGCCAGGAAGGTAAAAAGCCGATCGACTCGATTTTCGAAGCCTGCATGTTGCGCTNNATCCTGATGACGACGATGGCTGCGTTATTGGGTGCTTTGCCGTTGGCGCTCGGGACCGGCACTGGTTATGAGCTCCGTCGACCGCTCGGCATCACAATCGTGGGAGGGTTGATCTTGAGTCAATTGCTCACACTCTATACGACGCCGGTTGTGTACTTGGCATTCGACCGGCTGCGGCTGCGCATGGCGGGAAAACAGCGCGACACCGTTCCCGGGCTCAGGAGTCCAGCTAACACCGTCGACTAAGATGAAAGCCCGGTTAGGCAAACTTATGCGGATTTTCGAGCAACGATTAATGGACGGCATAGTAAGGTTGGGTGCGACCGCGCTCTTGTTAATCTCGTTGGGCTGCGTGGTCGGGCCGAAATATCATCCACCTGCGAATCAGGCGCCAGCTGCAGTCTACAAAGAATCACCTGACCAATTCAAAGAAACGGGAGGCTGGACGGTCGCGCAGCCTGCGGATGCCAAGCTGCGCGGCAAGTGGTGGGAGATCTTCAACGATGCCGAGCTGAACGCCCTCGAAGAACAATTGAATATCAACAATCAGAACATCAAACAATATTTCGAGAACTTCATGGAAGCGCGCGCCGTGGTGCGCGAGGCCCGGTCGCAATATTTTCCAACATTGTCGGTCGCACCTGCGGTCACCCACTCGCGAGCTTCGGCGAACCTGGGTACGACCGCAGCTAACACGAGCACGGGCGCCACCACTACGAGCCCACAACTAACGAGCACGCTCTATTCTCTGCCCCTCGAAGCTTCCTGGGAGCCCGACCTTTGGGGCAAGGTTCGCAACACTGTTCGCCAAGCACAGTACGCGGCGCAGGTGAGCGCAGCCGATCTGGAAAACGAACGGCTGACCGAACAGGCGAGTCTGGCGGAATATTTTTTTGAAATCCGCGGCCAGGATGAGTTGCAAAAAATCTACAACGAGACGGTGGAGGCGGACAAGAAGGCTCTCGAACTGAATAAGGCAGCCTACGAAACTGGTGTCGGCGACGAAATCTCGGTGGTCGAAGCCGAAACCACGTTGCAAAGCGCGCAGGCGGGGGCAACCAATGTGGCAATTGCCAGGGCACAGTACGAACATGCAATCGCCATGTTGGTAGGCAAGGCAGCCTCAAATTTCTCCATCCCGGTGAAACCGATGACCGTTGCTCCGCCACCGATTCCGCTTGGCATGCCCTCAGAATTGCTCGAGCGCCGGCCCGACATTGCCGCCGCCGAACGCACGATGGCCGAGGCCAATGCACAGATCGGCATCGCTTACGCGGCCTACTATCCCAATCTGACTTTGACCGCGGCAGGTGGCTTTGAGAGTTCCGCCATAGGTAATTGGCTCTCATGGCCCAGCCGCTTCTGGTCCATTGGCGCGTCGATCCCGGAAACCATCTTCGATGCCGGCTTGCGCCGCGCAACCGTGCAGCAATATGTCGCAACCTACAATGCAGATCTCGCCAGCTACCGGCAAACGGTGCTCGCCGCATTCCAACAGGTGGAGGATTCTCTCGCGGAAGTTCGCATCCTCTCCCAGCAGATTCAACAGGAACAGCAGGCGGTGGATTCCGCTGAGATCTACCTTAAGCTCGAACAGGCGCGGTATGAGACGGGGATTGACCCATACGTCGACGTTTTGATCGCCCAGACTACGCTGCTGACCGACCAGCAGACCCTGAATAATCTTCAAGTGCAAGAGATGACTTCTGCGGTAGCTTTGGTTGAGGCCTTGGGCGGCGGATGGGACGGTTCCCAATTGCCGACCCCTGCGCAGGTGACGCAGAAGCCGGCCAGCACGGAGACGAGTATCGAGCATTAGCGCCTGCCGTGTAGTTCGCGCAAGGCTGGTGCCAAACGCCATCTCTCTAAGTCGTAGCGCCCTGTTTGTTGAGCTATTGCCTGGGCAACGTGACCTTCACGGCGCAGCCTCTCTGCCCCGAGCGGTTGGTTAGTTCGATGGAACCACCGTGGGCCTCAGAGATTTGGCGCGAGAGTACGAGTCCTATACCGCTGCCCCCTGGCTTGGTGGTATAGAACGGAACGAATACATTGCTTGGATTCATAAGTCCGGGACCGCTATCTTCGATTGTAAGGATCACGTCTTTGTCGGACAGTTTCCAGGTAAAGGCTATTTGTTGTCCCGATTCGCTGGAGCGGTTGTTCGATCCGTTCGAATTCTCGCCGGAGGTTGCCGGCTCAAGCACAGCTTCCGCCGCATTACGCAACAAATTAATAAGCATTTGTTCGAGCTGGTCGGGATCCGCCATTAACGTGATGTCCGGACCCGGGATGACGGTGACTTGGATGCGAGCCTCAAGAGCAGCGACACGTTTCACCAACGGCGACAACGCACACTGCTGCAACACGGGAGGGGGCATTTGCGCCAACTGACGATAGGCCTGCAGAAAGCGATTGAGCGAAGCGGCGCGGGCTTCGATGATGCCCAAGCCGCGTTCAAAGTCCTGGCGCTGTTCGGCGTCAAGATTGGTAGCAGAAAGCCGGGCGTTTAAGCTGCCGGCAATCGACTTAATGGGCGTCAGCGAGTTGTTCAATTCGTGACCCATTACCCGGATCAGCCGTTGCCATGCCCGGCGCTCCTCTTCGCGCAAGGCACGGCTCACATCTGACAACACAACCAGGGTGTGCGGCACTCCCTGCTGCCGAAAGGAACTCCGTCGTACGAACCAACGTGCGTCGCTACCGAAGCGCAGCGCGACCAGAGTCTCGTTTTCGCAGGACAGAGAAGTCTGCAATCCCAGCTCGGAAGCTATCCTGCCAATCAAGTGTGTTGAGGACCGTTGCAGAAGTTTTTCTCCGGCAGAGTTCACCAGACGCAGCTTGTCTGCCGGATCAAACGCGAAAATGGGGATATCGACTTCTTCCACCACGCGTTGCAGAAGTGCCGTCGCCTCGATCGCTCCGATGCGGTGCAGGGCCAGCAGGTCGGCCAGCGCGTTCACTTCGAGTGAGAGTTCGCCAAGAGCATCACTGGGAACCGCCAGTCGAGCCCGGAAAGAATAATCGCCCTCGCGTAGCGCACCTACGACGTTGGCCAAGGTTTGCAAAGGGCGGACAATGTGATCATGAAGGGCGACCCCGATCAGCAAACAAGCGAGTAACTCTGCGCCAAGCAAGACCAGCTTCGATTGAGTCGACCAGGGTTGCAGCCAGACAAAAATGCCGCTAAGGAGAAATCCGGGAGCAGCCAGCAGCGCGGAAAGGCGGGCTACGCGGCGCTCGAACGGGGATCGAGGTCTTCGTGAGTTGCGGTTGGACGAATCACTTACGTCCGGGCTAGAGCCCATACTTTTCCATCCGCCGGTACAAGGCACCGCGGCTGAGGCCAAGGGCTTCCGCTGCCTGAGTCACGTTTCCCTGAAAACGCTGCAGGGCCTTGCGAATCAGAATAGTCTCTACTGATTCCAGACTCAATTCTTCCAGATTCTGCGCCTGCGGACGCTGCAGGCCCAAACCAAGATCGGCGGGCTGGATCTGGTCGGCGCGGCACATCAGGACGGCACGCTCCAGGGTATGCTCCAATTCGCGGATGTTGCCCGGCCAGGAGTATTGCAACAGCGATTGCAATGCAGAATGCTCCAAGCCGTGAACTTGCCGCCGATAGCGGGAAGCGTAATGGGAGAGAAAATGCATGGCCAGCGCAGGGATGTCTTCCCTGCGCTCCCGCAAAGCAGGCAGATGGATCTCGACGGTATTGAGCCGGAACAGGAGGTCCTCGCGAAATTGGCCGGCCTGGCACGCGGCCGGAAGATCGTTGTTGGTAGCCGAGATCACGCGAACATCAATCTTCTTGGTACGAGATGAACCNNGGCACGTTGCCGATTTCGTCCAGAAAAATCGTCCCACCCTCGGCGAGTTCGAAGCGCCCTATGCGATCGGTGCGGGCGTCAGTAAAGGCGCCCTTCACGTGACCGAACAATTCGCTCTCGAATACTCCTTCAGCCAAGCCACCGGTATTTACCGCAATCATTGGACGCGAAGCCCGCAATGAAAGCGAGTGGATGGTGTGGGCGGCAACTTCTTTCCCGGTACCGTGCTCACCAGTCAGCAAAACGTTGGCGTCGGAGGGCGCGATACGCGTGATGGCTTCGAGCACCGGCAACATTGATGGAGCGGTGGCGATGAACTCTTGCCGTCCCTGAGCACTGAGCAGTCGATTTTCCGCAGCCAATCGTTCCGCCTGCTGCAGCGCACGATGAAGCTCTACTTGCGTGCGCAGGATAGAAAGGAGACGTTCGTTTTCCCAGGGCTTCTGAATAAAATCGCGTGCTCCGCGCCTCATGGCCTCGACCGCAAGCGCCACGTTGCCCCAGGCGGTCATGACGATAACGGGAAGAGTACTGTCAAGCGCAACCATTTCGGAAAGCAGGTCGAGTCCCTCCCGTCCGGAGGTGGTATCCCGGGAGTAGTTGAGATCGATCAGCACCGCGTCGTAGGCGGCGCTGGCTAAGACCTCTCGTGCCATCTCAGGCGACCGCACCACATCGACCTTGTAGCCTTGTGGTCTCAGCAACAGCTCGATTGCCTCAAGAATGTGCTGCTGATCGTCGGCCGCCAGTATCCGGGGAGGAGCCGCGGCTCTCGTAAAGGTCGGGGAACTTACTTCTGGCGGTTTGGCCGAGGTTGGCATGGCTTAGGGAGTAGCACTATCGGCGATGCCTGCGAGCGCATCCTGAATCTTGATTCCATTATCTTCCAAAGTGCTTCCGATCGCACGATCAAGTTCAACTTTCGCCTTTTCATAAACCGTCATGGCAGTTACTAAGTCGAGTTCCGCCACGGCAAGATCGCGCTGGGCAGTCATGGTCTGGTAAGTCGAACCCGCGCCGAGGGTCTGTTCCTTTTGCATGATTTCGAATGTGCGCTGCGCCAGGTCTCGAGCTTTGCGGGCGGCATCGACGCGAGACGCCGTTTGTTCCAGAGCGTACTGAGCATTGCGAACTTCGATGCGGATCTGTTTTCTCAATTGTTCGCGGCGCAGTTCAGCCTGGCGGTATTCCAACTCGGAACGGTATTGGTCGGCCTTGGCTACGCGATTCCGGAGTGGAATGTTCAGATTCAGTCCGATGTAGTAGTCGGGAGCGGTATTGTTGAATGCGTTTTCGATGGCGCCGGAGAAGTCAGCGGGTACGGTTGACGAGTTCGGGACGTCGGGGATGTTATAAACCGGGTTGAGGGGCCCGGCCAAGCCCGACCCTCCGTAGAATCCCACCAGCGAGAGCGCTGGCAGCAACGCGTTTTTCGCCGCTTTATTACTGATCTGGCGGTTCAGCAGATCGATGTCCGACTCGGCAAGTTCGGGACGGTCGTGCAGCGCCTGGGCGATGAGGTCCTGAACCGCCTGATTGGCCGGCGCTTGTGTCGATTCCAAGTGGTCCGTAGGAATCACGGGCATGGCCGCCAACCCGGGATCATCCAGGCTCTTGGTCAGGGCATTCTTGATGAGCAATTCCTGCAACTGCAGCGTGGTTCGGGCGACCGTCACATCCTGGTCGCGCTTTGAAACTTCGGCTTCGGCGCGCATTACATCCATCTCTGGAATGCTTTCCAGCTGGAGCTGTTTTTTGGCGGTGTCGAACGACTGTTGTGCGAACGCCAATGACTGTTCACTCACTTGTGCCTGCTGATAAGCGTTCACCAAGTCCCAATAAATGTTCTCGATCTGCGTGACGGTGGTGATCACCTGATCTTTGAAGGCGATATCGGAAATTTTTCGGTTGTTATTCGCGATCCGAAGATAGCGGAGATTAGGGCCGAGTCCAAATCCGGCGAGCAACTGTTGCTGGAAGGAAACGCGGTACATCGAACTGAGGACGGGAGACAAATTGAAGAAAGGGCTATTCGTCGTCTGGCGGCTGTTGTTGAACTGGACCGTAAAGCTGGTACCGGTCGCGAAGGCCTGCGAATAGCCAACTGTGGCTTGCCCAGTATTGAGCTGCAGCAAAGGCACCCCATAAATCTGCAGATTGGCCAGAGGAGAGGTTTGATGCTCGGCACCGACTGTCCCAGTAATCGCCGGGTCATACGATTGGACTGGAGTGCCGGCACCCAAAGTCGACTGAACCAGTCCGGAAGCACCCGCACCGGCACCGCCCGCGCCACCGGTGGTGCCTCCTGCGCCCGCGCCCGGAGCTCCCGCCCCGAAGCCGCCCACGCCTCCGCCCGGTGTTCCCTGCACCACGCCGGTGTTCACTCCGCGAAAGATTCCGCCAGCTTGCGTCCGCAGAATATCGGTAAGGGCAATGGGTAAGTTGTAACGGGCAATCGCCAGGTCCAGGTTATTCTCCAAGGCCAGCCGGATGGCGTCTTTAAGCGATATGTACAGCTTTCCATCTCGAATGAGCTGGGTTAACAGTGGGGAATTGGTGAGCAGCGGCGCAGGAACTTCACTCGGCGCATAGGAACTAAGAGGATTGTGCGACTTTGGCATCTCAAAGGAGACTGAAGAGTTCGTTTGCGCCGATGCCGTAGCAGTAAGACAAATGAGAAACCCAGCCAGGATCCTTCGGCACGGTCCCGCCCCTACACCTATTGTCATTCTCATTGCCGCACCGCCTCGTAGGGCCGAAGCTCCGGGTTGGAGGTGTCGCTTAACATCCAGCCATCGCGCAGCTGAATCGTTCGCGAGCCGTACGCGGCATTCGCCTCCGAGTGCGTGACTTGAACAATCGTGGTTCCTTGCTGGTTCAGCTCGTGAAACAGTTCCATGATTTCCTTTGCCTGTGAGGAGTGCAGGTTCCCTGTCGGCTCGTCGGCAAGCAAGAGCGCGGGTTTGTGAATTACAGCCCGGGCAACGCCCACGAGCTGCTGTTGGCCGCCGGACAATTGGCTTGGGAATAAGGCCTTCTTGGCGACAATCTGAAAACGATCGAGAGTGTCAGCCACCATAGCCTGCCGCTCACTGCGGGGAACATCTTTGTAGGAAAGCGGCAAGTCAATGTTCTCGCCCACCGTGAGGTCATCGAGCAGGTGGTAACTCTGAAACACCATTCCGATGTTGCGCTTGGCCACCTCGCTGCGCTGCTTGCGCTTCATCTCGTGGACCGCCTGCTCGCGAAACCAGTATTCGCCTTGCCAGCTATCGTCGAGCAGAGCCAGGACATTTAACAAGGAGGACTTCCCTGCTCCGGAGGGGCCCATAATGGTGATGAACTCGCCTTCGCGAATCTCCAGGTTGATGCGGCGAAGCACCCAGGTCTGTCCAGCGGGAGTTTTGTAACTGCGTTCCAGGTTCTTGAGTTGAATCATATTTTCCTTGCATTACTCTTCCTCAGAAATGCCGCTTACTCGTACCGTAGGGCCACCATCGGGTCAACCCTGGCAGCCCGCCTGGCGGGCAAGCAATTAGCAAGTAGGGCCACGATCGCCATCAAGACCGCGAATGCGGAAAAAACCAGCGGATCAGTTGCACTCACCCCAAACAACAAGCCTGACATCACTCTCCTTAGAGCTATGGAAGCCAATAAACCCAAGCCCAGTCCCACACCCACCAGCGCCATGCCTTGTCCCACCACCAGTTTCATCACATCCGACCTCCGCGCTCCTAACGCCATGCGTATGCCGACTTCGCGCGTGCGTTGCGACACGGTATAAGACATGACGCCATAAAGCCCGACTGCAGCCAGCAGCAAGGCAAGTGCAGAGAAGATAGCCAGCAGCAAAGTAGTAAACCGGCGTCGCATCACGGAACTGGCGATCACTCCCTGCATGGTGCGAAGATTCGCCAGTGGCACATCCTTGTCCACGGACCACACGACATTCTGCACTGCGGAAGTGAGGGCCAGCGGGTGAGAGGTGTTGCAGCGAACCGCAACGAAAACCGATGGCCAGTGCGCTTGTCCAAATGGGAGATAGACTTCCGGCCGCGGCGTAGTTTCCAATCCAATGTGGCGTACATTCCCCACTATGCCGACGATTTGAATCTTGTTGTTCAGCGGCCCGAAGTTAACGATGTACTTCCCCACCGCGTCCTCGCCCGGGAACACATTTCGCGCCAGCGCCTCGTTCACGACTGCCACCTGCGCGGAAGCTTGAGCGTCCTGCTCAGTCAAATTGCGGCCCGCGCGCAGAGGAATACCCATAGTCCGGAAATACCCGGGTGTGCTGACACGCAGGTCGGCGGTGTAGCTTTTGGTACTACCGGGCAAATTAAAACTGCGACTACTATTGCCGCCAACCAGCGGCAATCGGCTCACGGCACCCACAGACTGCACGCCGGGCAGGGCCTGCAAACGCTCGACCACCTCGCGGTAGAAGGCATCCTGCTGCGCCGAAGACGCCGAGGGAGGAAGCCCCACGCTGAAGACCAGAAGATGATTGGGGTCAAAGCCGGGATCGACATTCATCAGACGGACGAAGCTCTTGAGCATGAGCCCAGCCCCGATCAGTAGAACCAGGGATAGTCCTACCTCGGTCACAACCAGCGCGGAGCGCGTTCTGCCTCGACCGCCGGTGCTTCCCCGCTCGCCCTCTTTGAGTGACTCATCGAGGTTCGATTGCGAAGCATGAAACGCAGGGGCGAGGCCGAACAGAATTCCGCTCAGCAGGGAAATAGCGAGGCTGAAGCCGAGCACTTCCGGATTCAGTCCGATGTGTTTGAAGTTGCTGATCTCGGGCGGGCTCATCGTTAAGAGCGCTGGAACCGCCCACCAAGCTAGTAGGATACCCAGGAGTCCTCCACATAGCGCCAGTAAAATGCTTTCCGTGAGCATCTGTCGTGCAAGTCGCAGCCAGCTGGCTCCCAGCGCGGTACGAATGGAAATCTCCCGCGTCCGGGTGGTCGCGCGCGCGAGTAAGAGGTTGGCGACGTTCGCACATCCAATGAGCAAAACACACCCAACCGCGCCCAACAACACCCACAATACAGGCCGGATGTCGCTGACCAGGCTGTCCTGCATACTCACCAGACTGATTCCGACATCATCGTTGGCGTTTGGATACTGCTTTTCCAGGCGTCGCGCGATGGCAGCCATTTCAGCCCTCGCCTGATCGAGCGTCACTCCCGGCTTGAGTCGTCCCCAGACGTCGATGTAACTGCTGTCCCTAAGCGCACGGGGATCTGCCTGCGGGTTCAGTGGATGGGCCGGCACGTCCCACGGCGAGGGCACCCAGAGTTCGCCATAATCATCAGGAGCAAAACTTGCCGGCATGACTCCAATCGCCGTGTAGGGCTCGCCATTGAGCGCGATATTGCGGCCCACTAAACTGGGATCGGCGCCAAGCCGCTTCCACAGCGCGTAGCTGAGCACCGTCACATGATCATTACCGGGTTTCTCATCGTCAGGAAGCAGGCTGCGTCCTAATTGCGGGCCAACACCAAAGAGAGAGAAAAAATCGCCGGAGGCCACGGTGTACCGGATGCGCTCCGGACGTTCTCCGCCCGTTAGATTGCCTTGCATACCGCGCGACGCCGCGATGTGGCTGAAAACATGATTCTGTTCGGCCCAGTCCAGGTAGTTGGCTGGAGATGAATCCCCCATGTCCTGTCCTGTGCTGCGGACCGTTTGTGATATGAGAACGATTCTGCCTGAGTCCGGATAGGGTAACGGATGCAACAGAACCACATCGACCACGCTGAAGATGGCGGTCGTGCTGGCAATGCCGAGGGCCAGCGCGGCGATGGCAACAGCGGTGAATGCGGGGCTCTTGCGCAGCATACGCAGACCATAGCGAACGTCATGGATGAGGGTTTCCATAATTTGCCTCACTCGTAGCGCAGTGCCACCATGGGATCGACTTTCGTCGCGCGCCGCGCTGGGATGTAGCACGCCAGCAGCGCGACCAGGGCCAACGAAATCGAAACCACCATGTAAACAACAGGATCGCCGGGGCTAACTCCTACCAGCAAGTGAGTCATCGTGCGCGTGAGCGCCCAGGCCGCGAGCAGGCCAACGAATACGCCAATGAATACGATGCTCATCCCCTGGCCAACGACCAACTCGAGGATCTGACGAGGGTTTGCGCCAAGTGCGATGCGGATTCCGATCTCCTGCGTGCGCCGCACCGCCGTGTAAGAAACCATGCCGTAGACTCCGATGACGGCCAGGATCAACCCCAGCGTTCCCATGAACGCAGCCAGAGACGCTCCAAGACGAAAGATAAAAAATCCAGTGGCGCCTTTGAGAGACTCTTCCATGGTTCGGATGTCGACGACTGTGATCGCGGGATTAAGCTCCCGGATTGCCCTCTGGATCTGGCCTGTCAGCAGCGCAGGCGCGGCGGAAGAGCGAACTTGCAGTATCCGGAACGATGTGTAGTTTTGTTCGAGAGGAATATAGAAGGACGGCTGCGAATCTTCTGCAATGCTCTGATACTTGCTGTCACGCACAACCCCAACTATTTCTAAGAATGGGCCTGATTCGCTTTTCATGCTGAAACGCCTGCCAATGGGGTCTTCTCCTGGCCACAGCCGGTTGGCCATGGTTTGGTTTACAACCGCTACGAGTGGCGCTGCTTCATTATCGGAATCCAGGAATCCGCGGCCGAGCAGAACTGGGATGCCGATCGTTCCGAAATAACCGGAGTCGATGCGGTTGAACAGGATGTTCGGCAGTGGACGATCGGGCGTAACCGGCCGATTCTCGACATATATTCTTTGTCCGCTCGGGAAGGAAGTGATCGGCACAGACGACGCCAAACTCGCCGACTGGACGCCAGGCATCGCCTTGACTTTGGATTCAAGCTCCCGATAAAACTCCCTGGTCTGCGCCTCGTTGTAGTCATTTTCCCGCGGATCCAGCGTTACATTGAGGACATGGTTCTGATTGAAGCCGAGGTCGATGTGCTCGGCACTCTGCAAGCTGCGGACGAATAACCCGGCAACGATTAGCAAGGTCAGAGATCCTGCAACTTGCAATACCATCAGGTCTCTGCCAACGCGATGACGGCCGGAACCGCCGAAATCACTGCGGTTCCCTCGATGCAGCACCGCATTTACGTCTGCCCTGGTCGCGTTGAGTGCAGGTGTTAATCCGACGAAGATCCCGGTAAAAAGGACCACTCCAAGGGCATAGGCAAACACCGCCCAATCGAAACCGAAGTCGAGTTGCAAGGGCCAGCCTGACGGATGTATTGAGCCGCTGAGCCCGCTGGCCCACATTCCAAGCAACACCCCCAATACCCCGCCCAGGCTCGCAAGCAGCATAGTTTCCGTGAGCATCTGACGCACCAGTCTTGCGCGACTGCCGCCCAGTGCCGTACGGATGGCCAGCTCACGCATGCGAGACGACGCCTGGGCCATCAAAATGTTGACAACGTTAGTACATGCCAGCAGGAGGATAATTGCCGAAAGCGCCAGAAATAATGCGGAAATCAAAAGAAACTGATTGTTCGCATAGGGGATCGGCCGCGACTGCTTCTCCGGGAGCACACGCACGCTGAATCCTTTGTCCGAGGCGGGATACAGCTCAGCCTGGCGCTGCGAGATAACGTCGAACAAGCTCTGAGCTTTCGCCAGACTCACGCCGGGCTTGAGGCGTCCCATCGCGAGTATCAGGCGCATGTTGCGGTCCGACCAAAAGCTGTTTCCCGAGTTACTGGGGAAAAGCGTGCTCAGTGGCATGTAACCATCCATCTCAAAAATCGAGAACGAACCGTGGAATTGCTTGGGTACAACGCCGACGATTTCCACTGGCTTGCCATCGATCCGAACCTGCTTGCCGATGACGCTGGGGTCGCCGCCGAACCGCTTCTGCCAGAAGGAATATCCGAGCACTAGGACGGATTGCTCTCCCGGCGCCTCGCCTTCACTCGGAAGAATTAGCCTGCCAAGCGCAGGCTTCACTTCTAACCCTGAGAAATAGTTCTTCGTCACGGCAGTGATTGCGACTCGATCCGTACGGCCGTCGGCGGAGAATCCCAGCGAACCTCGTGCCAGCGCCTGTCCAAATACTTCGCACGAGGCCGCGGCTTGATGCCGGAAGGCAATGAACTCCGGATAGGAAAATCCATGGGCTCCCAGCGGCGAGTTTTTTTCCTGAATCGCCAGAGCCGTAAGTTGACCGGGAGACGGAACGGGCAACGGACGGATGAGGAAGCCGTTGACGACGCTGAAGGTCGCTGTGTTGGCGCCGACGCCCAGCGCGATCGTGATCCCCACAATGGCCGTCAGACCCGGGGATTTCCTCAGCGCCCTCAATCCATAGCGAACGTCTTGCAGCCAGGTCTCCATAAGTTTCACTCGTAGCGCAATGCCACGATGGGATCAACTTTCGCCGCGCGGCGCGCGGGCAGTAGCGCAGAAACAATCGCCACCACCAGGATCAGTAGCGTAGCCAGGGACAGCGTAAGCGGGTCGCTGCTCGAAATGCCGAACAATTGGCTGCGCACCGCCACGCCCAGCAGCAGCGATGCCGGCAGGGCTATGGCGATTGCAACTCCTGTCAGCCACAGCACCTCGACCAATACCACGCGTACCACCGAAGCCCGGCTCGCCCCCACCGCCATCCGGATGCCGATTTCCGAGGTTCTCTGCGCGGTAGAGTAAGCCAGCACACCATACAAACCAATGGCGGCCATAAGAGCGGCGAGCACGCCGAAGCTCTCTGCTAGAAATGCGACCACACGGGCGGTGATCAAGTTGTCGGCGATTTGTTCGTCCATGGTGCGGAACTGGTCGAGCACCAGCTTGGAATCTAGCGTCTGCATAGCGCTGCGGATGGTCGATTCCGCGCTCTCCGGGGTCTGCCATGTTCGAATGTAGAAGGTCATTCCGCCGGGATCAGTTTCCTGAAGATAAGGCGAGAAGACGGTGCGGCGGATTTCTTCTCGAACGCCTGTATGCTTTGCGTCTTTGACGACACCGACGATCTCGATATCGGCCTTCACCTTGCCGCCGCCGTTGCCCATGTAATGTTCCAGCGCGCGCTGCGGATCACCGAAGAAGTGGCGGGCGAAACTTTCGTTGACTACTGCAACCTTTTGCGTCCCCGCTCGATCCACATCGCTCAACTCGCGGCCTGCAAGCAGCGGCATTCCCATGCTGGAGAAATAGCCGGGACTTACCTTCGGGTGCTCGACGTTCATATCTTCATCTTCTTTCGCGGTGTAGCCGGCAATCGTAATGTTGTTAGCCCAATTGTCATTCGCAAGTTCCGGGTCGGTTGTGCCCGCAACCGAGCGCACTCCCGGAACGGCTGCGAGGGTGCGAAGCACTCGGGAATCAACTTCTAGGTTCTGAGCGGACTGATATCCGGCGAGAGACGGATCGACGTTGAAGGTCACGATATGATCGGTGGCGAATCCCACATCCAGGGACTTGAGATTATGCAGCGTGCGCATGAAAAGCCCGGCGCCCACGAGCAGCAGGAGGCTCAATCCGATCTGCACGCCGACCGCAATGCGGCGGAATCGCAGCGGCCCTCCCCCGGCGATCACTTGTTGCTTCAGCGCCGGCGCCAGGTTCGGACGCCAGAACTGCAGGGCTGGCGCCAAGCTAAAAAACAAGCTTGCCGCCACGGCCAGCGTGAAGTTGAAGAGGAGGATTCTCAGATCAAGGTGCGAGGAAAACGGCAACTCCATGCCGGTGCTGCCCCAGATCATGCGGATGAGCAGGGATAAAATCTGGGGAGCCAGGATAATCCCGAGGACTCCGCCGGTTAGTCCCAGCAACAGTCCTTCCACCAGAAGTTGTTGAATTACCCGTTCTCGTTTTGCTCCCAGCGCATAGCGCACGGACATTTCGCGCAACCGGCCTGCCGCCCGGACCAGCAGCAGGCTACCCACGTTGGCGCAAGCCATCAGCGCAACTAGGCCCACCATCGCCATCACGATGAGCATAGGAGTTTGCAGGTCTTTGCGCAGCGGGGATAATCCTTTTTTGCCGTCGAGAAGTGACAGATGAGACCTGGCCACGAAGTTCTCGCGGAAATTATCTGTGCTGTGTCCGATCTGTTTTAGCTCGTCAGCGCGGATCGCAGACCACACCGGATTGATGCCTGCCTCTGCTTGCTCACGGTTGATTCCCGGCTTCAGCCGGGCAATGATGTTGAGCCAGCTCGAACGCCGATTCTCAAGATCGTCATCTCCCGGCATAACTTCGGATTTCATCATCATGGGGACGAACAGGTCGGGAGTGTCGCCCATCACAACGCTGTGAAAGCCGGATTGGGCCACGCCAACCACGGTGAAGGGATGGCCGTTCACCAAGATGGCCTGGTTCAAAACCATTGGATCGGCATTGAAGCGGCGCCGCCAGTAATTGAAACTCAACACGGCGACGGGATTGGCGTTGGGCTGAGTATCATCGGAAGCAAGCAGCAACCGGCCCAGCGCCGGCTGCACCCCGAGCACATCGAAGTAGTTACCGGAGACCAATTCCGTGGCGACGAGTTCCGGCTGATTGCGCCATTGCAAGCCGGCCTGGGTCCAATCAGTTGCGATGATTCCGCTGAAGACGGAATTGCGGTCGCGGAGATCGCGATACATAGGGTATGAGAAGTAAGTCTTCCCATCTGCCCGTGAACTAAGATGCCCGGTATTGCTGCCGGAGTATTTCAGCAGCACCAGGCGCTCTGGTTCCTTGACCGGCAGGCTGCGCAAGAGCGCTTGATCGAGCAGGCCGAATATGGTGGTGTTCGCACCGATGCCCAGAGCTAGGGTCAGCACGGCCACCGCTGTGAAACCGGGACTCTTGCGCAGTTGGCGCAATCCGTAGCGAATATCTTGTGCCAGTCCTGTCATAATTCGACTTCACTCATAGCGCAGCGCCACCATGGGATCCACGCTCATCGCCCGCCGCGCCGGCAGATAGCAGGCAAGCAAAGCGATGCCGCACAAAAGAACAGCGACAGCTCCGAACGTAATCGGATCATTCGGCTTAATTCCAAACAACATACTCGACATCAAACGCGTCAGGCCGAGAGCAGCGACGACTCCAATCGCTACCCCAACAATCGTCATACGGGCACCGTCTGAGAGCACCGTGCGTAACACATCAAGCCGTTGCGCGCCCAGAGCCATGCGGATGCCGATTTCATTGGTGCGCTGGCCGACTGCATAAGAAATGACGCCGTAAATTCCCACGCTTGCAAGCAAGAGTGCCAGCACGGCAAAGACCACGAGGAGGATCATCGAAAACCGCCGTGAGGCGAGGGAATCCGAAATGAGAGAGTCCATGGTTTGCGTGGCGAAGATGACCTGCTGGTTGCTCATCTGCGCGTTGAGGTGCAGGATAGAATCGAGAAGCCCGGCGGAAGCGTCCCTTGCTCGTACAATCACAGCTGATCCGGACGGCGCCCCGGCAACAAAATCGTTGGGCATTTGCAAGCAGGCGATATAGAGGTCAGACCGCAGCGACTGCTGATCGTCGGTGGCCAGGCTCCACTGCTTGACGTGCCCGACCACGCCGACGATCTCCGCCGGTTGATTGAAAAGGTTCAAGTTGATGTGCTTGCCGAGTGGGTCTTGGTTGGGGAAATATTTATGGGCAAAGATCTCATCGACCACGACCACAAGTGGCGAGCGCTCATTGTCCTGGGGAGTAAAGAACCGGCCGCGCAGCAGTGGAATGCCCATTGCCTTTAGATAGTCGGGTTCGACGATGTAGTCGATGGCCCAATTCATGTCGTTTTCGTGCGCCGGTTTCGGCTGCCCTTCCGGCCAGAAAAGTTGCTCGTCGTCGCTGCTCAAGGGAACCGCGCCCCAGGCCTGAGAGACCGCCTGGACACCCGGGACCGAAGCAAGCTTCTCGTCGAACTCGCGAAATGCGGCGCGGATCGCGTCCGGCTTAGAACCCATCATCGAGGGCGGAAGCGAAAGCCCAAAGGTAAGCACGTTGTGCGGATTGAAACCAGGATCGACGCTCCACAGCTTTGCCAGACTCTGGATGGTCAATCCTGCACCGGTTAATAGCACGAGCGCCAGCGCCATCTCGACGACCACAAATACGCCCTGCGTGCGATGAGGGGTTCCGCGCGCTCCCCGGCCACCTCGCTTAAGCGTTTCGTGCAGATTCGGTTGCGATGTTTTGAGCGCCGGTGTAAGACCAAAAAGAAGGCCCGCGATCAATGTGATTCCGGCTGTAAAGATCAGCACGCGGGCGTCAAGTCCGACTTGCTCGGCGCGAGGAAGAGCCGCGGGCAGTACGCCAAGCGCGGCGCGTGTTCCCCAGGCCGCCAGGAGCAAGCCCAAACCGCCGCCCAGCAGCGCGAGCAAAATGCTCTCAGTAAGCAGTTGGCGAATGACTCGCCCCTGGCTTGCGCCCAGTGCCACACGGACCCCGAATTCGCGCGTTCGGCTGGTCGAACGCGCCAACAGCAGATTGGCAACGTTCACGCACGCAATCAAGAGTACAAAACCAACCGCAGCCAGAAGAACCAGCAGGAGAGGTCGAACATACCCAACCATCTGCTCTTTGAGCGGATCCAGCTTCGCCGTGATGCCTTTATCTGCATCCGGGAAGGCGTTCGCGAGACTGCGCGTAACTCCTTCCATATCGGCCCGCGCTTGTTCGATCGTCACGCCGGGCTTGAGCCGCCCAATGCCGTGGAATCCCAGCCCAGCGCCCCGCTGAAGCAGCAGCGGATTGCTCCACTGGCCGATGGGCGCATAAACCTGACTCTCGCGGAAGCCGGGAATAGCCAGGTGAAAGTCTGCGGGAATCACCCCGACGATGGTGTAGTCTCTTGCGTCGAGAGTGATACTCTTTCCCAGGATGTCGGGCGCCGAGCCGAACTTGCGCTGCCACAATCCTGCGCTGATGAGCGCGACGGGGCCAGCACCGACGCGCTCCTCATCCTCGGCAAAAGTACGACCGACCACAGGCTTCACACCCAGCACAGGAAAGAAATCTGAGGAAATGAACTCTCCACCCACCTGTTCAGCCTGGCCGATGCCGGTCAGGCTGAAAGCGTAACTGCGAGCAAGGGCTAGAGAAGAGAATGTGTGGTTATCCTTCCGCCAATCGCGGAAATTCGGATAGGAGACCGATCCTCCCTCAAAGTTCGGCTTGTTCTCGTGCAGCGTCACCAACTGGTCCGGTTGAGGGAAAGGCAGTGGACTTAACAACACGCCGTTGATCACGGAGAACAGGGCCGTATTGGCCCCGATGCCGAGCGCCAGAGTCACAACTGCCACCGCTGTGAAGCCGGGACTCTTCACCAGCACACAAAAGCCATAGTGCAGATCTTGAAGGAGAGTCCCCATAGTTCCCTCACCGGCGTGGAATAGACCGCCAACTCACCACAGAAGCGGCGACTGGCTGTACGGATTTAGGGTGCCGTGCGCTCATGCATGCACATCCGCCATCAGCTTTTTCAGTTCATCTTCCGCCACCACTTTGCCATCGAACAGATGCACTTCGCGCTGGGCGTGTTTGGCGAAGCGCGGGTCGTGCGTCACCATACAGATGGTGGCTCCGTCGGCGTGGAGATTCTGCAGCAACTCCATCACGGCCTCGCCGTTGCGGGAATCCAGATTTCCCGTAGGCTCGTNNTAGGTCAGCGGCAGTTCTACATTTTCATAAACTGTGAGATCACCAATCAGATTGAAACTCTGAAAAATGAATCCAATTTCCTGATTGCGAATGCGCGAGCGCTGGGCAAAATCCAGGTTCTCGACGGGCTGATCATTCAAGCGATAGCTGCCGCCGGTTGGTGTGTCGAGCAGACCAATAATCGAGAGCAGCGTGGACTTCCCGCAGCCAGAAGGTCCGGACATGGCAACGTACTCTCCTTTTCGAACCGCCAGATGAACTCCGGAGAGCGCGTGGGTCTCGACCTCATCGGTGTAAAAGACTTTTGTCATGTTCTCAATCTCGATTAGCGGCTGTCCTGCTTCAGTCATAGTGTTTGCCTCGTCCTTGCGTCGATTGTTTGCGATTAATCAAGCCGGATACGGTCGGTGTTGTCGGAGCGCGACATGTCGGACAGAATGACCGTGTCGCCCGCTTGCAATCCTTCAATAATCTGTATCGAATTCACCGAGGCGCGTCCAACTTTCACCGGAACACGCACCGCGCCCTTGCCGTCGGAATCAAGTTTGAACAGGCTGATCGTGCTATTCTCCTGGCCGAATGCGGGACGGCCAACGTAAAGAACGTTATCCAGATGTTCCAGGTCGATGGTTCCATCGACGCTCAAATCGGGCCGGGCCCCTTTCGGGAGTTCACCCGTGAGTTTCACATCTACGGTGACGGTGCCGTTCTGAACCGCTGGATCAACCCGCATCACAGAGCCGGCAACCGTTCCATTGTGCGTATCGACCAGCGCGGGTTGGCCGATCTGCACGTCGCGTGCCTGCGTCTCGGCGACCTTCAACTCCGCTATCAGGTGATCCGGCTGCACAATTTTCGCCAGCATCGTGCCCGGCAAAACGTGCTGCCCCACTTGTAACGGTAAGTCCACCAAAACACCTTCGATTCCGGCGCGAACCTTCAGCGCGTCCAACTGCTTCTCTTTCAGTTCAGCTAGCGCGCGGATCTCATCCACCTTGGCCTGCTGTTCGGCCATCTGCGACTCGATCGCTTTCTGGTTGATATCCAGGCGCTCGTCTTCGATATTGTTGCGGGTGGTCAGCTCATCAGCTTTGCTTTTTGAATTCTTGTACGCCAGTCCGGAAATAACGCCGAGATCAAAGAGAGCCTTGTCTGTTTCCGACTGCAATTTTGCCTGGCTGTAATCCGCAGTCACTGTCGCGGCTCCGGCTTTCTGGGTCATCAGGTCGCTCTGCAATTTGACTCGCAGGCTCTGATATTCGGCTTCGGCGGCTTTCAGTTGAAGTTTCGCGTCGACTGCGGCCTGCTCCACTTGCGGATTACTCATCTCCAACAGAATGGTGTCCGCCTTCACTTGGGAGCCGGGAAGCATATGGATGCGAACC
The DNA here is from genome assembly GCA_003164855.1 of Acidobacteriaceae bacterium. Taxonomy (GTDB): domain Bacteria; phylum Acidobacteriota; class Terriglobia; order Terriglobales; family Acidobacteriaceae; genus Sulfotelmatobacter. The sequence goes on from PLUI01000294.1 coordinate 20,332, forward strand.
ACGGTAGCCTCTGTCTCTGCGGGTATTTGACGGGTGAACTCCTGGCTGGGAATCAAGGAACCGAGCCCTCGAACCTGGCGGAGCATGGAACCGCGCTTCACGGTGTCGGTCCACACCGTACTGCGCTCAACCTCAGGCGCCGCCGGCTTCAGGCGCGACACGCCGATGGTGACGGCGATGAGGAGCAGGCAACCGCCTGCCAGCCACGCGATTTGCCGACGTCGTTTCTGAACCTTGAACTCTGGCCGTGCGATATCCATCGCCAAAAGATGATGCAATTTTCGAGCCGCGCCTAAAGGCCAGCTATCTCGTTTAAAAGCCTAGTTGTAGACATCGAGAGACAATTGTAATGAGATGAACACTGTCCGCTATCAAAATCGAGTGTCCATAAACGGACGGCTTTTGAAACAACTGGAATGTCAATCTGCCCGGAGGCTAGGAGAAGTGGTAACGAAGGCGGGTATCCCTATTTCGCGACTCCCAGTCGGACAGCGGACACAGCTTCCCGGTCACGAATTATATCAACGAAATTCTCCGGGCTGGGCGGACGATCAGCCTTCCATGGTGGAAACGTCGCCCGCGTCGACGCCTGCTTCCTTCGCCTTTAGAAAGCGGCGCAGAATCTTCCCGGATCTCGTCTTGGGCAACGCAGCCACAAATTCCAACGCCGATGGAGTCGCGATCGGGCCGAGTTCCCTGCGCACGTGTTCGATGAGCGCCGCGGATAGAGCTTCAGAGGCCACGTGATCGGCACGGACTTGCACGAACACTTTGATGGTCTCGCCCTTCATCGGGTCCGGCACGCCAATAGCCGCAGCCTCTGCGACCGCCGGATGCGACACCAGTGCGCTCTCCACTTCTGCCGTGCCGATGCGGTGTCCGGCCACGTTGAGCACGTCATCGTAACGGCCCAGGACGGCGATGTATCCATCTTTGTCTCGCGTGGCAACGTCGCCGGTGACATAGCAGCCGGGGATGACTTGCCAGTCGCGCTCGTAGCGTGCGGGGTCGCGCCACACGGTGCGCAGCATGTGAGGAAATGGCCGCTTGAGCACCAGACGTCCTCCCATCCCAGGAGGCGCCGACTTGCCGTTCTCGTCGAGCACATCGGCCTCGGCTCCGGGCACGGCCACGCCAACTTTTCCAGGACGCATCGCCATCGACGGCGGCGTACCCAGTGTTGGCCCGCCCAACTCGGTCTGCCACCAATTGTCGATTACATAGCCCCACTTGCCGTCGCCGGCCAAATGAGTTTGCGCCCAGCGCCAGGCTTCGGGATTCAACGGTTCGCCTGCACAGGCGATCACGCGCAAAGTCGTCAGATCGTGCGCTGCGGGATAGGCTTCGCCGTAGCGCATGAACATTCGCAACGCGGTGGGCGCNNGTAAACATTTTGGTCACGCCGTAGCGTTCAACGATTTCCCAGGCAATTCCAGGATTCGGATAGTCGATGGCTCCTTCGCGGAACAGCGTGGTCACACCTGCGCAGAGCGGTGCGTAGACGATATAAGAATGTCCGACGACCCAGCCGATATCCGAAGTACACCAGAAAATGTCGCGGTCGCCCACATCGTAGTAGTTCTCCAAGTGGTAAGTGGTGCCCACCATGTACCCGCCGTGGACGTGCACCACGCCTTTGGGCTTGCCGGTCGAGCCGG
>PLUI01000026.1:0-384 GCA_003164855.1 Acidobacteriaceae bacterium
TTTTAGTTCGTAGTAATGTAGGAATCCGTTGTAGCTCTCGTAAAATCCCTTCTCGTCCATGTTCTGGAGCACTGTAATTAAATCGTTCTCAACTCCGTTCAATTGCTGACGGAGCGCGACAAGTTGGCCTCTGATGTCCCCGAGCGTTGCCTGCACTGCGTTTAGCGACATCATTATCTGCTGGNNTTTGGGATGGGCCGCCTCCAAATATCCCCTCAAGGCTCATTGCGGCCGAAAGCAAATTACCTGTCAGAACAGCCGCTCCAAGGCCCGATGATAATTTGCTCGTATTGTTAACGAAGTCCGAAATTGAGCTAGCGATCTTAACGGCAACTTGACCTGCTTGAGTAACCTGTGTGCCTGCCTTGCCCGGGATTATCTTCC
>PLUI01000026.1:398-5535 GCA_003164855.1 Acidobacteriaceae bacterium
TGATTACGCCGCCGAGTTCTCCGATATGTTGATTCAGGTTATCTTGTAAATCCTTTAAAGAAACAGTGACGCTATCGCCTTCACTCTTCACCAGTTCAGTCAGGTTGCTCAATCCTATTTTCTCAGTGAGAGCTGGATTATGATCCAAAAGAGTAGCAGCGCTGTCAGTCGTCAGACCGTTCAACTCATGCCCAAGCCCGGCATCGAATGCAGCCTGAAACGCCGGCGAAGACTGTGAATCGGAGTACACCGAGTCTAGAACCGCCGACTCGCGCTCACGGTCTACGCTGAACTCAGATGCTTTGAAGGCATTGATAGATTTCCAATCGTCTTCGGGCGTAGCGCTCGGTGTGAACTCCAGAAGATCTTTCGCTATTCCTGCTGCCGCCTTGAACGACGCGTCCGCGGTAACGTCGGCCATAAGTGACAATGCCTTGCGGTAGATTTCAGACGGATCGGCGCCTGATCCCGTACCAGCCTGCCACGAATCGATCCTGGTCTCAGTGTCGTGGATAATCGTTTGCATCTGAGCAGATGTGAGGGTCGGGTCAGCTGAGTAAGCTGCGTGTAGACCTGCCGCAATCGCGATGAGTTTGTATCTGCCGGTAGTGTCAATATTATATTTGGCGTTTGCGATCCAAATATCCTTTTGGAGCTGCGCTTGCGGGACAACAACAGTTTGCGCCGCAGCAGAAGAAACGAGGGTACACGCAATAGTCAGGAGAACTAACGTTCGCTTCACAGACCTCCTTAAAGGACCTATGACTTTCCGGACGCGATATTAACATCTCTAATACTTCACATGAAATGTCGGAGAATCCTCCGGCTTGCTCTTGCGCCGGTCGTAGAGCCGTGTCGTGGACACATTCGAGTGCCCCAGCCATTGCTGGACCTTGGCGATGTCCGCCTCGTTTGAAAGCGCATTGGTNNGCGCGATCCCTTACACCCTTCAGCGTGTCCGGGGCAGGGCCTCGAGCAGGCGACGCGCATGCGCATCGCCGAGCGCCGACGCACTGCTCTCTTTATTATTCGAAGCAGGCCGCTTGACGCCGTCCACCGGATTACCGAGCACGGCATTGCGCTCACAGAGATAATCGAACAGCGAGGAAAGCGCCGAGAGCTTGCACGGATGCTTGTACGCGCGAGGCTCCGGGCTTCCATGTTCTTGCGCCAGGCGATGACGTGCGCGCGCGTCACGGTGCGAAGCACGCTGTGACCAGGCCGGGACTTGCGGAATCACTCCTGTCAATAGTTCCGGTGACGACGAAGAAGGCCCAGATCCCGACGCCGCGCTCAAGGCATTTTCACGAAAGCTCCGATTGAGACGCCTTCTCTGCGGCCTCGTCGAGCACGTACCAGCCTCTTTGAAGTTGCGATGCCATATTCCTCAACTTAATTCTTCGATCCCATTGCTCGGCGGTCGCCACCAGTGTCAAGTGCTTCGAGCCATGTTCATTTTCCGCCGCTGCTTTTCCTTGGGCACGGCTTCGGGATAATTCCTGCGCCCGGCAGCTTCGCGTCTTCTGCTTTCCCGGTTCCTCCCCAAAATCGTTGGGTCCCTCCCGGAATGCAGCCGCTCGCCTTGGGAGCAGTATCCACTTCGCCCCTGGGTGCCCCAAGGAAATGGGGCAAAAAAGGAGAAACAAAATGTACCTCAATCACGTTCAACTCATCGGCTTCCTCGGAAAAGATCCGGAGAAACGGCAGGTCCGCGGCAACGGCGCGAACTTCACCGTCCTGTCCGTCGCGACCCAACAGTCGTGGAAAGACTCGAACGAAGAGTGGCAGTCAAAAACCGAGTGGCACCGCGTCGTGGCTTTCAATCGCCTCGGCGAGTCCATAGCTGATTCCCTCCACAAGGGCGATCACGTCCANNCGAAAGTCGCGATCTTCTGGAGCGTTCGTGCGAACTCCGTGCGACGTCTCAGTCGAGCGGAAGCTGAAGTACCGACGGCCGCCCCCAGCACCGAAGCGGGTGCTGAGTCGGGTGATGCTCCATACTGAACTCCGCGTACAAAAGCCCTCCGGTCCAGGACCGGAGGGCTTTTTGTTTGTCCTGCATTCCTGCCAGAGATAAGAAATCTAACCAGCGGCAAGCTGTATCGCGGAGGATACGCCTCCGCCGCTGATCCTCAACAGTTAGCGGCTTTCCAACACCGGTTCCTCCCCGCAACCGATGGCTGTTCCTTTGGCGCTCCGAAGTTGTCGAGAGCGTGTCGCTGCTCTCGTACGTGCGCCCAGTCCGCCGCTGGGCGTGAGGGGAGTGAGGCCGTGCCCCGNNTACATGCCACTGCGCGCTCTGCAACATCGAAACGCGCCTGCTTTCTGATTTGTCTTTCGCCGAAGTCGATGCGATCGACGAACTGTTTTCCGCGTCCCACGGCTTGCGTCAGCATTCATCAGTTTCGAGTTTAGTTTTGCATCTGAAAACGTCGCCGGTGGACGCGACTTCAGATACGTTGCTGCGCGAACTCTTCGCGATCCGCGCGCTCAATCCCCATTTCATCGAGAGCCTTCTCGTTCTCACATTTCTCCCGATGCTGCATGGGGCTGTTCGCCGCGTCGCAAGGCAACAGCCGGCGTTGTCGACGGAAGACATCACGCAGCAGGCGCTCAGCTTCCTGCTGCAATATTTGGCCTCCAACGAACTCCAGGCGAGACAGACGCATTTCGCGTTCGCAATCTCGCGTGCGGTAAAACGCAAAATGTTTGAATGGGCGCAGCGTGAGACGAAAGGCAATGGAATCGTCCCGCACTCGGACGCTGCGCTACTGGACAACCTGGCAGAAGAGGATCCGTTTGAACGTCATCTGCTGTTGCGTCACTTTCTCAATCGCTGCGTCACAAAACGCCTCATTACGAATTTCGAATTGAACCTGCTGATCCAATTCAAACTCGATGGAGGTTCTTTGGAACCGGAACTCGAATCAAACGGAAACTCTACGAATGCCCTCCGTCAGAAGCTAAAGCGGCTCCTCAAGAAACTGCGCCAACTGGCACGAGAGCGGTAGAGCTCTCCACATTCGCTGCATATTTCGCACTACGAAACAATGCAATGCGGCTTTCGCGCGCACACGGTCTTGCCGGGTAATCTGCAACCCGTCACGCCCGTTGCCATCCGCTCCAGCGCGGAAATCCTGACGCTTCGCATCCCGTCCTTTCGGTGACTCGCTTCGATTTGGTTCCTGCGCACGAGTGAAGGAACCAAATCTCACACACCAAAAGGACAAAACAATGCACTCAGAAGAAATCAAACAGATCACAAACAAGGCTATCGACCAGTTGATCGCGGCTCTCGAAGGAGGCCGAAGCGAAACGCTCACGAGCTACCTCGCTGCTTTCGGCCGATTCCACCGTTACAGTCTTCGAAACGTCATGCCCATTGCTTCGCAGAAACCAGCTGCCACTCACGTCGCGGGCTTCCGTACGTGGAAAAAGCTGGGCCGATTCGTGAAGAAAGGTGAGAAAGGCATCTTCATCTTGGCGCCCATCATTCGGAGGAAGACGAAAGACTCGGAACAAAACCACACTGACGAATCGTCTATGCCTGCCGGTTTTCGTCTCGCTTATGTATTCGATATCAGCCAAACGGAGGGTGAGGAACTGCCTGCAATCAGCAGTGTCCGTGGCGATCCTCGGGAGTATCGTGACCGTCTGGCGTTGCTTGTCACGAAGCAAGGCATTGCCCTCGAGTATTCATCGGACACCTNNCCCTCGAGTATTCATCGGACATCGCGCCGGCTCGTGGAACTTCCGCAGGTGGCAAGATCACACTACTGCCCGGCCAGTCTGCAGCCGAAGAGTTCGCAACGCTCGCGCATGAACTCGCACACGAAATGATGCACCGCACCGAGCGCCGGAGCATTACTTCTAAATGCGTGCGCGAGACCGAGGCGGAGGCGGTCGCCTATGTGGTCAGCCATGCCATCGGTCTCGATACCGGTTCAGCCACCCAGGATTACATTCAACTGTATCCCGGTAATGCGAAGCTCCTTACCGAAAGCCTCGAATACATCCAGCAGACCGCGAGCGCAATTCTTCAGGGTATCGGCGCAGAGGGAGAATCTTCGCCGCCCCTCTGAGACGGCAATTGCAATCCCCGCAAATCGCAGGACCTTTGCGCGGTTCGGGTCGCGCTATTTTCACACCCAGCGATCGGACCCCGTGAAATCGCGTAGATCGAATCGTGAGGACACGGAGACCGTCCTCAACAAAGGACAGCATCCCTCACCTTGTAGTGGCTCGAAAATATTTTTGTTTGCGCGCGACACATTTTCCTAACAACACACTGAATAGATAGATAGAGGGAAGTTCACGCAACAGACTCCTTTGCTGCTGCGTGGCGTCAAGACGCAACGGGCGAGATTCATCCGGGGTAAGCCTAGCGTGTCTTCAAACCAGTGCGTTCCGGCTGCGACCCGCAGTGCGTATCGGGAAGCGTGGACTTTCCTCTCATCGCAAACATGCGATGCAAAACTTTTGCTGAGGTGTGCACATGAAAAGAAGTTGGAGGAACTTTGCTCGCAGGCTTCGTACGACTCGCGCGATCCTCGCCTCTCTTGTGCTGCTGTTTCTTGCCGCGCCGGCCTTCGCCCAGGGGAATTCCCCCTGGGAAAATGCCGTCAACGTTTTGATGACGGCCTTCACCAGCACCATCGCTCGCGGCCTCTCGCTCGTTGCAATCGTTGTCGCCGGTCTCACCTTTGCTTTCGGTGAGGGCGGCTCGAAGCGCGTGCTGGCCGGCGTTCTCTTCGGTGTTGGCATGGCTATCGCGGCGGTGAATTTCCTGGCTTGGATGTTTCCCGGCAGCTGAATCGCGCACCTTTACAGGAGAACCACTTTGGCGGAAACAAGGCGGATCAACAGAGTCCATCGGACGCTATCACGGCCGCTAACGATCCTCGGGGCCGAGCGGAAGCTCTTCTTCTTCGCCATGTGCCTCGGCGCCGCCACGTTCAACCTGCTCAATAGCTTGCTTGGAGGGTTGCTGATGTTCTTGTTGCTCTACTTCATGGCCCGCTGGGCCACCCAGACCGATCCGCAGATTCTGCGATTTCTGCTGACGGCCGCAAGACTTCGCGCGCAGTACGACCCGATGAAGTTCGCCCCGATTCGAGTTCAAAGAGGTGGTCATGCT
>PLUI01000044.1 GCA_003164855.1 Acidobacteriaceae bacterium
GCATGAACTTGCCCGAGGGTCTACTCGAGGTGAACGCTCCGCTAACCGCTGAGGAGAAGCAGGAGCAAGGGCAGGGCGCAAGAAAGAAAGACCGCTGACAAGAACAACCGCAGAGCGAAGTCTTTGCTGAGAACTAAGATCTGATTGCGGGTTCCGCGATGAAGGCCGACATAGTTACGATTTTTCCGGACTTCTTTCGTGGGCCGCTGGATTACGGCATCACGCGCCGGGCCCAGGAAATGGGACTGGCGAAAATTGAAGTCCACGATCTGCGGGGGTTTACCCATGATCGCCACCGCACCGTGGACGACCGTCCGTTTGGCGGTGGTGAAGGCATGGTGCTGAAGCCGGAGCCGTTGTTTGAATGTTTGGAGTCGATGGGCGTGGCGGCGCGCGTCGATCGTCTTGCCGGACGCGTGAAGCAGTCGGTAGTCCTGTTATCGGCGCAAGGGCAAAGGTTTAGTCAGAAAGTCGCGGCAGGGTTGGCTTTGCTCGACCGAGTTGTATTGCTATGCGGGCGATACGAGGGAGTAGACGAGCGGGTCGCGGATTTTCTGGCCGATCGGGAAATTTCGATCGGCGATTATGTGCTGAGCGGCGGGGAAATCGCCGCGGCCGTGATTGTGGAAGCAATGATGCGGCTGCTTCCGGGAGCGCTGGGAAATGAAGCGTCAGCCCAGCAGGAATCATTTACAGTTGACGTGAAGGCGAAAAGCCTGAACGGCGCAGATTCGACTTGCGGGTCGAACGGACTGCTGGATTATCCGCATTACACGCGGCCAGCGGAATTTCGCGGGCTCGCAGTTCCGCAGGCGTTGATGTCCGGCAACCACGAAGAAATTCGCAAGTGGCGGCGGCAGCGGGCGTTGGAAAAGACTTTGCGCAATCGTCCGGACTTGCTGAAAGGCGCGGCGTTGAGCGAGGAAGATCAGCAGTATCTCGCAGGTATCAGGCGAGTCGGGATCGAGGGACAAGAGATCTAGATTTTTAGGAGCAGATTTTGAGATCAGAATTTCAGAATCGGAATTTGAGAATTCAGAAGGACTAATCACATGTCGAACCTTATCATCGAAAAACTGCTGGCGAAAACCCAGCGCACTGACATTCCCGCGTTTCATCCTGGCGATACCGTCCGCGTTCACGTGAAGATCAAAGAAGGCGACAAAGAGCGGCTACAGGCGTTTGAAGGCGTGGTGATCAAGCGCGACAACGGGCCGCAGGCCAGCTTTACCGTGCGCAAGATCAGCTTTGGCCAGGGTGTGGAACGCATTTTCCCCGTCCACTCAAAAGTGATCGACAAGGTGGATCTCTTGCGCTCGTCCAAGGTTCGCCGTGCTAAGCTCTATTACCTGCGCGGCCTCAAGGGCAAAGCGGCTCGCCTGCGCGATGTGGAATAGTTGAAGTCGAAGTTTGCCACGTCTCGAGTTTTGCGGGGCGCAGCAGCTTTCTATCTGGCTGCTAGCGGCTCGGTGATGACTTCGAGGTCGTCGAAGTCGCTACGGCGTTCCTTCACCTGCTTCATGACGTAATCGAGCAAGGGGCGATCGCCTTGCCGGATCTCGTGAAACTCCACGCCCATGGCACGGTTCTCGGCCGTGTATTTCACGTTGCCTTTCAGCGCGACGCTGACATCGTAGATATTGAGGGCCAGCCTTAGGCCAGTCCCCGGGACGAGAAGGTCGCTGGCGCTAATCAGGCAGCCGAATTCTGAAAGCTGCTCCACGCGGCCTTCGACGGTAGAGCGTCCGCCAATTTCCATCAGATCGGCTTCTCCTTTAACGTGGAATCGGGGGCCGCGCCTCCGGTTCTGCTGGCCTGTTCTAGCAGCCGGCCTTTTCTTTTGGCCTTCCGGGAGGATCGGCAGATAGTGTTCCTGCATTTGCCGCAACTCTTCTTCCCACGGGATTCGGTTGCCCTCGACACACTCCACGGTGAACTGCCCGCGTAGCGCGGAATTGGGATCTGCGGTCCAGACGACCTGGCAGACAGACTTGTGGCGCCCGCGCTCAACTGTGATCAAATCTCCAACGTTCACATTGCGGAAGCTGAGCAGGCGCGCGCCGCGGGGATGAATGTCATAGGTACAAGCCAGCTCCGGCATGCTGCGCTCGCCATTCTGCATGTGCGTCAGCCGCACTGGCAAAGCCAGGTGGATCAGCTTCTCGACGGGCGCGCCCGTTTGGGGCGGCGTGTCCGTTCGCGGCTGGATCGATTCCTGATTCACAACTGTTCCTCGCTGATGTGCGATCTGTTGAGAACATAGCAGTACATGTACAAGTGGACAATGTACGGTCGTAATCGGAGTAATGGTTACTACGCGGGGGTTACGTTGCGGCGAGACCATGACCCGGAAGTGGCGTGGCGAGGTTGAGGAGTCAGAAATTATTTGCAGGAGTTCTTGTTTTCCAGCTTGCAGGATGTCTCGTCTCAAGGGAAGATGGGGGGAACAGTTTTCTTCCATGCCAAGCAGTGTCAAGATTGCGTCCGAATTTTCTCTTTCTCCATCGGCGGCGAAGTTGCGCCTGCTGAAAAAGCTGCGCTGCACGCTGCGTTACGAGAAAAATGCGTGGGCATCCGGGGCGGTGCTGGTGGCGGGGGTGGATGAGGTGGGGCGCGGATCTTTGTTTGGGCCGGTGGTGGCGGCGGCGGTGATACTCGAGCGTGGATACCGGATTCGAGGACTGCGCGATTCCAAGCTGCTGTTGCCGGAGCGCCGCGAGCTGCTGGCGCCGCGCATTCGGGAACATGCTGTGGCGTGGGCCATTGCAGCGGTGGATGCGGCGCGCATCGATCAGATCAACATCTATCATGCGTCGCGGCTGGCCATGCGCGAGGCGGTGATGCGGCTGCAGCCCGCGGCCGATCACTTGCTGATCGATGCCATGCGGCTGGATTGCGAACTGCCGCAAAAAGCCATCATTCATGGGGATGCGCTTTCCGCGTCGATTGCGGCGGCGTCGATTCTGGCGAAGGTGGAGCGCGACCGAATGATGTGCGAATGGGACGCGGTGTTCCCCGAGTACGGGCTGGCTTCGCACAAGGGCTACAGCACGCCGAAACATTTGGCGGCTTTGCAGGAGTATGGGCCGACGCCACTGCATCGGCAGTCGTTCGCGCCGGTGTGGAGTAATCCGGTGGAGCAGGTGGCTTTCGAGTTCGACTGACATTTTTTCGGAATGATCGTTGATCCGCTACCTGGGGTATACTCCCGGTCTCTTAGAATCATCGTGCTGCGCTTAAGGGCTGCGCCACCCAAAAGCATTTGCTCTCCCGATTTACTTCCCCGCCTCGATTGGCTCGCCGGTCAGGGTGGAGTTGAGGTCATTGACCAGCTTTGTGTTGTTGATCAGTGCCTGGCGGAGGATTTCTGCTTGCTGGTTGGCGGTGGGCCAGTCTTGTTTTTCGACTGCCTCGGTTAGGCCGGGGAGTTCCAGGTGGGCGTAGGTGAAGCGTGCGCCATAGAGGATGTGTTTGAACCAGGGACGGCCGGGGATGCCGTCGGGGTTGAGCCAGTTGCGTTCGACTTGCATGGTGCCGTGGTTGATGGTGGCGGCGAGTTTCGCGTCGATGGGACCGGAGGCGAGGGCGCGGGTTGCGGATTCGTCGAGGCGCTTGCCGGCGGCTTCGAAGTCGTCGATGGCCTTTCTTATACTGCTCAGGTCGAGGGGAGTCGCGGTGCTCCCGGAGGGCTCGCAGGTGGGGCAGGGATCCCCTTCGGCAAGCTCAGGGCGGGCTTTCGACTGCGCGGCTGCTCCGCTTCGCGGAACAGCCGCTTCGCTCAGGATGACAGTGTTGTTTTTTGCGAGTTCGTTCACGAACTGGCGGATGTTATTGGCGTAGCTGGCGAAGTCGAAGGGGAGCAGGTCGGCGTTGGCGAGGCGNNGGCATGCCGACGAAATTGAGGAAGACGGTGTGGTCGGAGCCGCTGCCGATGCGGGTATCGGCCAGGTTCAAATCAGTAACGTTCGAATCAGTGACGTTCGAATCAGTGACGTTCGAATCAGTAACGTTCGAATCGGCGGCTTCGTCCGGCGATTTAGACTCATGCCGCTCGCGCGTGGAGGATTCCTTCCACGCTTCATACAACGATTTGCCGGAGGGATCCTGCAACGAGCGCGCGGTTTCGACCAGCATGGGAGCGAGCGAGGCTACGGCCTGGCCGTGAAAGTTTGGGCCGGAAGTGGCTTCATCGACGTTGATGTAGGCGACGGCTTTTTTGCGGAGATCGTCGGCGAACTGCTCTCCCCACTCGGTGGAACCGGTGAGGCCGACCTCTTCGCCGTCCCAGCTGCAGACTACGATGGTGCGGCGGGGACGCATTCCCGATTTTGCCAGCTTTCCCAGCGCGCGAGTGAGCTCCATCATGGCTGCGGTGCCGCTCGAGGGGTCGACTCCGCCGAAGACCCAGGCATCGCGGTGATTGCCGAGCACGATCCATTCGTCGGGCAAGTCTGCGCCGCGGATGCGGCCTTCGACCACATAGTAGGGCTGGGTGGAGTTGTCCATTTCGATTTTCACGTGGACGCGCACGCGCTTGCCGCCGAGGCGATATTTGAGGGGCAGTCCGCCCTGCCATGAATCGGGGGCAATGGGGCCGTCCATCGCGGCGAGCAGCGGCTTGGCGTCGTGCCAGGAGAGTGGGAGCGCCATGATTTTTGGAATCGACGTGGCTTGCTCGACAGGGATGCGCTTGGCGCCGGGGATGGAGGCCCATCCAGGAGTGAGGGGATCGCCGGGCACCATGAAATCGTAGGTAATGGCGCCGCGCTGAATGTGATACTCGGGGCCCCACGGGCCGTTGGGAACGACTTTGCCTTTCTTGTATCCATCTTCGGCGGGGTCGCTGTAGATGAGAATGGCGGCAGCGCCTTCGCGCTCGGCGGTGAGGGCTTTGAATCCGCGATAGCTGTAAGGATTAGAGTAGCGGACGAGGACGACTTTGCCTTTGACGTCGATGCCTTGTTTGCGGAGAAGATCGTAGTCTTCGGGATTGCCGCTGTGGGCATAGACGAGCGGGGCTGTGACCTCGCCGGAGGCGGACATGCCGCTCCATGCCGAGCTGATACTTTTGTTTTTCATGTCCGGGTCGCCGGGGACGGGCATTTCGCGCAGGCTGGCGCGATAGTGGATGGGTGCGACCATTTCGAGCGAAGTGAACTTGGGATTGCTGCCGTAAACATCGTAGCGGCGGATGATGACGTCATCGAGGCCTTCGTTGCGCCACTGATCGGCGATATAGCGGGCGAGTTCGTTATTGCGCGGGGAGCCGGCGACGTGAGGCTCCGCCGTGAAGATGTGATGCTGGCGGCGCTCTTCGTCGGGGGAGGGAATGGCTTTGAATCTGGATTCGATCTCGGTTTGGTGCGCGGCGGAGGAGGGAGTGAAGCCGAGGATGGAAGTTTGGGCGTGGAGGAGGGTGAGGCCAAATGCGAGAGTCAAGAATCCGAATAAGCTGGACCTCAGCGTTCTAATATGGACGCGAGAAAAGGTCTTAAACACAGAGGGCACGGAGGGCACGCTTCGGCTCCGCTCGGGGCAGGCGCCGGGAGAGAGAGGACGCTGAGGGGCACAGATACATTCATGATGCATTTGCTCTCCTCGTTGGATTTTTATTTTGCTTTGTAAATCTCCGTCAGCAAGTCGGGCTTCGATTCATCGCGCACCAGATGCGGATAGCGCTCGCCACCGTGGTAATCGAGCTTATAGGTTTTGTAATAGTCGGTGTTCTCGATGAGAAGTTCCAGGGGAGTGGTGCCGCCCTTACCGGCTTTGAGCGCGTCGCGCAGGACTTCGGGCGAGTATTGACGGCCGTTCACCGCGATCAGTTTCATACCGGGGCCAACGCCGGCAAGGGCCGCGGGCATGCCTTCGATGGTATCGGTAATGATTCCGTCTTCCCGAAGTTCGAGGCCAATCGAAAACGCACCATCCACGACGTGGAAATTGTTCTCGGCGCCGCGTTCCATTTCAGATTGGGTTTCGTCGTAGACAAGCTTCCAACCGCTGCCTTCGATTCCTCCGAGCGGTGCGCCGGGGCCATGATTGGTGAGTCGCTCAGTCCAGAAGCCGCGCCAGTCATAGGGTACGACCTGGTTCAAGGTGTTGACGACGTCGTCGAATGTGTAAGTCTTCACCATGGGACCGGTGCTGGGGGCGCCGTGGAAGAGGTGACAAAAATCATCGATGGTCTTCGCCCCCTTGGTTTGTTGGCGGATGATAACGTCGACCCAAAGCCAGTTCAGGGTATCTTCATCGTAGAAATCGGTTCCACGACGCCAGGATTGCCAGGCCCGCGGGGAGAAATAAAGCTCCGGAGCGGCGTCGGCCGTGTCCTGCAAATTGCGCCAGGTACGCCCTGGGATGTGATCGAGAGCGGCGGCGGTCAGGGCTAAGTCTTCCCGTGCTTGATCGTTGGTGAGCAAACCACTGCGGGCGGTGAGCACGGTGCCGAGATAATTCGTCAAGCCTTCGTAGACCCAGAGCAGATCGTCTTGCATGGGCTGCTCGTAATCCGGAGTGGTGAGGTCGGCGGGACGGCGGTATTTTCCGTTCCACGAGTGAACGTACTCGTGAGGGAGCAGGCTGGCTTCCATTTTGCGGGCGGTTTCATCGACCAGGCCGCGCTCGTCAACGCGGCTGTCGTCGGACTCGTGGTGTTCCAGGCCGAAATGCGCGACATGGTCGCTCAGGCTGAGCAGGAAGTGGTAGTCGCGATAGTGATGGGCGCCGAAAAGCTTGTTCGTTTGTTCGACCAGGTTCCTGTAGTGATCCCAGACTTCTTGCGGGGGCTCGAGTGCGGCGGCGCTGTCGGCGGCGATGTCCATCTCGGTGGGCGGATCATCGGCCAGCTTGACGACTTTGAGGAATTCACCGGCGATTACGGGAGAATCAACCAGTGTGGTGAGGGACGAGGGTTTGAATGTGATCTGGGTTTCGCCATTGTCGCCGGCGGTTGATTCGATGGGCAAGGGCGTGCCGTATTTCCAATGGGCGGGAAGTTTGAGGGTGGCGATATAGGTGAGGTCGTCAGACTTCCAGCCTTTGGGGTAGAGCAGGACTTGATTCCAACTGATGACTGCCATTTTGTCGGTGGCAGAAGAACCGGCCGAGAAGCCGCCTTCGAAGGTCGCGGGCGAAAGGAAATCGAGTCCGGCGTTCACTTCGCGCTCACCGGGGGGAACCTCGACGTGGATGGTGAAGCCATCGAGCAGATCGCGGCGCCATTTCAGAGTTTTGCCGCTGGCGGTGAATTTGAGTCCGGCCAAGTCGATTACGGGGCCATCGGGAGCGTGTTCGCCGGGAATCCATTTCGGATAGTAGAGAGTGAGGTCGCCGGGCGCAGCGGGAATCTTCAATTTGGCATGGAAGATTTTGCGGGGAGCTGAACTGGCGTCCACGAAGAGAGTAACCGTCGGCGGAGTAGATGACCAACTGGAAAGAGAGAAGAGGAAGAGAACGCAGATCGCTCCCAAGAATCTGGAGAGTTTCATTTTTCTAGGGCCCCCATGGTATCAACGAAGAATCTCACAGCAGAATTTTAGATTTTAGCAGCCAGAGAGAGTAACGGTACAGGGACGCACCAGCGCTGCTATCATTCGGACCATGTCGCGGCGCGGAAAATTTATTACGTTCGAAGGGCTTGACGGAACCGGCAAGAGCACGCAGATGCGCAAGCTGGCGGCGAAGCTGCGCGCGGCCGGACACAAAGTGGTGGAAACGCGCGAGCCGGGAGGGACGGCGACTGGCGAGAAGATTCGGCGCGTGTTGCTCGACTCGGCAACGGAGGGTTTGTCGCCGATGGCGGAGATGGCTTTGATGTTTGCTTCTAGAGCGCAGCATATTGCGGAGGTAATCCAGCCGGCGCTTGATCACGGACAGATTGTGCTTTGCGACCGCTTCACCGATTCCACGGAAGCATACCAGGGCAGCGGGCGGAAGCTGGGGAGTGAGTCCGTACTGAAGTTGCACCGCATTCTTTGTGGAGACCTGCAGCCTGATCTGACGATCCTGCTGGATTCTGATCCGGCGATGAGTGTGGGACGGGCGCGGCGGAGGAACCAGCGCGTCCACGATAGTTCGCACAAGGCCGCGGGTAAACATCGACCCGATGAGAACCGATTTGAGCAGCAGAACCGCACCTTTTTCGCACATGTGCGGGAAGGCTATATGGCGATCGCTGCCAGGGAGCCGCAACGCGTGGTGAAAGTGGACGCCAGCGGCACACCGGAGCAGACGCATCGGAAGATTGCGGAGGCTGTGCAAAGGAAGCTCAGGTTGGGAAGAACCTAATGACACGCACGCCGTCCGGAAATGCGCTTCGTTCTTTCCGATACGCGACCGATATAGCTGGTACGCGAACCGAGAGCCCGAGGAAGACATCATGGATTAGCTTGCGAGCTAGGGCTGTAGGTGGAGGGCGATATTGAAAGCGCCACATTCCCGTAAACTGAATATCCGCCCTGGAACAGCCTTTCGTGCATGCTTCATCAATTCCCACCCTTGCCAAAAACGCAAGGGTGGGGCACCCTCGGTATTCATAGTGATCGCCCATGCCCTTCTCTGATTTTCACGGTAACGCCGAAACTGTTCAACGCTTGCGCGATATGCTGGCGCGGGAGCGGTTTCCGCATGCGGTGATTCTTTCCGGTGCGCGGGGGTCGGGGAAGTACACGCTGGCGCTGATGCTGGCGCAAGCGCTGAACTGCCTGACGCCGACTGAGACGGGCGGGCTGCCTGATTTCTGCGGGCAATGCGCGAACTGCCGGCGTATTGCGCAGGCTGCCGATCTCGATGCGCGATTTGCCGAGGCGGTGGAGACGCGCGAAGGTCTGCGCGAGGCCGACAAAAAGGATACAAGGCTTTTTGTGCAGACACATCCCGACGT
This sequence comes from Acidobacteriaceae bacterium, assembly GCA_003164855.1. Lineage (GTDB taxonomy): Bacteria > Acidobacteriota > Terriglobia > Terriglobales > Acidobacteriaceae > Sulfotelmatobacter. The sequence goes on from PLUI01000044.1 coordinate 8,885, forward strand.
GCTCATCATCCCTCCCGACCCTCCGCAGATGATGATCAAGGTAGATCAGGTGCGGCGGGTGATCGAGACGATTTATTACCGTCCGGCGGAAGCGCGGGAGCGGGTGTATATATTCACCGATTCGGCGTTCATGAAAGAGGCGGCGAATTCTCTATTGAAGGTACTGGAAGAGCCGCCAGAGTTCGCTACGATTTTCCTGCTCTCAGAAAATCCGGGCGAACTGCTGCCGACGATCCGGTCGCGGTCCATGGTTTTTCCGCTCGGGGCTGTGCCGGTGGAAGAAGTGGAGCGCTATCTGGCCGAACATCGTCCGGAGTGGAAGCCGCAACAGCGCGCGCTGGTTGCAAGACTGAGCGAAGGAGCGCTGGGGCGGGCGCGTAGTTTTGATGTCGAGGCTTACATGGCTGCCCGCGTCGATGCGCTCACCATTCTCAGCTCGGCTTTGCTGGGAGGGGAACACACCGCGCTATTCAAGATTACAGAAACTTATCGCGCGGGCGCCGAGGGGCGAGAGAAGACGGAGCAGCTTCTCCGAACGCTCTATTCACTGCTGCGGGATTTGATGTTCCTGAGTTCGGGCGCTCCTGAGCTGGTTCATAACACCGATATTCAGGCGCAACTTACGAAGTTGGTTGAGGCCGCCGATTTTGACTGGATCGTAACGGCCTCCGACCGGCTGGCCGAGGTGGAGCGCGGCATGCGGCGCAACCTGCTCCGATCTTTGTCGCTGGATGCCTTGGAGTTGGCCTTGGAGAAGGCCTGAGAGCCATCTCAAAATGGGC
>PLUI01000153.1 GCA_003164855.1 Acidobacteriaceae bacterium
TCGACGTCGCCTTCTCGCGGCGAATGTGTTGTTCGCGCGTAGCCAGCGTGAGCACGAATCCGCGCTTGCCCTGCTTGTCGACCGTCTGACCAACCAACCGCCCCGGCATTTGCCGCACAAATTTTTCCCGCGTAGCGATCACACCACAGTGCGGACCGCCGAAACCCTGAGGCACGCCGAACGATTGCGCTTCCATCGCGATCACGTCCGCATCACGCGGCGGTTCCACAATTCCCAGCGACACCGCTTCGGCAATCGACACCACCAGCATTGCGTCATGCTCGTGCGCAATCCCGGCAATCGCCGCCACATCTTCAATCGTGCCGAAGAAGTTCGGTGACTGAATCAGCACACAGGCGGTCTCGGCAGTGATCGATTTCTCTAGCTCCGCGAGATTCAGTCGACCGTCCTCGCCGAAACCCGCCACCGACAGCGGCATTCCCTGATGCGTTGCATAGGTCGCGAGTACTTCGCGATACTCCGGGTGCAGACTTCGCGCCACGACGACCGACCGCCGTCCCGTTAACCGGACCGCCATCATCACCGCTTCTGCTGCGGCGGTTGAGCCGTCATACATGGAGGCATTGGCCACTTCCATGCCCGTCAGCTCGCAGATCATGGTTTGAAATTCGAAAATGGATTGCAGAGTCCCCTGCGAAATTTCCGCCTGGTACGGCGTATATGCGGTGAGAAACTCACCGCGGGAGATCAGAGAATCAATGATGACAGGCCGGTAGTGAGAATACACGCCCGCGCCCAGAAAACTAATGTAGCCTTCGCCGTTTTCCCGCGAGCGCTGGCNNATCGCCTTCAGCATGGCTTCGCGGTCGGCAGGAGATTTCGGTAGATAGCGCATAAGCAGTAATTAGATGTAACTCGAGGTCAGTTCGATTGTGGCCGCAAACCGCTGGGTCAAGCTGTGTTCGGAATCACATGACTTCTGATTGCCCATTATCGGTTTTGCCTGGAAGCAAAAGCTCTTCTCATTTGGCAATTGGAGATCGGCAAACGGCAATCCCTCAGTGTCCGCCCTCTTCAGCCACGAACTTCTCATAGTCCGCTGAAGATAGCAGTGCATCCAGATCGCCCGGATTCTTCAGCGTGATCTTCATCATCCAGGAACCGTGAGGGTCTTTATTCACGTTCTCGGGCGAAGTGGCCAGATCGCCGTTAACCTCAGTCACGGTGCCAGACGCTGGAGCGTACAGATCCGACACAGCTTTCACCGACTCAACGGAACCGAATGTCTTGCCCGCCGTAACTTCCGCACCGGCCTTGGGCAATTCGACGAACACAATGTCGCCCAACTCTTCCTGCGCGTGATCGGTGATGCCGACGGTGGCAGTCGTTCCACTCGCCTGAATCCATTCGTGCTGTTTCGTATATTTGCGATCCGATGGATAGCCCATGATGGCCTCTAGCTTCCCTTCGCGTTACTTCGTGCCCTTAGTGGTTTAAGCTTTCTTCGGTCTTTTGTAAAACGGCGTCGGCACAACCTGCGCGCCCACGCCCTGCCCGCGAATCTCGACTTTCACCAACGTGCCTGCTGGTGCGAGCTCTGGCGGCACGTACGCCAGCGCAATGTTCTTCTTGAGGAACGGCGCCGGTGATCCGCTGGTGACGTATCCAATCTCGCATCCGGCACCGTCCAGCACTTTATATCCGTCGCGAGCAATGCCGCGCTCAGTCATCTCCAGGCCGACCAGCGTACGGCTCACGCCTTCAGCTTTCGCCTTTTCCAGAGCGGCGCGACCGATGAACTCCGGCTTCTCCATCTTGCAGAAGCGGTCCAGGCCAGCCTCCCAAACATTAATGGTATCGGAAATCTCGTGGCCGTAGAGGGATAGACTGCCTTCGAGGCGCAGAGTGTTGCGAGCGCCCAGGCCGCAGGGAACAATGCCGAATTCTTTGCCTGCGCCCAGTATCTCATTCCAAACTCGCGCGCTGGTGGCCTCATCTGCCGGAACGTAAATCTCGAATCCGTCCTCCGCGGTGTAGCCGGTGCGCGCGATCAAGATATTCTTAAGCCCGCAGACCGACCCGCGCGTTACCCAATAAAACTTAACGGCGCTCAAAGTTGCGTCCGTCAGTTTCTGCAAGACATCGACGCCCTTCGGCCCCTGGATCGCAATCTGCGTAAAGTCATCGGAAAGATTTTCCACCGCGCAATCGAACAGCCGCGTATTGTCGCGCACCCAGTTGAAATCTTTTTCGCGGGTACCGGCATTGATCACGAGCAGATATTCGTCCTCGCCGAGCCGATGGACGATTACGTCGTCAACAAACGTACCTTGCGGATAGAGCAGAGCCGAATATTGCGCCTGCCCTACGGCCAGCCGCGAAGCGTCATTCATGGAGATGTGCTGCACCGCCGCCAACGCCTGAGGTCCCGCCAGACGAATGTCGCCCATGTGGCTGACATCGAAGATGCCGACGCCCGTGCGCACCGCCATGTGCTCGTTGATGATGCCGCAGCCGATCGACGCGGGATACTCCACCGGCATGTCCCAGCCATTGAAGTCGACCATCTTCGCCCCCATCTGGCGATGGACGGCGTTCAGCGCAGTCTTGCGGACTGCGGAAGCAGGGCTGGCGGGCGTCGCCTCAACGGAAGACAAATCCAAACCTCAATCAGAGAGCAGCGCTGGTCTGCAAAGATTAGAGATAGTGTGACTGTTTACCGTATCACGCGGATTTTCGGCGGGTCAAACCGAAGAGATTCATCGCATCGAATGACTCAGTCTTAACGGATCATAGCAACCTATATCCTAAGAAAATCGCCTTGCGATCCGAGCCGCCTGCATTATAATGTGCATAGCAATGGAGAGATGAATGAAACTCAAACTTCGTTCCGTGGGAACCTCCACCGGCATCTTGCTGCCTAAGGAAATGCTGGTCCGCCTGAAAGTGAAGAAGGACGACGCGCTCTTTGCCGTGGAGACCCCGGAAGGCTACTTGCTCACGCCCTATGACCCCGAAGTGGAGCGGCAGATTACCACGGGACGCGAATTCATGGCGCGTTATCGTGATACGTTTCGAGCTCTCGCTAAGTGAAAACCCCGAAGTGGGTCGATCGCCGAGCGCTCGTGTTGTTGCATGGAGAAACGCTGGCTGAGCATGGCGGCTTGCCGGGCTTGCGGGACAGCGGCGCTTTGGATGCGTCGCTCGCCCGACCGCGCCATCTCCACGCATACGAACCGGAATCCGATCTACCGCGCCTGGCGGCCGCCTATGGATTCGGTGTCGTCCGCAATCATCCCTTCAACGATGGCAACAAGCGAGCGGGATTCCTGGCCATCGGACTGTTCCTCGCTCGCAACGGACGGGAATTAACGGCGGATCCGGTGGAGGCGATTGCCGTTATTTTGCGTCTAGCCGATGGAAAGATGAAGGAATTGGATCTGGCTGAATGGATCCGACAAAATTTGAGTCGAGTTTAGTATTAGCCAGCGTCCGCGGCAGAACTGGATTTCCCCCGAACACTCCTAGCGTCCGAACTGCACCGTCACGTGCGCCCCCGCGGCCACGTGCGTGCCGGGTGGAGGAGACTGTTGCCGGGCCACGCCGCTGCCGATAGCTTCCAGTGTAAGACCGGCATCCTGCGCGGATTCGACGGCGCCGCGCACGGTTTTCCCTACGAAGGACGGCACTTCGATTCCACCTTGCTCTACGTCCAGAACTACGGTCCCTGTCGTAGGGATTTTCTCCTGCGGCGCGGCGGCATCCGGAGCGCCTGGATTCTTGTCCGCCGCTGGCAGCTTCGCCGCACCCGGCACAGGCTCACTTTGGCGCATCGCGGCTTGAACTACCTTTCCCTCGCTACCGGCATTCGCGGGCGTGGGCGCCAGTGCCACACCTGCTACACCAGTTCCCGATTCCGGAGCAACGCCATTTACTTCCGCGGTCTCCAGCGGCTCACCGGGATGATCCGGAGTTCCTTCTTCCAGGTCTTTATCCTTCATTTTCGCCTGCGCCAGAAGCAATTGATGTTGCGGCGCAAGCGGCAGATCATGCGGCGTGTGCAAATACTCGAGCACCTGTTGTGTGACCCGGCGAAACACAGGCGCCGACACTTGCCCACCCTGGTGCAATCCCACCGCCGAATCGAGGATCACGGCAACTACGATCTGCGGATTATTCAGCGGCGCGAAGCCCGCGAAAGAGCCAATATATTTTGTCTTCGAATACGCGCCGGTTGCCGGATCCACCTTCTGCGCTGTCCCCGTCTTGCCCGCCGATGTGTAGCCTTCCAGGATTGCCTTGCGGCCCGTGCCCTCGAGCACCACTTTTTGCATCATCGAGCGCATCTCGGCCGCGGTGTAACTGGAAATCACTCGTCGCGAAGTTCCAGGGTGAAATGTCACCGTCTGCGGCGTTCTCTGCGGGGCGCTGTTTGGTCCAACTGTCCCCGCGACGATGCGCGGTGCGACCCATACGCCATCATTGGCAAACGTGGAAATTAATCCCGCCAACTGAAGCGGCGAAATCCCAATCTCCTGGCCCATGGAAATCGCAGCAATCGAAACTTTCGACCAGCGGCTTACAGGCTTCGTCAGCCCGCGCGTTTCACCCGGCAATTCGATTCCTGTCTGCTGTCCGAATCCAAAGGCGCGAATGTATTTATAAAATCTGTCTTCGCCCAGCCGCAAAGCAATCTTGATCGCGCCTACGTCGCTCGATTCCGCCAGCACTCCCCATACCGGCAAAAGTCCGTGGGGCTTCGAGTCGCGAATGCGCATCCCGTTGTAGACGATCGATCCCATCTGGCAATCGAACACTTCATCGGGATTGGTCAACTTCTCTTCGAGCGCGGCGGAAATTGTCACCAACTTGAAAGTTGACCCAGGCTCATACACGTAGCTCACAGCGCGGTTGGTCAGCGCGCCTGGCGTGATCTGCTTGCGCAAGTTCGGATTAAATGTCGGCCGGTTCGCCAGCGCCAGGATTTCCCCGGTGTGCGGATTTTCCACGATCACCGTGCCCGCAATCGCTTGCGTATCGTGAATCGCCTGATCCAGCTCTTTCTCGGCGATGTACTGAATATTCTTGTCGATGGTCAGGACCAGGTTCTCGCCCGGCTCCGGCTGTTTCTCAACGTCGGAAAACCACTGGCGGCGCGCGTCCACCGAGATAAACATCTTTCCTGCCCGCCCGCGCAACTCGTCGTCGAACGCATGCTCGATGCCGCTCTGTCCTACATCCTCCATTCCCACAGTCCCCACCACCTGCGCCGCCAGATCGCGCGCCGGATAAAAGCGCTTCGGCTCTTTTTGAAAATGAATACCCTGCAGGTTCAGCGACATGATGCGTTCGATGGTTTCGTCATCGGCCTTGCGCGCGACCCAGCAAAAAGTTTTGTGATTGTGGCAATCGGCCAGCACTACGTTGTGATCCTCACCGGTGATGCGCGTGATGAGAGAAACCGCGGTTGGAAGATCTTTTACTTCGGATGGCACGGCAAATGCCGAATCGACCAATACGGACATCGCCAGCTCATGTCCAGCGCGGTCGTAGATCACTCCACGTTTGGGAGAAAGCGGAATCTCCCGCTGCTGCTGGTGTTCGGCCTGCTTCACAAAGCTGCCATAGCAAAAGATCTGCAGGTAGACCAAGCGGCCACAAATGGCCACGCACCAGAACAAAAACATCCCGCCGAGCAGGTAAAGCCGGGAATGCTTGCCGAGGTTGAAATTAATGGCCATGGGAAAGGGTGCCATCAGCAGTTGGCAATTAGCACTCAGTGTTCAGTCAACACCCAAAGTTCTGCGGACTGCAAATTGCTAATGGCGGTTCTCAGACAAACATGGCGGCCCCACCAACAAGGCGGACCGCCAAATAAATCGTGTGGGGACGGGTCTTTGACCCGTTCGCCGAGCGCAGCTCGGCTTTGCTCTACACTGCTACTGCCCCGCCAGCACCGTTACTGCAGCGCTGGCCATCACCGGGCCGCTGCTGCCATCCACCGGCGCGCCGTCCATGCGAATCACCTGCCCCGGCTCTGGTGGCACCAGTCCCATGCGCCGCGCCATCACGTCAATTCGTTCGGGATCGCGCAAGCTGGCATCCTCCAAGCGCAAAGCCCGATTCATTTCCGTCAGATCGCTCAACTCGCGCTTGGCCGATTCGATCTGATATCCATATTCAATCGCCCGGAAATGCTGCCACGCGTAAGTGAACACCAGCAAAAACAGGCAAGCCAGCGCCGTACCAAACTGCTTCATCTCGCGAGTGCGGCCAGGATCCTCCACCTTCACCAGACGCGAGTTGTCGATCGCTTTGGCGAAATAAATCTCGGGCGTTCCTGTGAAGAACGTGTTCCGCCGCGCTGCTGGGACCGCCATCCGGAGTGCTGCCGCTGCTGTTGCCATTATGCCGCTCCCGCGAGAATTCGATCTGTCTGCTGAAAAGTCTGGGCGTCGAAAATCTGATCCCGCTCGGTTTCTTTGAACATCAGCTTCTGTTGAACTGCTTGTTCAGCGCGCTCTACTGCCGCCATCAAATCGTTGATCAATGTTCCCGTGTACATCGCGTACCTTCCAACTCGAATTCCTACCCAGAACCTGGCTTCGAACCGGAAGCCTTTCTACATCGGCGGATCTTCGTCCGCCTTTTCAGAACCTGCGTCACTAAAATCTGAACTCCCGGCACGCCATTACAGCTGTGCCGGGGACTCCGGCAGGTTTTCCGGAATCTAAAATCAAAAAGCGGCTTCAGGCTTCGGCTTTCGGGCGTCAGCCAACCCTCGTCCGAACTTCGCCTTGCCGAAGCCCGATGGCTGAAGCCCGCAGCCCGCTTCTAAACTCTCTCCGCCGCCCGCATCTTCGCGCTGCGCGCCCGCGAATTGCGATCTTGTTCTTCTTCAGATGCCATTAGAGGTTTCTTAGTCAACACCCGGAAGTACTTGTCCTTAATACTGCCTTCGCGGAAGGCATCCTTTACGATGCGATCTTCCAGCGAGTGAAAACTGATCACCACCACGCGTCCTCCTGGCTTCAGAATCCGGGGCGCCGCTCCGAGCAGCGCCCGCAGATCGTCCAGTTCGCGGTTTACGAAGATTCGAAGAGCTTGGAAAGTTCGGGTCGCCGGATGAATCCTTCTTTCTGCCTGATTCATTGGCCGGGCCGCGGCTGATATGACATCCGCAAGATGTGCGGTAGATCGTATCGGCCGCGACCGGACAATGGCTCTGGCGATTCTCCGCGACCTCCTTTCCTCTCCGAATTCGTAAATCCCATCGGCAAGCTCGCGCTCGTCGAGGTGGTTTACCACTTGTTCGGCGGTACGCTCCGACCGCGGGTCCATCCGCATGTCGAGCGGTCCATCCGCCTGAAAACTAAATCCGCGCGCTGCATCGTGGAGTTGCAAGCTGCTCACTCCAATGTCGGCCAGAATGCCGTCGATCATCGCTGCCCGTTGGCCCTTCGCAATTTCCGCAAAGGACCGATGTAGCAACGTCACCGTCGGCCAATCCGCTTCGCCGACGCCCGAAGACCGAAGCCTTGAGCCCGCAATCTCCAGCGCCGCCGGATCTTTATCGAGCCCAATCAAATGTCCCGGTGCGCCGAGGCGTTTTGCGATTTCGTAACTGTGTCCGCCCAGGCCCACCGTAGCGTCGATATAGGTCCCGCCACGCCGCACGTTTAAAAAGTCGATCGCTTCTTTTAAAAGAACCGGAACATGATTGAGTGAAAGATGGCTCGCTTCCCTTCCACCACCATGCCCAACCCCCTGAGGGGTGTCTGTTGAACCCTCGCCCACTAGATGCCCAATTCGTCGAGCGTCTTCTCATCATCAGGCGTGAACTTTTCTTCCCGAACTTTCTGCTGGTACGCTTCCATGTTGCGCACTTCCAAATAGGTCTGATATCCGCTCACCGCAACCTCGCCTTTGATTTGCGCCGCCTCGCGCAACAGTTGCGGGATCAGCAGCCGCCCCTGTCCGTCCATCTCGACGACCTGTCCCCAGTAATTCACCTTGCTCAAGAATTTTTTCTTCGTCGGATTGAAAGTGGAGAGCCCGGCCAGCTTCTGCTCGATCCGCTCCCATTCCTCGAAGGGATACACTTGAGCAACATCGCCATCCAGACTTGTGATGTAAAATTGCTGTCCGTACTTCTCGTCGATCACCCGCTTGAACTCGGCCGGGACCTTCAACCGTCCCTTTTCGTCGACGCGAGTTGGGTGATTGCCGCGAAACATGGGTGAAACCAAGGTTCAAGCAGCTCAAAATGGCACAAAGTCTGGTCAATCTCGTTCGGTTCGGGTTGTTCGCCGTACTTTTGGGTCGGATTTCCACCGGCTCCTCTTTTTTAGCTTCCCGTCCCACGATCTCAAACTGCTTAACCACTCCGTACCACTTTGTACCACATCTTACCCGTAAGTTGTTGATTGTCAAGAGCAAACTTGAAGGTCAAGGTATGACCAAAGTGCTGGTTGCACAAAATACGAGAGCTTGTGGTTAACTATTCATACGACCACAAGCTGTTGGGTTTACACTCTGAATTCCTTCGCTATTCATTCGCTTAGATTTTTCTTGCACTCCGCGACCGTGGCGGACTCTCATGTGGAAAACAGCGACAACCGACGTAGCATAAGGTCTTGGGATGCGACTCCGAATCGCCGATTGGCTTCCTTTTCCTTTCTCGCGCGTCTTCGCATTTTTCTCCAACCCGGAGAATGTGCCGCGCCACATGCTAGCTGAAATGCAGAGGAAAGTGGATGGCTTCCGACTCATCGCTCCTCCTTCGGCCCGCCAGGCGGGTGCAGAGACCTCATGCGCAGCGACGGATTGGAGGCTCCCGTACCACCTTCGTGCCCCTCAACGAGCCACGAAGGAGCAATTGATCCTTGGCTTTTCACTGGACTAACATCCGTAGCCGATTCTCGCATCCTTCCCCTTTTCGAGATTCGGCTGGGGCCAGGTAGTTCAATTCAGTTCTTCCGGAGTTCTCACCATGAAACACTTCGTCTATGCTTTCCTGCTTCTCTGGCTGGGCGCGGTCTCCCTCGCCCAGCCCAGCGGCAAACTCCTCTACAGCTTTGGCAAGGAAAAAGGCCAGGGCATCGGACCCGACAGCGGCCTGATCTCAGATGTAAACGGGAATTTCTACGGCGTCGCTCATAACACCCGCGGGAACGGCTTATGGGGAACCGTCTTCGAACTCTCGCCCTCCCTCGGCGGGGGATGGACCGAAACCACGCTCTATACTTTCAGCTTCTACGAAGGGGCGTTTCCTGTGGGCAATCTGGTCTTCGACTCGAGCGGAAATCTTTACGGCGCCACGAGCAACGGCGGCCAAGCCAACGATACCGGATGCTCATTCCGTTTGGGGGGATGCGGCACAGTCTATGAGTTATCGCCCCAGCCGGACGGAACCTGGGTGCATACCATCCTGCATAGCTTCGACCACACCGATGGTGCCTATCCGAGAGGCGGCCTGATTTTTGACGGCGAAGGCAATCTCTACGGCACGACTTACTATGGCGGCGGCCCTGTCGAAGAGGATGAGGGAAGCGTCTTCGAACTGAGTCCTGGCGAAAACGGTTGGACTCTTACCACACTGCATGTCTTCCTTGATAACTCGCACAGAGGGGACGGCTTCTTCCCCGCCGGCAACCTGGTCTTTGACGCGGTCGGCAATTTGTACGGAACCACGCTCAATAACTATTCCGTCTTCGAATTGAGCCCCGGAATGAGCGGCTGGACCGAAACCCTCCTTCCCCTGGATGCGAGCGCCGGGATAAACCCCACGGCAGGGCTCGTGATCGACAACTCCGGCAATTTGTACGGGGCCACCACCACGGGTGGGACAGATGGCGGCGGATCGGTCTTCGAGCTTTCGCCCGGAGAATCCGGCTGGACGACAACCATCCTCGCAAGCTTCTCAGTTCCCTACACGTCGAATACCGCGCCTTTAAGCTTCGACTCGGAAGGCAACCTCTACGGGGTGATAGGGCAAGAGTGCGACAAAAAATCCTGTGCCGCGGTCTTCGAATTGAGCCCGGGCGAAGTGTGGACCCTGATCCCGCTAATGGGCTTTCCCTCCGATGGTGCGGACGGTGGATCTCCGAATGGGGGATTATTGATTGATGGCTCAGGGAACGTCTATGGGACGGCGCAAGCGGGAGGCGCGGCTGGGTATGGGACGGTGTTTGAGATCACGCCCTAGCCTTTCTCTAGTTGCAGTTCCAGTGGGCAGCTCCATTCCGGAGCTGCCTATCTTTTTCCTTTATAGTGGTTTATTCCTTCTGATCTCAATCAGTAAACCGCAGCGCGGCTGCTGTGAACTTGCCCCGCTTCCACCGAAACCGAGTAAGCCTCACCACCCTCGCCATTCCATGCTCGAATGTCGAATCCAGCCCCGGTGGGCGCGTGATAAACAGCCACGTTGCGCAAGGTCAACGGCTGGCTGGCCTTGCATACTTCCGGGGGGTCCGTGATCTGCAGAAAATAGGCTCCCTGGCCGGTGCCTACAACTTTGGCTCGGCCGTTCACTTCCACTAGAAGGGCCGATTTTTCGTCCAGAGCGATTTCGCGCGGAGACTTCGACCAGCCGTCCGCCACAATTCTCGCCAGGAATCCCACGCTCCTGCCCATGCGGTCGCGCTTGGCAAAATGGCTATCCGTCAGCATGTTGTCGAGGCCCGGCACCTTCAGGAAATCGCGCACCAGCGTCACACGCTTCGCATAGGGATCGGCCAGAACCTCGCGTGACGTCAGATCGGCATCATTCGACTGGTTGTCGAGAGCACCGTAGACAAACTGCCCCAGCACCGCCAACCCCGCACTGCTGCCTCCGATGGGCTTGTCCGTAGTTACGTGCGCGTTGAGTGCATCTTGCACTGGAGTTCCCTTCCAAAAGTTGACATAACGCGACTGGTCGCCGCCGGCAATAAAAATTACCGTTGCCTGCCGGATGATGCGCGCCACTCGCGGCTCTTCTGCCGCTTTTCGATTAGGAATAATTAGCGTGGCCACGGAGTTCATCCGGCACAGTTTATTCACGTACTTGTTGTAATCATCTTTTCCGCTGGCGCGAAGAATCAGAAAGTCTCCACCGTTGCCCTTGCCGCACAACCAGCGGAATGCTTCATCCAGATCGGCGCCGCCGCCCATCAAGGCAATCCCGGGGTCGGTATGGGTCTGCGCGTCCAGTTCGCTGCCCAGGCGCTTGTACTTGTAGGACGCCCCGCGACCGATCGCGAACGCACTACCACAACAGATCAGACCAAGAAGCACAACGCTCGCCAGTTTCATGATCCGATACTATACGCCGGAAAGGCTAATGAACGCCCTTCAGTCCGCTAAATCGCCACGCACCCACAAATGGTGTACACTGCGTCCGTTTATCGATCGACAAGTCGCGGAGGAGCTTATGCAGCTGAACCGAGGCAGAATCTGGCTGGGTGGTTTGGTTGGAGGCGTGGTCTGGACGCTTTGGAGTTTTCTTGTGGGCAAGTTCGTCATCACCGATGCCCGCTACGTGGCGGCACAGAATGCGGGATTCTTCCTGAAGACCCCCCGCTATCCTCTCTTCGCAGTCCAATGGATCCTGCTCCTGTTTATTCTCGCGATCGCGGTTGCGCATCTTTACGCTTGGGCCCGTCAGGGACTGGGACCCGGACCCGGCGCCGCCCTGAAGGTCGGCTTTCTGGTTGGCTTCTTCGCCGGGTTTCCGGAAAATTTTGCGCACAGGCCACCTGGTTCGCCGGCGATCGCGGGCTCCCTTTTGGCTGGATGATCGAAATGTGGTTCGGCGCGATCCTGGCCGCGATGGTCGCGGGCCGGCTGTATAAAGACTGAAGAATCGCAGATGAACCCGCGGAGGCCTTGTTACTTCACCGTCTCCACAAACACGGCGGTGCCATAAGCCAGCACTTCGGTGACGCCCTGCATCACTTCGGTTGCGTCGTAACGGGCGCCGACGACGGCATTGCCGCCCAGTTCAGCCGCGTGCACCAGCATCAGATCGAAGGCCTCGGCACGCGTCTTCTCACACAAATTCGTGAGCAGCGTAATGTTGCCGCCAATCAGCGTCTGCAATCCAGCGCCGATCGTGCCGAAGATGGAGCGTGAGCGCACGACGATGCCGCGCACGACTCCCAGCGTACGCGTCACACGAAAGCCATCCAGTTCAAACTGAGTCGTAACCATGTTATGCGCGACCATCCGCCCGCGACCGCTATAGCCGGTTGCCATCGCCATTCCTTTCTGGATCGAACTAATCTGGATCGAAACTAACTATAGCGCGAACCAAACAAAATAAGTGGTGGAGATGTAGCTTGCTATGTCTTTCTTGCCCGGGCGAGGCATCCGCAGTCATTCCAGATCAGCCGTGATGAAGAACTCCTGCGACGACGTATCGTACTCCAGGTGCAGCACATTGGGCTTGCAACAAACCTGGCAATCTTCCACGTAATTTTGCCGGCGTCCCGCGGATTCGTCCACCGTGGTCATATTCCACTCGCCGCAACCCGCACACTGAAAGCCCGCTTCCATGAAGTTCCTTCCCCCAACTTACCCCTATAATGGCGAGGCTGTCATTTTCAAGTTTGGAGCTTGCATGATCTCGCGGCGTCGGTTTCTCGAAGTGAGCGGTCTCGGAGCAGGGCTCGCCACGATCTCGTATCCGCTGGCCGCCACTGGCAGTGATGAAAAGTCGACCTCTTCTCTGCCGCCATCGCTGGCGCGCCTAAAGTCGCGAAAGAATGAAGCCACTCCCATTTCGCTCGAAGAGCGGCGCCAACGGCTAGAGCGCGCCCGCCAATTGCTGGCCGAGAATGCAATCGATGCCATGGTCCTCATGTCCGGCACATCGCTGGATTATTTCACCGGAATCCGCTGGTGGGGTGGCGAACGCATGTTTGCTCTCGTGCTGCCGGCGAAAGGATCCGCGTTCTATGTGTGTCCGGCATTTGAAGAAGGCCGCGCTCGCGAGCAAATTGCGAACGCGCCAGATGGCGAACAGCCTGATGTCCGCACCTGGCAGGAGGATGAAAGCCCATATCACCTGCTTGCCCAAGGATTGAAAGACCGCGGCATGGCCACGGGCAAGTTGGGAATCGAAGAAACCGTGCGATTCTTCTTCGCCGACGGCGTCGCCCAAGCCGCACCTCGGCTTGCGCTGACCAGCGCCACACCCGTCACAGCCGGTTGCCGCATGATCAAAAGCGTCCACGAGATCGCGCTCATGCGTCTGGCGGCGCAAGTTACTCTGAGCGCCTACGAGGCGGTTTATCGTGCAATGCGCGAAGGCATGACCCAGCGACAGGTACAGGATCTGATTGCTGCGGCTTACGGACAATTAGGCTTCCCTGGCGAAGCCAGCGTGGAAGTGGATGAATACACGGCCTACCCGCATGGATCAAGCACGCCGCAAGTAATCCGTGAAGGTTCGATCGTGATGATCGATGACGGCTGCACCGTGGAAGGATATCAATCCGATATCACGCGCACGTTTGTGCTGGGCAAAGTCCCGGAACAGACCGGGGACAAAATGAAAAAAGTGTTCGACATCGTGCATCGAGCACAGGCCGCCGGGCTCGCGACAGCGCGCCCGGGAGCGGAGTGCGGCGCAGTCGATGCGGCGGCGCGAAAAGTGATCGTCGACTCCGGCTACGGACCCGACTACAAATACTTCGCGCATCGCCTGGGCCACGGCATGGGCATGGATGGCCACGAGTGGCCTTATCTGGTTCGCGGCAACACCACCAAACTCGCGGCCAACATGACCACCAGCAACGAGCCCGGCATCTACATCCGCGGAGAATTCGGCATCCGTCTCGAAGACGATATGCACGTCACGGAAAACGGCGCAGAGTTGTTCACGCCGCAAAGCCCGTCTCTGGAAGATCCATTCGGTAAAAATGCCGGGTGAGCAAATCTCACAATCAGCCGGGCGCGCACGTTCACTTCGACGGAACCACCTGCAGCTTGTTGGTCACCGCAAAAATTCCCGGAACGCCGTTGGCGCGCATGCCCGCCAGATTCTTGTCGGAGTCATTGTCGACAACGCCTTCCAGCGTGACCCGGCCCATTTTCACGATGATGCGAATCGGCTTCTGCACACCCAAAGCATATTTCTCCAGCGCGGGATAGCCATAAATCGCGCGATACAAGCGCATCCGCAGGCCATCATCCATAGGCGACGGAGGAAGAACGTCAATCTGGTTGTCCACCTTCTCGACGCCCTCGATGTGCTTTACCGCGTTCTCAGCGTCGGATTTGGTAACCGGGCGAACCACTTCGCCCAGCAGCGTAACGGTCGAGCCGTCTACCTTATAGGAGATGGAATCGAAGACTCCAAAATAAGGAAGCATAAGAAGTTCGTGGCGAACCTCGCGCGTGATGCGCTCTTGAGCCCTGGCCGAAAGCTGATCCTGCGCGAATCCCAACGTGGCGAGCGATAACACCACAACTACGACAACCACCAATTTGCTCTTCATAACTTTCTCCTTGCTCCAACATCATCCCTAAAGTCGCAAACAGAAAGGCGAGCTTGTCGCCCCATAAAAAGCCCACACCCGCTAAACCAGCCTGCCGACTGCCAACAACCTTCCCATCGAATTTGAGTCCATACGAAGCAAGTGGGTTACCTCCGGTCGCGGAGTTTTGATTGCGGGCGCCTCTGACTTCGCTTATGCTTGTGGACGTCCCCCCAGTATAAGATAGAGGCTGGTTCTTGAGCCAAGTGTTGCAAACTGAGCCACCAGTTGCGCACCGGGCATTCGCCGTTAAGCCGGCGTGGTCCGGAGTGTGGCAAATCGTCACGCTCGGCGTGCTGTTGCTGTGGCTGTATAGACCTACGCTCACCCATCTGGTTGGGCAATGGTGGCACGATCCCAACTTCTCGCACGGTTTCTTCGTCCCTCTCTTTGCTGGCTTCGTAATCTGGCAGGAGCGTGATCGGCTGGCCCGCGTAAAGCTGCAGCCCGCATGGTCGGGAGCTTTAATCTTAGGATTGGGATTGTGCGTACTCATTCTTGGCCAAATGGGCGCCGAGCTTTTCCTTGCCCGCTTCTCGCTGCTGATTGTTCTGGCAGGCCTCACCGTTCTTTTTCTTGGATGGAGTTTCTTCCGTGCCATTCTTTTTCCCTGGGCTTTCCTGGTACTGATGATCCCCATTCCCGCCATCGTCTTCAACCAGATTACGTTCCCGCTGCAACTGCTGGCGTCGAAGGTGGCGAGCACTATGTTGCCGTGGTTGGGCGTACCAGTCCTGCGGGAGGGTAATGTAATCATTCTTCCAGCCATGGCTTTGGAAGTGGCCGATGCCTGCAGTGGCATTCGCTCTCTGATGTCGCTGGCGACGCTTGCTGTAATCTACGGTTATCTGATGGAACGCAGCACTGGTTTACGCGTGCTACTGGCGCTGGCTTCAATTCCCATCGCCGTTGCCGCCAACAGCCTGCGCGTGGTAGGCACCGGACTGCTGGTCCAATACTGGGACCCGGACAAGGCGCAGGGGTTTTTTCATGAATTCCAGGGTTGGCTCATGTTTGTCGCATCGCTGGCTATGCTTTATCTTCTGCATCGCGGCATACGCATGATCTGGCCCGACGAAGGCGGCGAATGATGAAGCCATTTGGCATGCTGCGCTTCGTTCTCGCGGTCGGCTTAATCGCGCTGACGGCGATTCTGCTGCAGGCCCGAGGACGCACGGAGATCATTCCCTCGCGCACGCCGCTTTCTTCTTTTCCCGTGCAACTGGGGAATTGGACCGGTAAAGACATCCCGCTCGATAAAGAGACTCTGGACGTGCTGGGAGCCGGTGACTTTCTGGTGCGCGGATATCAAGACCCGGATGGCAAACTGCCCTACATCGATTTTTTCCTGGCCTATTTTCCCAGCCAGCGCGCCGGCGATACCATCCATTCGCCCAAACATTGCTTACCCGGCGCCGGATGGTCTCCGGAAGAAAATGACCGCATCACAATTTCGCTGCCCGGCCATTCACCTTTTCCCGCGAACCGGTATGTCATCTCCAAAGCTGGCGCGCGCAAACTGGTGCTGTATTGGTATTGGGCTCACGATCGCGGCGTGGCCAGCGAATATTGGGCCAAATATTATCTGGTGAAAGACGCGATCCGCATGAACCGCAGCGATGGCGCCCTGGTACGCATCACGCTGGACATGTTTCCCGGCGAGTCGATCGATGCCGCACAACAACGCCTTCGCCCCTTCACGGCAGATGTAGTCCCGCTGCTCGATGATTACGTCCCGCGCTGATAAGAGAGTTCCAGCTTTCTTATGTGGGGACAGCCGCCCTCGGCTGTCCGCCAGGCGAAGTCCGGCTATCTGCAGCTATACCGGCGTCGCGGTCTTGCGTGGAGGATTAAAGAACGGCAGCGCGGTCACCTTCACATTCGTCTTCAGCCGGATGGCCTCGATCGTGATCTCCATCTGCAATTGCGCCCCTAGCTTCGAGTGCTCGGTCTCCACGCTGGCCAGCGCAATCATCTTCTTCAGAATCGGCGACCAACTGGTAGTCGTAGCCTTGCCCACTTGTTTTTCTCCCGAGTACAAAGGCACCGCCACGCGCGAAGCCTGACTGGGCGCGGCCGGCGTCAGGCCGTAGCGTTCGTAAAGTGCCTCCACGTCGGTCCAATCCACTTCGACGCCAACAAGCTGCCGCGGAACTCCATTCTTAGCCTCCTGCTCCAGCGCCCGCTTGCCAATGAAGTTTTCTTTTTCCAGATGCACCATCTTGGCAAAGCCCAGTTCGTACGGCGAATACTTCTGCGACGGAATCAGTGCCTTCTTCGAACTCGAGTAGTCCACTTCAATAAGCAGCAGCCCGGCTTCCACCCTCGCCACGTCCAGCGCCAGCATTCCTGCCGCATGCAGATCGAACTGCTTTCCTTTTTCCACCAGCGCATCCCAAACCTTCACCGCATCATTGGCTTCTTTTAATGGCACCCAAATTTCATATCCCAGATCGCCGGTGTATCCAGTCCTCGAAATATCCACTGAAACGCCAGCAATCTTGCCGTGCGTCACGCGGAAATACTTCAAATTTGCGATATCGGCATCAGCAACGGTCTTCAGCAGCTTCGCCGAAGTCGGCCCCTGCAAAGCAAGCGCCGCAACCTTCTCGGAAATGTCTTCGACCTGCACATCCATGTTCAGGCCGTTCTGCCGGAACCAGCGCAGGCTCGGGTCGGCAGCCGTCCAGCGATAAACATTTTCCTCCAGCCGCGAAATCGTTCCATCGTCGATGACCTTGCCTTCTTCATCGCACCAGCAGCAATAAATCACCTGCCCCGCTTTCACTTTGTTGATGTCGCGCGTGATCACTCGGTTGACCAACCGCGTCGCGTCCTTCCCCGTGATTAAATATTTGTAGAGCGGAGAGATATCGATCAGGGCCACCGCATTGCGGATGGCATTGTATTCATGCTCGTGATGCACCTCATACACGCTGACCGTGTAATATCCCGACCACTCGCGGTAATTCAAGCTGTGGCAAAGCGGAAATGTTCTCTCGTGAAACGCGGTTCCAATGGGCAAAGCAGTGGCCTCGATAGAAATTAGTTCGAAACGGATTATACGCCGGGAACCTTCCCGAAGGCCTCATCCCGAAGCCCCGCGTTTTGTCCAGCGGATGAATCCGCGATGGGACGACTTGGCGAAAGACTGGGAGAATGTGTACAAGCCCAAACTGGCAGCAGATCAGCGAGAGATCCCTCGCCCCGCTGGAGAAAACGCGGGGCTTCGGGATGACGCCGCCGTGCTAGCTAATCTTGCAGACAAAATGCCCCGTTCCCGATAAAATGACGCTTCGACTGCATCATGCCCTCAATCATGCCACCACTATCGAGCACCCTCCGCAGCTGGAGCGTCCTTCCCAGCGGCCTCTAACGCGCACCCCAAAACTGCGCTAATATTCCTCGTCCCCTTTCTCAGGCAGCGAGCTAACAGCTAAAGGCTAAGAGCTTATGGCTACTTCATACGATGTAATCGTAATCGGCGGCGGCCACAACGGCCTCGTCAACGCCGCCTACCTCGCTCGTGCCGGGAAAAAAGTTCTGGTACTCGAACGCCGCCACGTCCTCGGCGGCGCCGCCTGCACCGAAGAAGTCTTTCCCGGCTTCAAGTTCTCCGTCTGTTCCTACGTCGTGTCGCTGCTGCGGCCGGAAATCATTCGCGACCTCGATCTCCCGCGTCACGGTCTCGAGATTCTCCCCCTCGACGGCACTTTCACGCCCATGCCCAGCGGCGATTATCTGTGGCGCGTGAACGACCACGGCAAAACTCATCGCGAGATTGCCCGCCACTCCCGCGTCGACGCCGAGGCCTATGACGAATTCGGCAAAGCCATGCAAGCCATGTGTCGCTTCGTGAAACCGATTCTCAGCATGGTGCCGCCCGACCCCAACACGCTGAACCCGCGCGAACTGATGAAGCTGCTCTTCATCGGACGCCGCTTCCGGGGCATGTCGAGCAACGACAAGTACAACCAGGTCCAACTCATGACCATGAGCGCCATCGATTTTCTCGACCAATGGTTCGAGACCGACGTGCTGAAAGCAACAATGTCGGCTTCCGGCATCATCGGCACGTTCCTCGGCGTGCGCTCGCCCGGCACCGCCTACGTTCTGCTCCACCACTACATGGGAGAAATTGACGGCGCATTCCGCGCCTGGGGATTCGCGCGCGGCGGCACCGGAGCAATTTCCAACGCCATCGCCGACGCCGCCCGCGAAGCCGGAGTCGAGATTCGCACCCAAGCCGCGATAGCGAAGATCATCGTCAAAGATGGCAAGGCCAAAGGAGTAGTCCAAGCCAACGGCGACGAAATCTACGCCGAAACAATTTCCTCCAGCGTCGATCCCCGTCTCACCTTCAACAAGTTTATCGAAGCCGACCAACTTCCCGCCGACTTCCTCGAAGACATCAACCGCTTCAAATACCGCGGTTCCTCCGGCAAGGTAAACATGGCGCTGGACGCGCTGCCGAACTTCAAATGCATGCCGGGACCGGGTCCGCATCTACGCGGCGCAATGTCCATCTCACCATCAGTCGAATACATGGAGCGTGCCTACGACGACGCCAAGTACGGAAACTTCTCGCGCCGCCCTTACATCGACATGGTCATCCCCTCACTCACCGATCCGTCGGTCGCGCCTCCGGGCAAGCACGTGCTCTCCTGCTTCGTACAATACGCACCCTACAAACTGCGCCCCGGCTTAAACTGGGATGATCAGAAAGAAGCTTTCGGCGACACCGTCGTCAACACCATCGCCGAGTACGCGCCCAATATCAAAGACATCATCCTGCACCGGCAAGTTATCACTCCCCTCGATCTCGAACGCGAGTGGGGACTGAGCGAGGGCAACATCTTCCAGGGCGAACTTTCGCTGGAACAGCTTTTCTTCCTGCGTCCAGCACCAGGTTACGCGCGCTTCCGCACGCCCATCCAGAATCTCTACATGTGCGGTTCAGCCACGCATCCCGGCGGCGGCATCATGGGCGCGCCCGGACGTCTCGCGGCTCTCGAAATTCTCAAAGACATCAAGGGAGCGGCCTAACCATGCCCCAGACCAACTCCAACCGGCGCGACATCGTCATCATCGGCGGCGGCCACAACGGGCTGGTCACCGCGTTCTACCTCGCCAAAGCAGGATTCAAGCCTCTCGTCCTCGAACGCCGGCCGCAAGTCGGCGGCGCCGCCATCACCGATGAGTTTCATCCCGGCTTCCACTGCTCAACGCTGGCGCACACCGCTGGTCCCATTCGTCCCGACATTGTCCGCGACATGCAGCTTGAAAAGCATGGCCTGCGGTACATAACGCCCGAGACCTGCGTCACCGCGCTCTCGCCCGACGGACGCGCGCTTTCGCTTTATCAAGATGCTGACAAATCCGCGCGGGCCATTACTGCCTTCTCGCAAAAAGACGCAGCCAAATATCCTGAGTTCCAGCAATCGCTGGCCAAGATCAGCAAAGTAATCGCGGATGTTCTCGCGACCACGCCGCCTGATATCGATCACCCGAGCGGCGGCGATTTCTGGAGCATGCTGCAGACCGGCCGCGCCCTGCGCAACCTTGGCAAGCGAGATTTGTATCGCGTCCTGCGCTGGGGACCGATGGCCGTAGCCGATCTGGTAGCCGAGTATTTCGAGACAGAATTATTGCGCGCTGTGATCGCGGCTCGTGGAATCTTCGGAACTTTCCTGGGACCGTGGTCGGCGGGCAGCTCTTTGCAGTTGCTGATCCGTGCCGCTGGTGATCCTCATCCCGCAGGCTCAGCATTCTTTGCCGCCGGTGGAATGGGCGCGTTGACGCAAGCGATGGCCTCCGCAGCGCAAGCGGCGGGTGTCGAGATTCGCACTGCGGCCGAGGTCATCGAGATTCGCGTGAAAGACGGCGCTGCCATCGGCGTGCTGCTCGCAACCGGCGAAGAAATGAGCGCCAAGGCCGTCATCTCCAACGCCGACCCCAAACGCACGCTGCTCAAGCTCACCGACCCCACGCATCTTTCTCCTGACTTCGTACAGAAGCTGCAGCACTACCGCGGCAACGGCACGGTCGCGAAGGTCAACCTGGCACTCTCAGCTCTGCCGGATTTCACTGCCCTGAAAAACGCAGATAGCGCCGCGCTCAAGGGACGCATTCACATCGGCCCCGAGATCGACTATCTCGAACGCGCCTTCGACGAATCCAAGTACGGCAATTTCTCGCGCCAGCCCTATCTCGAAGCCACCATTCCATCACTCACCGATCCCACCCTCGCCCCCGAAGGCAAGCATGTGATGTCGATCTACATGCAATACGCACCCTACAAACTGAAAGGTGACTGGGAAGACCAGCGCAAAGCGCTAGGCCAAACCGTAGTGCAGACGCTCGCACTATATGCCCCGAATCTTCCCGAGATGATCCTGACCCACCAGATCATCACCCCGCAAGATCTCGAAGACGTCTATGGATTAACCGGCGGCCAAATCTTCCACGGCGACCTTGCCCTCGACCAGTTCTTCACCATGCGTCCCCTGCTAGACTGGGCCCGCTACCGCACGCCGATTCGGAACCTGTATCTTTGTGGCAGCGGCACCCATCCCGGCGCAGGCTTGACCGGCGGCTCGGGAGCAAACGCCGCGAGAGAGATTGTGAAAGCGCTGAAGGGCTAGACTCCTGGCTTTTGAGGGCTGCTGCGCCATTTCAAGACCCTATGGCAGAAACGGTTTATTTTCGGCCGAAGAGAGCGTTGATACCAATCCCAAGCGCAGCCATGACGAACACCACCACCACTCCGCAGCCTATGAGCAGCATCCTGTCTTTCGCCATGTCCCAGCCCTCTCGCCGAGATTGCTGCGCAATGAGGGTCCTTCGCTGCCCTCTGAAATCAAATGCCCATCTACTCTTCGGATTGATCACCGTAATGATAAAACCAGCCTCAAACACCCACACCAAAAGGGCAACGGGTAATCCGGGGATCGTGACGAAGCTGGGCAGATCGATTGCCGATAACCAGGGATGAGACGCGGAGAAATAAACAATCGTTTTTTCGCCGGGCATAACGTTCGCGTACTTCGAGTTGTGCAAGCTCCTGCGGCCCTGCCCGGTGTAAACCCGCTGGCCCACACGATATTGATAAACAACGGCGTTATGGCCAGCCCAGTGCTCCTTGGTGACAATAGCCATCCCCGGCGTCCCATCTTTCACCAGCCAGTGCTGGACCCAAAGTCCACTAATGGGCTGAAAGACCCAGAAGTACCCCATCAGCAGAGCAAGCAACGCGGCCGAAACCCTTGCCTGCATGGTCGAAGAAGGGGGAAGCGGCGCAGTAACTTTCGGCGTTGGTTCGTACATATGCCAACCGGCGGCTTGGAATGAAAGCAACTTGACTACCTTACCGAATTGCCAAATGTTTTCGAGGTAACCATTGTAATCAGCGCCGGGGTGGTCGAGGGTTATGATCCTTTGCACCTCGTGGGAATCACGGTAGGAAATACCATTTTGCAGCGCCCGATAATTCCCGATGCCCGCTGCGCTCCTCGGGTAAACTTGAACCGAAAGCCTCTTGCGGCGACTCAGATGAAAGAGCCAAAATCAGCCAGGAACATTCCGAGCAGAAAGCCCAGAACTGGCGCTCGTGACGTTGACGATTATCTTGCCGGCGTCTCCGAACCCGCCCGCACCACCTTGAACAGAGTTCGCGCGTTCATTCGCTCGGTTGCCCCACCCGAGGCCACCGAGGGCATCAGCTACGGCATCCCGACGTTCAAGTACAAAGGCATGCTCGCGAGTTTCGCCGCATTCTCGGACCATTGCAGCCTGTTCCCCGGCGCGGGGCCGACCATCGAGTTCAAGAAAGAACTCAAGAACTTCCAAACATCGAAAGGTACCATCCGCTTCGCACCAGACAAGCCTCTACCAGCCACTCTTCTGAAAAAGTTGGTGAAGGCGCGGATCGCGGAGAACCAACGAAAGAAAGGCCGCTGACCACCCTGCCGGTCCATATGAAAAACTCAGCTATCCTGCTGGTCAGTTGCCCCGACGCCAAGGGCGAAGTCGCCACCATCGCCGACTTCGTCTACCGCCATAACGGCAACATCCTCCACGCCGACGAACACGCCGACGAGGAATCCGGACTCTTCCTGATGCGCGTCGAGTTCGATCCCAAAGATTTCGACATTGATCTCACCGATAGAGACCTCGCCGAGTTCGCTAAGCATTTCTCTTCCCTCGCCGAAAAGTTCCAGATGAAATGGCGCTTGGCGCAGTCCTCGCATCGTCCCCGCATGATCGTCCTGGTCTCGAAATACGATCACTGCCTCGTCGATCTCCTCTACCGCCACCAAAGCGGCGAACTAGCCTGCGAAATCCCGCTGATCATCTCCAACCACCCCGACAATCAACCCATCGCCGATTTCTACAAAATTCCCTACACCGTCGTCTCCATCACCAAAGACAACAAGCGCCAAGCCGAAGCACAAATCCATTCGCTGATCGAGGCCCACAAGGCCGACTTCCTGGTCCTCGCCCGCTACATGCAGATTCTCTCCAACGATTTTGTCAACCGCTATCCCCAGCGCATCATCAACATTCACCATTCGTTCCTGCCCGCTTTCATCGGCGCCCGCCCCTACCATCAAGCTTTCGAGCGCGGCGTAAAGCTGATCGGGGCAACCAGCCATTACGTCACCGAAGTGCTGGACGACGGTCCCATCATTGAACAGGACGTGGTCCGCGTATCACATCGCGACACAGTCGACGACCTCATCCGCAAGGGCCGCGACCTGGAAAAAGTCGTACTCTCCCGCGCAGTGCGCTGGCATGTCGAAAATCGGGTTTTGCTTTACGGAAATAAGACCGTGGTCTTCTAAATCTGAACAGAATTTCCTGACGAGCTCTCTTTCTTGCCGCGCGGAAGTCCATGCACTTCCGGGAAGCACAAGCTGCCGCTTAACAGTGTCGCTCCGGTGGTAACTTGCGGCGGGGGTGACTTTCGTCTTTACTTAGACAGCAGTAAAGAATTCCCTCAACCGACGGGGAGAATCTCGCTCGCGGAGCGTTTCTTGGCCGAGGATCTTAAATTTGAGTTAGCAATCCTGGCGACTGTCCAGGGGTTTTATCAGAAGCTGCTGCGCGACTTGCTTGGAGGCGAGATTCCTCTTCCGGGCGGGCTCGACGAATCTGCGCTCCGCCATATTGACCGCGATCTGCCGGAGACCCTGGCGCGCATGTATCGCTGGCTGCACGTGCTCGACATGGCCATCAGCCCCGCCATGTTGCGGCAAGCGCTGACGCCAGACACGGATTCGGAAGTCGCTGAGGCTCTGCTCCGCTACTTTGTGCGCCGCCGCGAACCCAGCGAGATTAATCGCGATAAGACTGACCTGATTTCAACTTTTCTCTACCGCCATCCCCGCGTTCAGGGTCAATGGCAACAGCAAGGCTACGGACTGGACGGGTCGCTGCCGCTTTCTCCCTTCGAAATTGCCCTGATCGAAATTCTGGCCGATACCGACGTGCCTTCGCTCCCGGAAGAGCATGTGCAACTGCTGCGTAATTTCGATCCCCTGCGCGAAGAGATTGCCCGCTACCGTGATTTCAATTCGCTGATGGATTCCGGAATCGTTTCGCGGGTGCGCGAGTTGAAGCGCTGGCTGGATTCTTCCTTCTATCATCCCGGCGTACTGGCTACGGTCGCTGCCCACAATGCCGCATTTGGCGCGCGGTTTGACGAGTTGTTCGCCAAGGCTTTGGGAGAGATCAAACAGTTCGCCCAAGCCCTCGACGAGATGGGCGGCAGCATCCTGAGTACCGTCGACGGCGTGGAAGTCACGGTCGAACACGTAGCTGCGATCGAGCAGAAAGAAATGCTGCAGGCCGATTATGGCGGCGCACTGGAAAAATTCCGCCGTGTTTCCAAGTTGAAAAAGGAACTCGACCGGCGACCTCCGATTCGCAAATCCTTGCTCGCACCCAGCGCCGGACGTGGCATGCCGGCATCCGGTGGCGCGGCCGCTGCCGCCAAAACCGCGCGAGTGGCCGCCGCAAAAGTACCCGCCCCGGCTCAGGCATTTCAGCCGCCCGCTATCACCGCCCAGCAAATCTCGGTTGAGGAAGGCAAGTTACGCCGCGTCGAGGAATCCATTCGCGTCTTCGTTCGCGTCGCCGATCCTAAATATCGCCAGATCGTGCCCATGCGTTTCTTCAATCTGACGCTGACCGCGCCTGAGGCCGACGCCTACAACGCCGGATTCCTCGAGGAAAAAAGTCTTCGCGCGGATATTGCTCGCACGCTGATTCGCCTGGTCTCGTGCGTGGCCAGGGTCAACACCGAACTCGAAGAGCTCAAACGCAGCCAGAGTATGTCGTCGCTGTGGAAGCTGCATGCGGATGCGCTGGTTGTTTTGCTCGATGTTGCGAGCACCGCCGCAGAGGAAGCTGCAGGGATTGCCAAGATGGCCGAAGCCGGTGGCTCCGGCCCGTCGGCAAAGGCGATTCAGGAAACCTTACAGAAACTCCGCGACCGCTCCGATCTTGCGGTGAAGGCGCTGGCGCATCCGGGGAGCTAGATCAGTTCTCAGTTTCTCAGTTTCTGGTTTCCAGTTGCCGAAACTCTCGGTGCGGTTCAGGCTAGCTTTCCGGGCATATCAAACTTCTCCAATTCTTCCATCGGAAAATCTTTGCGATTGTCGGTCATCAGGGTGCAGCTATTCTCCAAGAACAGGGCGGCAACGATGAAGTTGAGTGCAGAGGCGCCATATAAAGGTCAGCGGGGTACTTGGTTCGGACTCAGAGTAGCAAGCTACTCTGTGCGGAGTGCCTGCATCGGTTCGACCGCAGCTGCGCGGCGGGCAGGGATGAATCCCGCCGCAGTCGCGCAAAATCCCAGCACTAAAGTCGCGCTGATCAGCGCAAGCGGATCGGCGCCGCCGACTCCGTAGAGCTGGCTGGCCATCAGATGGCCGGCTAACAGCGCGGCGGGAACGCCCAGGCCGAGGCCGATGAGAATCTGCCAGAGAGCTCCGCGCAACACCATCGCCAACACGCTCGATCGCGTAGCCCCCAGCGCCATGCGGACTCCGATCTCACTGGTGCGGCGGGCCACCAAGTAGGACATCACGCCGTAGAGTCCCACCGAAGCCAGGATGAGCGCCAGGATACCGAAGAGACCGGTCAGCCGAGAAATGAGCCGATCTTCGTTAAAGTTGCCGGCCACCTGCGCCTCAAAAGACTGAAGATTGACCACTGTCAGATTGGGATCGATGCCTGCTAGGGTACGGCGAATGAGCCCCTCGACGTTCTGCTGTGGCGCGTTGAAGTTGAAAAGAACGGTGTGCATGAATAGCGACGACGCCTCGGCCGAAATCATCTGCGGTTCCTGGAAGCCGTTGAAGCGCTGGGTGAGCGGACGCAGGAACACCGGGCGCACCGGATCGCGCGGGTTGTTCATCTTGAAATCGGCAAAGACGCCCACGATCTCAAAACTGCCCGAGTACCGCTGGAAGTCGATGCCGAAGCGCCTGCCCAGCGGATCCTCGTTGGGGAAGAAGCGCTTGACGAAGGTCTGATTAACCACGGCGACCTGCGGCGAAGTTGCCGTGTCCTGGTCAGTGAGTCCACGGCCACGCAGAACGGGTACGCCGATGGCGTCGAGAAAATGGGGACTCACGCGATCCCATGTGGAACCGCACTTGTCGTTGGGTCCCGGCGCGGGATGCCCTTGCTGGATGACACAGTCGCTCCAGTTGTCGCCTTCGAGCGGGCTGTAGAGCGCCATGCCGACACCCGCCAAGCCGGGCAGCGCGGAAAAGCGAGCTTCGATCTCCCGGTAGAGCGCAGGCAGCCGTTCGACCGTGTAGCCGGCGCCTTCCGGATCGAAGTGCAGCACGTAGCGGTTAGCGGTCGCCACGCCAAAATTCTGATGCTCCAGGTTGACGAGCGACTTGGTCATCAGGATCGCTCCCGCCAGCAGAACCAGCGACAATGCCGCTTGCATGACGACCAGCGCCTGCTGCGGCAGCGAAGAGCGGTCACGCGTAGAGCGGTTCACGCCGCGCAGTGCCTCGGCGGGCTGGGCGTGCGAGGACAGCCACGCGGGCGCCATCCCGAACAGAACGCCGGTGACCAGAGAGACGAGAAACGCGAATCCCAGCACGGCGAGCGAAGGGCTCGCATCGATGGGCATGTTCTTGGCATCGGGAAAAGCGAGAGCCAGTATCGTATGTGCGCCTGCATAGGCAACGGCTAATCCAGCCAGTCCGCCGATGCAGCTCAACAATATGCTCTCGGTGAGAACCTGTCGGACGAGCCGGGGCCGCGCTGCGCCCAATGCTGTGCGCACGGCCATATCCGCGCGCCGCGTGGTGGCGCGCGCCAGCAACAAGTTGGCGATATTGGCGCAGGCAATCAGCAGGACGAAGCTGGAAAGGATCATCGACATCTTCAGTCCCTTACCCGCTTCCTGTTGCAGATTTTGGATGCCGCCGCCTCCGGGCACGACCGTCACATACTGCTTGGGAATCTCAGCCGCTCCGCCATTGTCGGTATAAACCGGACGCGTCGCCAGCCACTGCCGCAGCACCACAGTCAGCTTGGCCTGCAATGCGCCTGCGTTGGTTCCAGGACGCACCCTGCCCAGCGGATAAAGCCAGTTGGAGTCCGCATGATGCAGAATGGCATTGGCTCCGTGGAGGTAGGGCTCACTCCCCAGAGGCATCCAGAAATCGGGCGGACGGTCAGAGACTCGATCCCCGAAGAAGCCGGATGGCGCGATGCCGATGACGGTGAATGGCCGCGCCTGAATGAAAAGCGTGGATCCGACGAGCCCGGGGTCGGCGGCAAACTCCGTCTGCCATGCACTGTAGCTGACCACCGTTGCAGGCGCGGACGAAGGAGTATCATCGCTTTCGCCCAGCACGCGTCCGGCGTATGCCCCAAGCCCCAGCGTGGAGAAGTAGTTGCCGGAGACGAATTCGCCGCGCAACGACTTTGCCAGTGCACTTGCCTGACGCACGCTGAACTCATCCTCTGCGGACTGCACCGCGGCCAGTTGCTCGAACTCCGGCGCGGAGTTCTTCAGGTGCTGGTAGAGGTCGTAGGAGAAGAGGTCGAAATCGCCGTTGTCGCCCGGAAAGCCGCCACTGATACAACAATTGTTGGTGTCGCCGATGCGGTAGAGCCGTGCCGGATCGGCCACGGGTAGCGAGCGCAACAGGATGCCCTGCACCAGCGTGAAGATGGCCGTGTTGGCTCCGATGCCCAGAGCCAGCGTAACGACCGCCGTGATGGTAAATCCCGGCGCCTTGCATAATTGGCGCAAGGAGTAGCGCAAGTCCTGAAACAAGGTCTCCATGGAAGCCTCCACGCAGACAATCGATAGCCGACGCCCGACGGCTAGTTGATATCGAACTGCTCCTGGTGCAACGCCGGATCGCTCTTCACGATAATGGTGCGCTTGGTTAGTTCTTCCATCTCGTTCAGCAGGCGGGCATTGTTGCCCTTCAACTCTTTGGCCACATCCGGATGCACGCGCAGCATCACGTCTTCGTGCTCCAGATGTTTCGCGATCTTGCGCATCTCCACGTAAATCTCGTTCGCCACCGTGGTCAGCGACTTCACGTAGCCAGTGGATTGGCAATAGGGACAAGGCGCGCCAATGGTGCGTTCCAGCGATTGCTTCACGCGTTTGCGGGTAATCGCGACCAGCCCGAAATCGTTGAACTGCAGCACTTTTGACGGGGCGCGATCATGCCGGAGTTCCTCTTCGAGAGCCTGCATCACGCGCTGCCGGTTGCGGCGCTCATCCATATCGATGAAGTCGATGATGATGATGCCGCCCAGATCGCGCAGCCGAATCTGCCGCACGATTTCCTTGATCGCGTCAACGTTAGTTTTAACGATCGTGTCTTCCAGGCGCGAGGTCTTGCCCACGTACTTGCCGGTGTTGATGTCGATGGCCACCAGCGCTTCGGTCTGATTGATGACGATGGAGCCCCCCGACTTGAGCCACACCTTCGACTTGAGGGCCTTTCTGATCTCCTCCTGAATTCCAAACTGCTCGAAGAGCGGCGTCTCCTTGGTATATAGCTTGACCCGGCGCACCAACGAGGGCTGAAAACGGTTCAGGAAGCGAACGATGCGCTCGTACTCCGCTTCGGTATCCACCCAAATAGTGGAAAAATTGTCGCTCACCTGGTCGCGCAGGATGCGCTCCACCAGGTTCAGATCGTGATAGATAAGCGCCGGCGCCTTGGCCGTATCGGAACGCTGTTTGATCTCCGTCCATAGGCTGATCAGGAAGCGAATATCTGCGCGCAGATCCTCTTCGCTGGCCCCATCCGCCGCAGTGCGCACGATAAAGCCGCCACTGACGGTTCCCTTCTCGCTGATCAGGATGCGCTT
>PLUI01000137.1 GCA_003164855.1 Acidobacteriaceae bacterium
GCCGTTGATCTTGGTCTTGCCCCTTGGTGTTGAATTTGTTCGTGTGGGGCAGACACTCCTGTCCGCTGCTTCTGACTCTGATCTTGCCCTTGTTGTGTTTGCGATTCTGTAATATTGACTCGTGCCGCGCCCAACCTCTACTCGCAGGACCTCACAACTGCTCAACCACATCGCCCTCGTCACCGGCGCCAGCCGCGGCATCGGACTCGCCATCGCCCGTGCCCTCTCCGCCGAACGCTGCAATCTGATTCTCACCGCCAGCAACGCTACAGCCTTGCGCAAAGTCAGCAGGGAACTGGCCTCCGCAAAAATCAAAATTCTCGCTCACCCCTGCGACCTTCGCGACCCGCATTCAGTCGACGATCTTTTCCGCGCCATCCGCCGCGAATTCAAACGCCTCGATATCCTCGTCAACAACGCCGGCATCGCCCACGCCAATCTCACCGTAGATAAACTTCCGCTCCCGCTCTGGCAGGACGTAATCGATACCAACCTCACCGGCACGTTCCTGATCACGCAAGCCGCGCTCCCCCTCATGAAGCGCGGCAGCACCATCGTGAATAATCTCTCCATCGCCGCCCATCGCGTCTTCACCGGATCGGCCGCCTACATCGCTTCGAAACATGGCGCACTCGGCCTCACCAATACCCTGCGCGAAGAATTGCGCCCGAAAGGAATTCGCGTGATCGCTCTGATGCCCGGAGCCACCGACACAAAAATCTGGAACACGTTCTGGCCGCAAGCTCCGCGCAAGAAAATGATGTCCCCTGCTACCATCGCCGCCGCCGTCGTCAGCGCGATTCGGCTGCCGCCAAACGCCACGGTCGAAACGCTTGAGATCCTGCCCACCGTGGGACTTTTGTAAAACCACGTCGTGTGGGTCGGACACTCCTGTCCGACGCCTTTGACGTTGCCGTTGATCTTGGTCTTGCCCTTGGTGTTAGAGAACTCGAGCCAGCGCCACGCTCGCTGGTTTACACGAAGAGAAACCCAGACTAGAATGGCGACCGGCCTTTAACCGATCTCCCGGAGAAATCCAATGCGTAAAGCTCCATTCCTAACCGCAACCATGCTGGCCCTGGCAATTCTCACTTTCCCCGCCCATGCCCAGGACGCCAAAGAAGATGCAGCCGTAAAGCCCGCGGATAGCCCGTCGCAAGCTGTCCTCGCCGCCTGGAACGATATTGGCCGCAAGCTCATCGCCATGGCCGAGGATTTTCCCGAGGACAAGTACGACTTCAAACCCACGCCCCCCCAGCGCACCTTCGCCGAGCAACTCCTGCACGTAGCCGGCGCTAACTATTACGTCACCTACGCCGTCCGCGGAGATAAAACCAAAGTGGATGAAAACCCCAAGCGCTCCGTCTACAAAACCAAAGCCGACGTCGTCGCCTACGTCAAGAAATCCTTCGCCGACGGCGCAGCCGCAATCCAGGCCAAAGGCGACAGGGGAATGTCTGATATGGTGGTCGATCCCTTCGCTCACCAGCAGGCGCGCATTTACGACTGGGCCTACGGCTTCATCGAGCATTCCGGCGAACACTACGGCCAACTCGTCGTCTACTATCGTCTGTCGGGCTTGGTCCCCCCAGAGTCACGTCCCAAAAAATAATGCGTAGCCGTCTCGGCGGCTGCAGTTGATCTTGGTGTTGCTCGTGTGGGTTGGACACTCCTGTTCGAAGCCTTTGATCTTGCCTTTGACCTTGCTTCTGACTGCTTTTGTTTTTCCTGTCGACCTTTCATCTGGAGAAGTGGAGAATATCCCATGTGAGGACAGCCGTCCTCGGGCCAAAGGCCCGTTGCTCTTGACTTTATGTTTTGACTTGCACCCGCACAACTACTGGTATGCATACGGATACCGCCGCTGCCGCTCCCCAAAAATTTTCACCAGCAGCGCTCCCGAAACAAATCCCCCCACGTGCGCCCAGAACGCCACGCCTCCCACGTTCTGCCCCTGCATCGCGAGCGCGCTCGCCGTCCCACTCAGAAAATTCAGAACAAACCAGTAGCCCAAAATAATCCACGCCGGCACCCATATCACAAACACAAAGAACCAGGTCAGCACCCGCGCCCTCGGATACAAAATAAAATACGCTCCCAGCACCCCCGCAATCGCTCCGCTCGCCCCCACCGTGGGCGCGGTCGAATGCACGTTCACCGCCACCTGCGTCAGCATCGCAATCAACCCGGTAAGAAGGTAAAACACCAGATATTTAAAGTGCCCCAGGTAGTCCTCCACGTTGTCGCCAAAAATATAGAGAAACCACATGTTGCCGATCACGTGCAGCCACGACCCGTGCAGAAACATCGACGTGAAGAAGGGAACTACAATCGCCGGCAGCGTATACCTCGTCGACCCTCCCAGAAACGCCGCCAGATGGTAAGGCACCACCCCAAACTGATGAATCGCCAACTTAAAATCCTGCGGACTAAGCGAGGCCTCGAAGAAATAAATCAACAGGTTCAGCCCAATCAAAAACCACGTCACCCACGCCGGGCTATACCGAGTCTGGTCGTCCTTAATAGGAAGCATAGAAAATCTGGTAAGTTAGTACATTGAGCGATTGAGCAATCGGGTGATTGGGCAATTGAGAATCCAAGCTGTTTTTCAATCGCCCAATCACCCGATTGCTCAATNNACCAAATCCTCTCATGAATGGCGTCATCATCGTCGACAAGCCCGCCGGATGGACCTCCCACGACGTGGTCAACCGCATGCGCCGCATTCTGCAGCAACGCTCCGTCGGCCATCTCGGCACACTCGATCCCCTCGCCACCGGCGTTCTCCCGCTCGTCACCGGATCCCTCACCAGCCTCGCCCAGTTCTACATCTCCTC
>PLUI01000003.1 GCA_003164855.1 Acidobacteriaceae bacterium
CTGGATCCGAGGCCTCGGCAAAGAGACTCCCTCGCCGACGCTAATCTGACGAAGAAGAGACGAAACGGCACAAGTGGTGAAAGGGCGACGACCGTAATAGCGCGCTATCGGCTTTTGGCAAGCGCCAGGAGATGAGTTGAGTCCTCATAAAACGCGCTTATCGTCATTAATGCTCGGATCGTCGGCAACTCGGAAGTTGGCCCGAAACAGGCTTCTAATAAGTCGGCAGACGATAGACGCAAACAGCTTAAGTTGTCGTTTACGGGCCGCATTCGCCTACGACCGGCGGCGAATGGAGTGGCTGGGTACCGATCTCAAAAACGAGGGACTAGCGAGGGACTAGGGACTAAACGAGGGACTACAGTGCGTTCCTTGCGCGTACTTACAGGTGCTTAGGTGTCATCCGTGCGTTTGTAAGTTGTTTGGTATCAGTTCCCCTTGAACTCATACCCCAAAGGTCGGTGGTTCAAATCCACCCCNNTCGGCACATTTGGACACAACCTCTCGCCCAATTGCTCGGCGACCAACCGTTGAGTCCTCTTAACTCATTGTTTGCCTCCGGCCATCTTCTGTTCTTGCGCGGCCTGACCCTGATGGCGTTGGCTTTAGCAAAAATATTTTTCTCGCAGCTACCGTAAGTTAGCAGAACTACAGTCTGTCCTCTCGTCGCAAGCGTATGTATTGCGTGAAATCCACCACTGCCTGGCCGAAATCAACCGGTGTAAATCAATCAAAAGAACGGAACTCTTCCCCATTCCCAGTGTTCAATCTAGTAACAGGAATTGTGGGGGACATTATGAAAACCAAATTATCTAAAACGCTTCTTACCGCGGTGCTGACGAGCGCAATGGCGCTCGGGGCTGGCACTTCCTTGGTGGCGCAGGACCAGTCGATGGACAAGCCCTCAGCGGGTGTGAGCGCTCAGGTGGATCAAGGACCTCAGCCAGAGCAGACCGCGCCGCAGTATAACGCGCCGCAATACACTCCACCGCAATACAGTGCGCCGGATCAGAGCGCGCCTCAGGATGTCGCGCCTCCGCCGCCACAGGATCAAGGTGCATACCAAGACCGTGCATACCAAGATCAGGCGCAGGCGACTCCGCCTCCGCCGCCGGCTCCAACCGGGCCAGATCAACGGCAGTACACACCGTTGCCTCCGGAGCAGTTGAATAAGCTGGTAGCTCCGATTGCGTTGTATCCCGATGCGCTCGTGGCGCAGATACTGGCCGCGTCAGCGTATCCAACCCAGATCGTGGTGGCGGACCGGATGGCACGGGAGAACCCGGGGCTGAAGGGACGGGATCTGGCCGAGGAAGTGGACCGGCAGGATTGGGATCCGAGCGTGAAGTCTCTGGTGGAGTTTCCCACGGTGCTGGCGAACCTGGACAGGGATTTGTCGTGGACCTCGGAGCTGGGCGAAGCCTATCAGAACCAGCCGAATGACGTGATGCAGGCGATCCAGTACATGCGTCACAAGGCTTACGACGCGGGCAATCTGCGGACGACGCCTCAAGAGCGCGTGTACGAGCAGGGGCCGAATGTAGACATCCAGCCGGCTGATCCGGATGTGGTCTATGTGCCCAGTTATAACCCCGCGTATGTATATGGATATCCCGTAGGCCTGTGGCCTGGGTTCTATCCGTGGTGGGGATTTGGTGGCCCGTACATTTCGTTCGGCTTAGGCTTCCCGATCGCGCCGTTCTTCGGCTTCGGCTGGGGATGGCGTGGATGGGGAATCGGCTGGGGGTTCCACGGAGGAGTCTTCTTCGGCGGCCACCCTTGGGCCTTCCGCGGTGGAGCGTTTTATAACCACGCGGCCTTTGTGCACGGAAATTATCGAGGATTCGCTTCCGGGCGTGGCGCATACGGCGCGCGCGGGTTTGGCTCAGCCGCAGGTCACGGATATGCGGGCGCATCTCGAAGCTACGCGGGGACGTCCCACGGCTTCGCCGGCAGCAATCGCGGTGCAGCCGTGAACCGGGGCGCTGAAAGTAACCGAGCCTACGCAGGCAACCGGGGATTCTCCGGCGGCCAACGAGCTTTCGCCGGACGCGCATCAAGCGCGCCGCGCGCTGGTGGTTTCAGCGGCAGCCGCAGCGGTGAGTCGCGCGGATCCTCTTCGCGTGGAAGCTACGGCGGTTCGCACGGTGGCGGACACTCTAGCGGCGGACATGCCAGCGGTGGACACAGCAGCGGTGGAGGTCACAGTGGCGGCGGACACGGCGGCAAGCGCTAAGTATTCCGTATAGTCGTCACCGTTCCAGCCCAAATCGAAGGCCCCGCTCTCACGAGCGGGGCTTTCTTGCTGGGACAATCCGGGTGGCGGCCGCTTCTATGTTCTGTCATTACTAGCCGTTTGCAGCCGCACCGCGGCGAGTACGTATCGAGGAAGCATCTTTCCAATGACCCCCGTCGATCTCGTAGCCGGAGAGTACGACGCAGCTGTCCAACTTGGCGAGTTCATCCAGCGGGACATGATCGCCGTCCGCGTGACCAAAGAGATGCGTCTCGCAGTTGTTGGCTCTCCGGCGTATTTGGAATCAAACAGCGATCATTCACTCGCACTCTCACTCTTGCTCGTCTCCGATGGCATCGGGAAGCGTTCTTGAATCCACGCTTGCCAGAGCGGT
>PLUI01000188.1:0-1477 GCA_003164855.1 Acidobacteriaceae bacterium
CGGCAATCTCTACGGCACCACCGCGTACGGCGGCAACCACGGGTCGATCTGCGCCTACAACGGTTGCGGAGTTGTCTTCGAGTTATCGCCCCAACCAGGCGCTTGGAAGGAAACAATCTTATATACGTTCCTTGGTTCCGATGCCACATTCCCCAACGGAAATTTGATCTTCGATCAGGCTGGTAATCTCTACGGAACCACCCAGGGCGGTCTCTTCGGCGACTGGGGCAGTGTATTCGAACTCTCTCCGCTTTCCGGCGGAGGCTGGAGCGAGAACGCGCTGTATACCTTCCCGTATCCTGGCGGCGGAGATGGATTTTTCCCCGCGGGCGGCTTGATTCTCGGGCCGAGTGGAACTCTCTACGGCACAACCGCGGATGGAGGGAACGGCGACTACGGAACCGTTTTTCAGATCACGCCGTAATCGTGGCTTGCACAACCCACCACGGCCCGGGCAGAGCGCCCGGGCCATAATTCTCACCGACTACTCCGCCACCGCTTCCTTCTCGATAACCACTTTTAAATGCGCGGTCACATCCTTGTGCAGCTTCACCGGCACGGTGAACTCGCCCAAGGTTTTCAGCGGCTCGTGGAGCTGGATCTGGCGCCGGTCCAGGTTGATTCCCTTTTTCGCGATAGCATCGGCAATGTCGCTGGAGGTGACCGAGCCGAACAGCTGATCGTGCTCCCCCGCCCGCTTCTGGAACGAAGCCGATAGCCCCTCAAACTGTTTGGCCAGTTCTTCGGCCTGCGACTTCTCCTTGGCCGAGCGGCGCACCGAAGCTGCCTTCATCTGCACGATGACGGCTTTGTTGCCGGCCGTGGCCTGGATTGCCAGTTTGTGCGGCAAAAGAAAGTTGCGCCCATATCCTTCGGCAACCTTCACCACGTCGCCGCGCGAGCCCAGTTTGTTCACATCTTCTTTGAGAATGACTTCCATGATATGACTCCGATGTTAGATATTGTTGGCCACGGATTTCACGCGGATGATCACGGATAAACCAAAATATTCAAAAGCCCCATCCGTGAAGATCCGTGCAAATCCGCGGCGAATGCCTTTACGATGCCCGCCCGGCAAACGGCAGCAGCGCGATGTTGCGGGCCTGCTTGATGGCCGAGGCCAGCCGGTGCTGGTGCGGCGAGCAGACTCCGGTCAAACGCCGCGGCACAATCTTGCCGCTCTCGGCCACGAACTGCCCGAGCAGCCGGTAATCTTTGTAATTGATGTCGGCGATCTTTTCCGTGCAGAACTTGCAAACTTTCTTGCGGCGGAAAAACTTGCGTCCACCTTCACGCGGCGGACCACCCGGCCCGGAACGGCCACCACCACCGCCTCCTCCGAATCGTGGACGGTCTCCTCCGCCGGAACGCTCCCCGAAAGGCCGCGACGGCCGTTCGGTAGCTGGTGCTTTCGTCTCGTCAGTCATAATGCTCCTTCTTAAAATCAGTTGTCGGTGGCCAGTTGCCGGTTGCCAGT
>PLUI01000188.1:1528-7349 GCA_003164855.1 Acidobacteriaceae bacterium
CGTCGCGCAGCTTCTTGATCTTATCCAGCCGCTTCTGCTCCTCGTCGATGCGAACGGTGAGGAACTTGATGACCTGCTCGGTGACGCGCAGCCGGCGCTCCAGCTCGTGGATCACCGTGCCCGCGCCTTCAATGGTCATCAGAACGTAGATGCCCTCGCGGAATTTGCGCACCACGTAGGCCAGACGGCGCTTGCCCATGCGGTCCACGTTCTTGACCGTTCCCGATGCCGAGGTTACGGTCGTTTCCAGATGCGCAACCAGTTTGTCCAGATCTTCGTCCGCCATATCCGGCCGGACAATAAACATCAACTCATAAGTACGATTCATTTGCAGTCTCCAAATCTTTGCCACTGATCTTCACGGATGGCCACGGATAAACCAGAGAACGGATAAACCGGAAGACTCTTAAAGATCATGATCCCTGAGTATCCGCGCCAATCCGTGGCTAATCTGTTTCTTCTTTCCGGTTGAAGCGGTTCATCGCCGCCGCCGGACCTTCCTTCAAAATCACCTTCACCGCCTCTTCGGCAGTATCGAGCACACCATCGATCACCGCGAGATCCGCCTTGCACATCGGCGCCAGCAAGTAGCGCTGGCCATCTTCCAGTTTCCGCTCCGGTGCCACGCCGATCCGGATACGCAAAAAATCCTGCGTGCCCAGCGCTCCGATAATCGACTCGATCCCGTTATGCCCCGCCGAACTTCGCCGCGTATGAATCCGCAACGTGCCCAAAGGAAAATCCAGCTCGTCCTGAATCACAATCAGATCCGATTCCGGCTTGGCATCGTACTCCGCCAGCAATTCCCGGACCGACAGGCCGCTCAAATTCATGTACGTCTCAGGCTTGGCCAGCAGCACCGTCTCGCCACCAATCACCGGCCGCGCCGTAAGCGCCCGGAACTGCCGGTTTCGAACCTCAACGCCCAGGTCGCTGGCGATGCGATCCACCGCAAGAAAGCCCACGTTATGCGGTGAAAACTGATACTCGATTCCTGGATTGCCAAGACCTACGATCAGTTTCACGCCACCATCCATGTGGGGACAGCCGCCCTCGGCTGTCCGGCCGAGCGCAGCTCGGCTCTTCTCGCCACGAAGTTATTTCTTCTCCTTCTTCTCGGCTTTCTTCTCGCCCTTCTCCGGCTTCTCGGCCACAGCCTCGCCTTCTTCCTCGGTTTCCGCCTTGCCCTTCTTGATAACCTCGGGCTCGGCCGGAGCAGCTCCCGCTTCCGCCGCCACCGCTTCCGGAGCAGCCACAACTTCTTCCTTCACGCTGGTTACGTGCGCCACCGGCTGGTTCGCGTCCGTAAGGAACTTCAGTTTTTCGTTGTGCGGCAAGTCCGACACGCGCAGCACTTTGCCGAACGTAAGATGGCTGATGTCGACATCGATGTGGCCGGGAATATCGCCCGGCAAGCACTCGATTTCCACTTCGCGCAGCATCTGTTCGAGAATCCCGCCTTCGGTCTTCACACCTTCGGCCGTGCCCTGCAGCATGATGGGGACGCTGACGCGCAGCGCCTTGTCCATTGCGATGCGCTTGAGGTCGATGTGCAGCAGATGCCCCTTGATGGGCTCATATTGCCAATCCACGATCATCGCCTTGGCGGTCTCAGCCTTGGTCTTCTCGCCGCCATTGCCGGCCGGATTCACGACGGCCAGGTCGAAAATGGTGTTGTGGCCGCTTTCCGAGCGCAAAATGCGCAGCACATGCCGCGGATCCACGCTCACTGCCAAAGAGTCTTTGCCCGCGCCATAAACTACCGCGGGAATCTTGCCTTCGCGGCGCACCCGCCGGGCCTGATTTTTCGTGCCCGCTTCCCGCGGATTCGCTTCCAGAGTATTTTGCTCTAATGTAGTCGCCATAATTTCTATTCCTGCCTTACATGAATAATTTGCTGACTGAAGTCTCTTCGTGAATGGACTGAATCGCCCGTCCAATCAACCCCGCGATCGAAAGCACCATAATCTTGGACTCGCTTGCAGCTTCCGCCGTCAGCGGGATGGTGTTGGTTACAACAACGTGCTCGATGGCGGAGCTGTGAATGTTTTCCACCGCCGGATCGGAGAGCACGGCATGCGAGGCGCAGGCATAAACCGACGTTGCTCCATTCTCCAGCAGAGCCGCCGCCGTCTTCACCGTGGTTCCCGCGGTATCAATCAGATCGTCAATGATCAGACAAGAACGCCCTTTGACGTCGCCGATCACATTCATCACTTCGGCCACATTCATTTCCACCCGGCGTTTATCCACAATGGCCAACGCGGCATCAACCTTCTTGGCGAAAAACCGCGCCCGTTCCACGCCGCCGGCGTCCGGCGAAACCACCGTCAAATTCGGCAAAGCTAACTTCTTGAAATGGTCTACCAGCACCGGCGAAGCAAACAAATGGTCCACCGGGATGTTGAAAAATCCCTGTATCTGCGGCGTGTGCGGGTCGACAATCAGGGCTCGGTGAGCGCCCGCCGTGGTCAGTAAATCCGCCACCAGCTTCGCCGAAATCGGAGCTCGCGGCTTATCCTTTCGATCTTGCCGCGCGTACCCGTAGTAGGGAATCACCGCCGTGATGCGCCGCGCCGAAGCGCGTTTTAACGCATCGATCATCAGCAGCAGTTCCATCAAGTGTTCGTCCACGGGCCGGCACGTCGGCTGCATCACAAACACGTCGCAGCCACGCACGTTCTCCTGAATCTGGACGTACACCTCGCCATCCGCGAAACGCTTCAGCATGGCCTGGCCACGCGGCATGCCGAGGAAGTTGCAAACTTCGTCGGCCAGAGGCTCGTTCGCGGTGCCGCTGAAAATCTTGAACTTCTCGTCCACCCGTGCTCGCGGCTTGCGTTCCGATTTTTCCTCGGGCATGGGGGGAGCCTGCTTCTCGGCCTTCTCCGTCTTTTCCGCTTCCGTGGGCGTCACCAAAGTGGCCATAAGTTTTTCTCGGCTACTAGCTCCTGGCTTCTAGCGAACGCCAAACCAAGCTCGCAGCTCGGTTGGCTGGCAGCTAGAAGCTCGCAGCGGTTTTCTGGCTGGGCCGCTAGGATTCGAACCTAGACAAAGTGCTCCAAAGGCACTTGACCTACCATTAGTCGACGGCCCAGTAGAAGTTATTGTTGATTTTGGATTGCTGTTGAAACCCGGTTCAACCAGCACCCTCATTGTCAATCAATAATCAAAAATCAACAATCAAAAATTTGCCTGCCCGTCGCTACCTAAAAATTCTCTTCCAGTACGCCCGCCGCGTCAGCGTGGCCGTCGCCTGCGCCGCCCAACCCTGCTGGTGGAGCCTGGTCTCGGCCGCGCGCGCCGCCTCCTTCGAGGCGAACAGCCCGTACAATGTTGACCCGGAGCCCGACAGCGACGCANNTGTTCAAAGTCGTTCTTGATCCCGGCCCGGACAAGCTCGAGAAGCGGATTCTCGGCCCGGCCCCTTCTAAAAGGAGCACCGGAGTAACTCTCGCTCAGCCAGGCTGAAAGCCCACGGCCAAGCTCAACCATTCTATCGGATGCTCCAGGTAGCGTCAATTTTCGGTCCCACTCCGCAAACGCCTTTGGCGTCGACACCCCCACCTCCGGCGTCACCACCACGCAAGGCGTTCCCGGCAGGTCCTGCAGCGGATAAACCTGCTCCCCGCGCCCCACGCCCAGCACCGTCCCGCCGATGAGAAACAGCGGCAAGTCCGATCCCACTTCCGCCGCAATCCGTAGCCGCTCCTCCCCCGGCAAGGTCTTCTTCATCACTCGCTCCAGCGCCAGCAGGGTCGCCACCGCGTTCGAGGAAGCCCCGCCTATCCCGCCCTGCACCGGCAATCGCTTCTCAATCTGGATGAGGACTCGGCCCTTGCCCTTCATCGCCCGCATCGCTTTTTCGACAACGCGATAGCAAGTATTCGATTCATCCCGCGGAACTCTGGCGTCGTCGCAATGAATCTCAATCCCGTTGCCGCGGCTCACGCTCACGCCAATCAAATCGTGCAGCCCAATCGTCTGGTAAACCGTCAGCAGTTCATGAAAACCATCCCCCCGCGCCGCGCCAATGCGCAGCCCGAGATTAATCTTCGCGAACGATCGTACCTGTACGGTCATGGAAGCAAGATTGTAAGCCATTCAGCATCGCATGGCAGACCTTGCAAATTCGGGAAGTTCGAGTCCTTTAACGAATGTGCCCCGCTAGTACTCCCTCTTTAGTAATCTCGACACCGCAAGCACATTGGCGCACCTTAGTTCTGTGATTCCGATCACACGAACCGCGCCAAAGCGGTCCTCCCGGATCGGAATAAAGGGCAACATAAACGATTGTCCGTCTCGGCGGCCCGTTGCAGCATTGTCTCGCAAGCCAGTGCAAAATCGTTGCCCGTGACCAAGCAAGCTCGACGAAGAAACGTTCGACCCAAAATTCAGCCCGCGTTCCCCACCGACTCCAAGAAGGGCGGGTGGAACGGGCGGTGGGCTATTCAGGGGTTTTTGCTATGCGCAGTTTGATTGCTCGTTGCCATTTGCTGGTTTTCCCCCTTATCCTTACAGCCTTGGCCGCCGCTCAAAGCGATTACAAGGTAATCTCCGTCGCCGATGGTGGCACCATCTCCGGCACCGTCAAATGGACGGGGCCCGTCCCGCACCAACTGGATTTTCCCGTCACCAAAGACCCGCAAATCTGCGACCCGGAGGGTAAGAAAAGCGTCAGCCTCGAACGCCTGATCATTGGACCCGAGGGTGGTGTCGCCAACACCATCGTCTACCTCAAGAACATTTCCGCCGGCAAAGCGATGGAACTGCCCGAGCAGAGGCGTCACTTGGACCAGAAGCACTGCCACTACATTCCGCACATTCTTCTCGTGCCGCAGAACGCCGAGTTGCAGATGCAAAGCTCCGACGCCACC
This sequence comes from Acidobacteriaceae bacterium, assembly GCA_003164855.1. Taxonomy (GTDB): domain Bacteria; phylum Acidobacteriota; class Terriglobia; order Terriglobales; family Acidobacteriaceae; genus Sulfotelmatobacter. Next base: position 6,406 of record PLUI01000188.1, read on the forward strand.
CTGCACACCGTCCACATGGATGGCGCCGCCACTTACAACCTGCCATTCCCATTTACCAATCAGATCGCCTCGCGCAATATGCCAGCACTCGGCCTGGTCAATCTTCGCTGTAACGGCGGCCACGTCTGGATGAATGCCGAAATGATGGTGGTCTCGCATCCTTATTACGCCGTCACCGATGAGAGCGGACGCTTCGAGTTCACCAGCGTTCCGCCCGGCACCTATCAGATCGTAGCCTGGCATGAAGGCTGGGGACTGGCCGGCAAAGAGCAGGCCTACGACGTCTTGACCGAGCGCACCGTGCAGCGCCCCATCTTCACCGAGCCTAAAACGTGGGAGAAACCAGTCACCGTCAATGCCAATCAGCCCAGCACGATAAATTTCGTGATCGGAAATAAGTAGGGTTTTTAAAGAAGAAATCCGCGGGAATCCGTGCAAATCCGTGGCAAAGAAATTTCAGCCGCGCCGCTTGTACAGCACCGCAAACTCATACCCCGCATTCGCCGGAAACAGCTCCGCTACTTTCCGCAACCGCTCGGCCAGCGCCGAAGGCGCCAGCAGGGGATAATCCCGCTCCCGCAGATCGTAGTAATCCACGTCTAAATAAAGCGACAGCAGATAAATCGAAATCGTATCGGAAAACGTGGCCTCGAAATATTCGTTCTTGAAGCGCTCCGCATCCGCGCCGCCGGCTAACGCCAGCTTGCGCGCCTCCCACGCATCCAGTGACGTCTCTCCGCGCGTGCCCGCCTGCACCTGCTTCCACGCCAGTTCGTTGAACTCCTCGGAGACTCCGGCCGCTTCCACCAGCGCATGCCCCACATTGATATAGAACTCGAAAGCCACCGAAAACTTGTCGTCCATCAGCCGCGTGGAGATAAACACGCATTGCGAGTCGCCCAAAGTCAAATTGCGATGGCACACCGCATTGTCGCTGAGCGCCA